>CP163498.1:4124288-4437860 GCA_041071465.1 Pseudomonas putida | reverse complement strand
GAACCTGGTCATGGCCGACTTCCTGGTCATTCCCAAAGGCGCCAAGAACAAGGATGCGGCCATGAAGTTCCTGGCCAACGCCAGCAGCGCCGAAGGCCAGGCCGAGTTCGCCAACAAGACCGCCTACGCGCCGGTCAACGTCGACAGCGTGGCCAAGCTGGACAAAGACCTCGCGCCGAACCTGCCAACAGCCTACGCCCAGGACCAGGTCACCCTCGACTTCGCCTACTGGGCCAAGAACGGTCAAGCCATCGCGGCCCGCTGGAATGAGTGGTTGGTCAAATGAAAGTCGCCATCAATGCCCTGCATAACGCGCAAGGTGCCCCCACGGGTGCCGGCGCGCCGGGCACCGCCCCCCGCCGCGCCAGCCTGAGCCAGCGCTGGAAAGGCAGCCGCAACCTGCTGCCGGCCCTGCTGTTCCTTGGCCTGTTCTTCTTCGCCCCGCTGGTCGGCCTGTTGCTGCGCGGGGTGCTTGAGCCAACCCCTGGGCTGGGCAACTACGAGCAACTGTTCGCCAACTCGGCCTACGCACGGGTACTGTTCAACACCTTCTCGGTGGCTGGCGTGGTCACCCTGATCAGCGTACTGCTGGGCTTCCCGCTGGCCTGGGCGATCACCCTGGTGCCCAAGGGCTGGGGCCGCTGGCTGCTGAACATCGTATTGCTGTCGATGTGGACCAGCCTGCTGGCACGCACCTACTCATGGTTGGTGCTGCTGCAGAGCTCGGGGGTGATCAACAAGGCGCTGATGGCCATGGGCATCATCGATGCCCCGCTGGAAATGGTGCACAACCTCACCGGCGTGGTGATCGGCATGAGCTACATCATGATCCCGTTCATCGTGCTGCCGCTGCAGGCGACCATGCACGCCATCGACCCGATGGTGCTGCAGGCGGGCTCCATCTGTGGCGCCAGCCCGTGGACCAACTTCTGGAAGGTATTTCTGCCGCTGTGTCGCTCGGGGCTGTTCTCCGGCGCGCTGATGGTGTTCGTGATGTCGCTCGGTTACTACGTCACCCCGGCGCTGCTGGGCGGTGCACAGAACATGATGCTGCCCGAATTCATCATCCAGCAGGTGCAGTCATTCCTCAACTGGGGCCTGGCCAGCGCCGCCGCCGCACTGCTGGTGGCGATCACCCTGGTGCTCTTCTACCTGTACCTGAAGCTGCAGCCGGAATCCCCGGTTGGCAACGCGAGGTAAACCGCCATGCTTCTGTCTCCCAATGCCATGGGTCGCCCGCTGCGTACGGGCCTGTACCTGACCACCGGGGTCATCGCGGCCTTCCTGCTGCTGCCGGTCGTGTTCATCGTGCTGCTGTCGTTCGGCTCGTCCCAGTGGCTGGTATTCCCGCCGCCAGGCTGGACCTTCAAGTGGTACGGCCAGTTCTTCTCCAACCCGGAGTGGATGGACGCTGCGCTGGCCAGCCTGAAGGTGGCCGTGCTGACCACCCTCGCCGCCGTACTGCTGGGCCTGCCCAGCGCGTTCGCCCTGGTGCGTGGCCGCTTCCCGGGCCGCGAACTGCTGTACGGGCTGTTCACCATGCCGATGATCGTGCCGCTGGTGATCATTGCCGTGGCGGTGTATGCGCTGTTTCTCAAACTTGGCTACACCGGCACGCTGTTCGCCTTCGTGGTCAGCCACGTGATCGTCGCCCTGCCCTTTACCATCATTTCCATCATCAACTCGCTGAAGCTGTTCGACCAGTCGATTGAAGATGCCGCGGTGATCTGCGGTGCCTCGCGCCTGCAGGCGATCTTCAAGGTCACCTTCCCGGCCATCCGCCCCGGCATGATCGCCGGCGGCCTGTTCGCCTTCCTGGTGTCGTGGGATGAAGTGGTGCTGAGCGTGATGATGGCCAGCCCCGACCTGCAGACCCTGCCGGTGAAGATGTGGACCACCCTGCGCCAGGACCTCAGCCCGGTCATTGCCGTGGCCTCGACCCTGCTGATCGGCCTGTCGCTGCTTGTCATGTTCATTGCCGCCGCCTTGCGCCGGCGCACCGAAAACGCCTGAGCGCGGAGAAAACAACAATGAGTGCAGTGATCAAAGACAACGCGCACGGCAAGACCCTGGTCAGCCTGCGCGGCCTGAACAAGCACTACGGCGACTTCACCGCCGTGGACAACCTCGACCTGGAGATCCAGGACGGCGAGTTCCTGACCTTCCTCGGCTCCAGCGGCTCGGGCAAGTCCACCACCCTGTCGATGCTGGCCGGCTTCGAAACACCCAGCAGTGGCGAGATCCTGGTCGACGGCCAATCGCTGGTCAACGTACCACCACACAAGCGTGACATCGGCATGGTGTTCCAGCGCTATTCGCTGTTCCCGCACCTGAACGTGCGCGACAACATCGCCTTCCCGCTGGCCATTCGCAAGCTCGGCGCTGCCGAGACGGCCAAGCGCGTCGACGCCATGCTCAAGCTGGTGCAACTGGAGAAGTTCGCCCACCGTAAACCTTCGCAAATGTCTGGCGGCCAGCAGCAGCGCGTGGCGATTGCCCGGGCGCTGGTGTACGAACCGCGTATCCTGCTGATGGACGAGCCGCTCGGCGCGCTGGACAAAAAGCTGCGAGAAGACCTGCAGGACGAACTGCGTCAGTTGCACCGCCGACTGGGCATTACCATCGTCTACGTCACCCACGACCAGGAAGAAGCCATGCGCCTGTCCCAGCGCATCGCCATTTTCAGCCACGGCAAGATCGTCGGCCTGGGCACCGGTTACGACCTGTACCAAAACCCGCCGAATGCCTTTGTCGCTTCGTTCCTGGGCAACTCCAACTTCCTGCGGATCAAGGCCAGCAGCAATGGCGCAGGCAGTTTCGAGGGGCAGCCGGTAGCCATTCGCCTGACCCCAGGGCTGGCCGCCTCGCAAGATGCACTGATCATGGTGCGCCCGGAGAAGGCCCTGGCCCTGACCGCCGAACAGGCTGCGCGCGCGCCACTGCCAGCGGGCTGGAACGAGGTCAGCGCCAAGGTTGGCGAGGTGCTGTTCCTGGGTGAGAGCCAAACCTGCCATGTGGTGACTGCAGGGGGTACCGAGCTGACGGTGAAGGCGCTGTCAGCCGCAGGCATGCCGATGCAGCCGGGCGACAGCGTAAAGGTGCGTTGGGCAGTGGCGGATGCGTGCATCTATACCGAGTGGGCCGAGAGCGATTTGAGCAAGTCTGCCGGGGCGCATTGAGTTCGCCAGCCACCGAGAAGGGAGGGGCAAAGCCCTCCCCTACGGACTGTCACATTATCATCACGCCACTGTCGTAATCTGCCGGCCAACTCTATGCCACAGGGCCATCCGGCATGCCCCGCCTGCTTGTCTTGCTGCTTATCCTGCTACCGCTTGCGACCTTGGCCGAGCCCCAGCACCTGCGCGTGCAAGGTTCCAACACGATTGGTGCGGCCTTGCTGCCGGCGCTGGTGCAGGGGCAATTGCGCGCGCAGCAAGCCAGCGCCATCGCGCAACAGCCGGGCAAACTGCCCAATGAAACCGTGATCAGTGCGCGCGATGCGCATGGGCAGCCCGTGCGCGTGGACATCGCCGCCCACGGCTCCAGCACCGGCTTCGTTGCCCTGGGCCGGGGCGAGGCCGACCTGGCAGCGGCATCGCGGCCGATCAACGACAGTGAAGTGCGCCAGCTGCAGGCCCTGGGCGACCTGCGTGCTGCCAGCGCTGAACAAGTCATCGGCCTGGATGGCGTCGCGGTCATCGTCCACCCCGACAACCCACTGCCGCAGCTCACCACAAAACAACTGGCGCAGATTTTCTCCGGGCAGATCCAGCGCTGGGAACAATTAGGTGTTTCTGGCGGGGCCATTCACCTGTATGCCCGTGATGACCGTTCCGGTACTTTCGAGACCTTCAAGGCACTGGTGCTGGAACCTCTGCACAGCGAACTGTCGCCCAAGGCCAAGCGCTTCGAGTCCAGTGACGAACTGGCGGCCCAGGTAGGTGCCGACCGCCAGGCCATCGGCTTCAGCAGCCTGGCCGCCGTGCACGGGGCCAAGGTGCTGGCAGTGGCCGAGGGCGACGCACCGGCCATGCTGCCTGAACGCGCACTGGTGGCCAGCGAAGACTACCCGCTATCGCGGCGCCTGTACTTCTACCTGCCGGCCAACCCCAAGCCCCAGTCCAAGGCCCTGGCCGATTTCGCCCAAAGCCCCGCGGGCCAGGCGATCGTCGCCCAGCAGGGTTTCGTTTCGCAGCAGATCAAGGCTCAACCTGTCCCTCCCCAGTCTGATATGCCGCCGCGCTATCGCACCCTCGCCCAGCAGGCGCAGCGGCTGAGCGTGAACTTTCGCTTCCAGGAAGGCAGCGCCAGCCTCGACAACAAGGCCCTGCGCGATGTGCAGCGGGTAGCCGAGTACCTGCGCCAGGCTGGCAAGTTGCAGAGCAAGGCGGTGCTGGTGGGGTTTGGCGACCCCAAGGAGACACCCGGGCGCGCGGCCCTGCTCTCACGCCTGCGCGCGCAAGCAGTGCGGCGCGAGCTGGCGCGCGATGGTGTGGAGGTGCTGGAGGTGACTGGGATGGGCGATGAACTACCCGTGGCCGGCAATGAGCTGGAGCAAGGACGGTTACGTAACCGACGGGTCGAGGTGTGGGTGTATTGAAGGCCAGATCCGAGCCCTGGCAAAGAAATGTAACAGCTCCCTGTTCGGCATCACTGGTAAACGGGTCTAGGCTCAAAATCATGTGATACCGGGCCCCTCTGACGGCTGCCAAGCCGCCATGTCGGATCACTGTTGCCAAGCAACGTCGACATTCAAGGAGGGGCTCATGACAGCTCTGCAAGCATTTCTCACCACCCCGTTCCTCGGTACCAGCGCCTGGTTGTGGCTGGTGTTCATGGCCATCGTCATCGGTTTGCTGGTACTCGACCTGGGCGTGCTGCACCGCCACGACCGGGAAATCGAAATGCGCGAAAGCCTGCTGCTGTATTCAGGCTACTTCAGCGTCGGCGTGCTGTTCGGCGCCGGGGTCTGGTACCAGTTGGGCGCGCAGTCGGCACTGGAGTTCTACACCGGTTTCCTGGTCGAGCAGTCGCTGTCGATGGACAACGTGTTCGTCATGGCAATGATCTTCAGCTACTTTGCCATCCCCCGCCGCTACCAGCACCGCGTGTTGTTCTGGGGCATCCTGGGGGTGGTGTTGCTGCGGGCGATCATGATCGGCGTAGGCGCGGCGTTGGTGCAGAACTTTGCCTGGGTGCTGTACATCTTCGGTGCCTTCCTGCTGTTTACCGGGGTGAAGATGGCGCTGTCCAAGGAAGACAGCCACCCGGACCTGGCCAACAACCCGATCATCAAGTTCGTGCGCCGGCACATGCGGGTCACCGACCAGATCCATGGCTCGCACTTCTTCATCCGCCAGACCCCGCCTGGGCACAGCAAGGCGCTGCGTTATGCCACCCCATTGTTCCTGGCGCTGGTACTGATCGAACTTGCCGATCTAGTGTTTGCGGTCGACAGCGTGCCAGCGATTTTCGCCATTACCCAGGACCCGTTCATTGTCTACACCTCTAACATCTTTGCCATTTTGGGGCTGCGCTCGCTGTACTTCGCGTTGTCGGCGTTGATGCACCGCTTCGTTTATCTCAAGTACGCACTGGCGCTGGTGCTGATCTTCATTGGCTGCAAAATCTTCTACCACGGCATGGTGGGCAAGGTGCCGGCGTTGCTGTCGCTGGGGGTGACGTTCGGGCTGTTGCTGGGTGGGGTGGTGGTTTCGTTGATCAAGACGCGGGGGCAGAACGTGGCGGTCGAGAGTATCCAGCCGTCGCAGGATTCGACGGGGCAGAACAACCTGGGAAAAAAGAAGGACGACCCGCAATTGCGGGCGTGAATGGCTGTTGTGGGGCCGAATCAAATTGGATTCTTCCTAGCTACCGCAGTGATTATTCCTACATAAGGAATTCGGTTCGTCTGATTGTGATCACGGGGCTGAATTAACCAGGATGGGCCTTTCCGCACAAGGAGTGCCCCGTGCAAAAACTGCCCATTCCCGACCTCCCTCAATTACGTGTCAACCGCAAGCAAATTGCCGCCATTGCCATCCCAGTTCTCGCGTTCGGCGCCCTGGCAGCAATATTCAACAACGTATTCTTCTACAACGAAGCAGGCCAGATGACCCACGTTCGTACGATTTTCGGCGAGGAGAAAGTAGTCGAGGACGTAGGCTACGCCACCAAGTGGTTCGGCCGCAGTACAGCTTGGCGACGTACCATCGGCGTTCAGTCCTCCTTGCGCATGGACAACCCGGAAGATACCCGCAGCGGACATCCCTCGATCACGCTGGAAAACCTGCCTATCGTTTTTCGGGGCAACGTCGATGCCAAAGCCGAGTTCAGTAGCCAGTTTCGCCTTCCTTCAGGGGAGGCATTTCTGAAGATTGCCCAGGAATACCGCACGCCTGACAATTTCCTGCAACGTGCACTGTTGCCGGCAGTCAAGGAAACGCTGCAAGCCACAGCCTCCCTGATGAGCGCAGACGACTATTACGCCGGCAACCGCAGCCACTTCGGTGCCGAGTTCGAAAATCAGTTGCGCAACGGCCTGTACTTGACAAGCCGCAAGGAAATTCGCGTTCAGCGCGACAATTATCCTGCTCAAACTGCGATTCTGCAGGCCGGTACCGAACAGGGTAGTTTTGGCGACAACAGTGCAACGCGTTTCATCATTGAGAAGAAGCTCGACAAGAACGGCCAGGAACTGCGCAAGCTGCAACAATTTCGCCTATTCGGCGTTGAGGTGGTGGATGCTCGGGTCACCCATATCGACCCCAATCCGCAGTACCAGCAACGCATGGTGCGGGTGCAGCAAGCACTGGCGGAGCTTGCCGTGGCCCGGCAAAACAGGCTCAAGGAGGAAGAAGAGAAGGAACTGGTTTCTGCACGCGGCGCCAAGGACGTCGAAGCCAAACGCCAGGAGAGTCTACGCCAACAGATTGAGCGTACTACCGAGGCCGAAACCGAAAAACAGCTTGCGCTGATCAACGCAGAGCGGGAGAAACGGCGCGCCGAGATCGACAAGCAGACAGCCGAGCTGCTTCGGGACAAAGCGCGTGTAACGGCAGAAGCGACCAAGATCACAGCCGATGCCGAAGCCTACGCCCGTGAAGCCTCGCTCAAGGCGGACGGTGCCCTGCAAACCAAACTGGATGCGCTGGTGCAGATCAATCGAGCGTGGGCAGAGGCAGCAGCAAAGGCACCGGTGCCGAGTGTCATGATGGGGGGCACCGAACCAGGGATCGGGCGACAGGATGAAATGAGCAAGCTCATGAGTGTACTGGCGACGAAAGCCGCCAAAGACCTGGTAGTGGACCTGAAAACTCAATGAAGCTTTACCGACCGCTTCGCGGGTAAAACCGCGAAGCGGTCGGCACAGGCTCACCGAATTAGCGCCCGCTACGCAACAGTTCCACCGGCACATACTTGCCAATTTCATACTTGCCAATCGCCGCCCGGTGCACTTCATCCGGCCCGTCGGCCAGGCGCAAGGTGCGCTGCATGGCGTACATGTAGGCCAGCGGGAAATCGCCGCTCACCCCTGCCCCACCATGTATCTGGATCGCCCTGTCGATTACCTTCAAGGCAACGTTCGGTGCCACCACCTTGATCTGCGCGATCTCGCTGCGGGCGACTTTGTTGCCGACGGTGTCCATCATGTAGGCCGCCTTGAGCGTCAGCAGCCGGGCCATGTCGATTTCCATGCGCGAGTCGGCGATCTTGTCGACGTTGCCGCCCAGGCGTGCCAGTGGCCGGCCGAAGGCGGTGCGCTCGACCGAGCGTTTGCACATCAGCTCCAGCGCGCGCTCGGCCATGCCGATCGAACGCATGCAGTGGTGGATGCGGCCAGGCCCCAGGCGGCCCTGGGCGATTTCGAAGCCGCGCCCTTCGCCAAGGATTACGTTTTCGTACGGCACCCGCACGTTCTCGAACAGGACTTCGGCATGGCCATGGGGTGCATCGTCATAACCGAACACCGGCAGCGGGCGAACGATCTTCACGCCTAGTGCATCGGTGGGCACCAGCACCATCGAATGCTGCTGGTGGCGTGGCCCTTCAGGGTCGGACAGGCCCATGAAGATCATGACTTTGCAGCGCGGGTCGCAGGCGCCGGAGGTCCACCACTTGCGGCCGTTGATCACCCATTCGTCACCGTCACGCACGGCGGTGGCAGCCATGTTGGTGGCGTCCGAAGAGGCCACGTCTGGCTCGGTCATGGCGAACGCCGAGCGGATCTCGCCGCGCAGCAACGGCTCCAGCCACTGGCGTTTTTGCGCCTCGCTGCCATAGCGCACCAGCACTTCCATGTTGCCGGTGTCCGGTGCCGAGCAGTTGAACGGCTCTGGCCCGAGCAACGAACGGCCCATGATCTCCGCCAACGGGGCGTATTCCAGGTTGCTCAGGCCGGCGCCATATTCCGACTCTGGGAGGAACAGGTTCCACAGCCCTTCGGCGCGGGCCTTGGCCTTGAGTTCTTCCATGATAGCGGTCGGCTGCCAGCGGTCGCCCTCGGCGACCTGGCGCTCGAACACCGCTTCGGCGGGGTAGACATAAGCGTCCATAAACGCGCTGACGCGCTCGCGCAGTGCCTGGACCTTGGGCGAATAGGCGAAATCCATCGGGGCTACCTTCACGGTTCGGAGTACATGGGCCAGAGCCTAGAGCAGCGCGGACCAATCCACCTAGTCTATTTTCCGCGTGTATAAACATTCATAACCGATATATGATCGACCGATAATTCCAACAAAGAGCGGCGCCCATGAACCTCAGCAAGGTCGACCTCAACCTGTTCATCGTGTTCGATGCGATCTACACCGAAGCCAACCTGACCCGCGCCGGGCAAATTGTCGGCATTACCCAGCCGGCGGTGTCCAACGCCCTGTCACGGCTGCGCGAAACCTTCAACGACCCGCTGTTCGTGCGCACCGCGCAAGGCATGGTGCCCACGCCCATGGCGCAGAACATCATCGGCCCGGTGCGCAATGCCTTGGCGCTATTGCGCACGTCGGTGCAGGAAAGCCGCATTTTCAACCCGCAACAGGCCAACAAGACCTTCCGCATCAGCATGACCGACCTGACCGAAGCGGTCATTCTGCCGCCGTTGTTCCAGCGCCTGCGCCGCCTGGCGCCAGCGGTGCTGATCGAGAGCTTTCTGTGCAAGCGCCGCGAGACCACCAAGGAACTCGCCGCCGGCCGCCTGGATTTCGCCATCGACGCCCCCCTGAACACCGACCCGCAAGTGCGCCACGTCAAGCTGATGCAGGACCGTTATGTCTGCGCCCTGCGCCAGGGCCATCCGCTGGCCGATAGCAAGCTGACCCTCGACAGCTACCTGGGCATGACCCATATCCATATCTCCAGCCGCCGCAACGGCCTGGGCTATGTCGACCTGGCGCTGGGCAAGATGGGTGTGCAGCGCAAGGTCGCCCTGCGTTCGCAGCATTACCTGATGGCCTCGCAGGTGTTGCAGCAGACTGACATGGCAATGACCGTTCCCGAGCGCTTTGCCCGCCGCCATCAGTTGCGTTACCAGCCATTGCCGGTAGAGGTGCCAGCGCTGGAGACGCACCTTTACTGGCATGAAAGTACCGACCAGGACCCTGCCAACCGTTGGATGCGCGAGCAGATCACCGAGTTATGCGAGCGCGTGGTGGCGGAGGAAGAGAAGGCTCTGGACCCTGCCTGAAGGTCGCTAGCGCGGGGCCGATTGCAACGCTTCGCCAACTGAAGAAAAAAATCCTACAAAACCAATGCCGCGGGGAAATTTTTTTTATCGGGATCGAGAAGACAGCGGTGGGAAGCGAAAAATATCTCACAGCTGGCGGGTACGCTTAGGTCAACGATCGCCGATTTCATGGCAACTGACACGGACCCGCCCCAATGCCTAGCGCCCCACTCTACTTCGATTACGCCGCCACTACCCCAGTCGACGACCGGGTCATCGAAACCATGCTCGCCTGCCTGGGTAACCAAGCCAACTTCGGCAACCCGGCGTCCAGTGGCCACGCCTTCGGCCAAGCCGCCCGTCACACCGTGCAGCAGGCTCGCCAACAAGTGGCCGAGCGCGTCGGCGCGCAGGCCGAAAACCTGGTGTGGACCTCGGGCGCGACCGAGTCCAACAACTTGGCACTCAAAGGCATTGCCCAAGGCATCGGCCAGCCCGGCCACCTGATCACCAGCCAGCTGGAGCATAAGGCCGTGCTCGACACGGTGGCCGAACTGGAGCGCCAAGGCTGGGCCGTTACCCGCCTGGCGCCGGATGCCGCCGGCCTGATCCAGCCCGCCAGCGTGCAGGCAGCATTGCGCGCCGATACCCGCCTGGTATCGCTGATGGCGGTCAACAACGAACTGGGCACGGTCACCGACGTTGCCGCAATTGGCGAGCAGGTGCGTGCCCACGGTGCCCTGTTGCACGTAGACGCCGCGCAAGCTGTGGGCAAGCTGGTCATCGACCTGAATGCGATGAGCGTGGACTTGATGTCATTCTCGGCGCACAAGGTCTATGGGCCAAAAGGCATCGGCGCGCTGTATGTCGGGCCACGCGCCCGTACGCTGATGCGCGCGCAGATGCACGGCGGCGGCCATGAACAGGGCCTGCGCTCCGGCACCCTGGCGACCCATCAGATTGCTGGCATGGGCAGCGCCTTTGCCCTGGCCGGCCAGCCTGGTGACAGCGAGCACCAGCGCCTGGAGCAACTGGCTGCACGTCTGCGTGAAGGCCTGCTGGCTTTACCCGGCGTCACCCTGAACGGTTGCGTCACCCACCGCATACCCCATACGCTGAACCTGTGCATCGACAGCAAGGGCTTCAACAGTGCGGCACTGGCCAGCGAGCTGGCCTTGTCGACCACCTCGGCCTGCAACTCGGCGAGTAACGCCGCCTCCCATGTGCTGCTGGCACTGGGGCTGGATGAGCGCCAGGCACGCAATAGCGTGCGCTTGAGCATCGGCCGCTTCAGCACCGACGCTGAAGTGGACAAGGCTGTCGAAGTGTTCGGCCGGGTGCTGACAACGGCATCGGCGGCGCTGTGGTGAACAGGCACTAGAACAAGCGGCTGTCCGGGGTGAAATCCTCGACCTGTATTTTCGCGCTCTGCGCCTGCGGGTGCCGTGGGTTGAACAGGTAGTTGGTGGTACTGGGCATGATCGCGCTCGGCACCGGCAACAACAATGCCGAACAGTCATCCAGAAAGCGATTGCCCAGTGCCCGGGTCAACTCCGGCTGAGCGGACCAGCCCGGCTGCAAGGTGGGTAACCGCGCTTGTGAAACCGTGTCGGGCAATTCGATGCGGATCAGGCGCAGGGTAGTGGGGAAATCCTCAGGGTCGATCTCCAGGTGCACCAACACCTCGAGCATCGCCCCTGGAGGGCTGGTGGCGGCATATACCACCGGCCGGCCCGCCTGGTGCCAACGGCCGCTTACCCGCAAGCCCCCCGTGCCGCTCAAGTCTGCGTAGGCGCTGATACGCCACAGAATCACAGGCCAAAGCCCTCGGCAATCTGTAGCAGCATCTCTTCGACCTGAGTGGTGCCTTGCTGGGTGGTAAGCATCTGCATCGGGGTGAGCCCCGAAAAGCGCTCCTTGGGCTTGGACAACCAACGTTTGGCCTTGTCCGCCTCGCCGAACACGGCTTCGGCCATGGCGGTGATGTGGGCCGAGCGGAACAGACGGTCGCTTTCATCCACGGTCAACGGCTGGTCGCGCTCAATGCGGGTTTTCAGGGTGCGCAGGGGAATGATCTGGTCGCGCTCCACCGGCGTGAGCACACCACGCTCGGTCAGCTTTACCAGCCAGGTGGCGGCAAAACCATGGGTGATGCGGGTGTGGATTTCAAAGTCACTGGCAAGCTCGGGGATTTCCAGCAGCGCGTTCAAGCGCGCCCGGTACTCATGGTAACCGTTGTCGCGAAGCACTTCGGCAAGCATGGCATGCTCCTTATCGGCGTTTGCCGACAAGTATGCGGTATATGCCGAATCATTGCCAGTTTGCCCGGCCGGCCGGGCGAGTCAGGGGCGCTTTGCGCCCCCTGCAATCTCACAGGAACGTGAAGACTTGCGACGCCGGCAGCCGCGACTTGTTCAGCCCGGCATTGAAGTCCGTCTCACTGCGGTAACCCAGGCTGAGGATCACCACGCTGGTAAACCCACGCTCACGCAGCCCCAGTTCGGCGTCGAGGATCTTGCTGTCAAAGCCTTCGATCGGCGTTGCATCCAAACCATGCGCCGCAGCCCCCAGCAACGCCGTGCCCAAGGCCAGGTAGGTTTGTTTTTCCATCCAGTGCTGCACGTCCTTGTGGTCGTAACGGTGCAGGTTGACGTAGTGCCGGCGGCTTTGGTTTTGCCCGGCACGCGCTTGCTCGTCACGGAAACGACCATCGGCAGCCTCTTGGTCGAGCACCGTGTTCAGGTGCGCTTCGGTCATTTCGGTGCGGGTGCAGAACACGATCACATGCGACGCATCAAGGAGCTTCGGCGAGTTGTAGGCATAACCGTCCGTGGTGCTCTTTGCCAGGCGAGCCTTGCCTTCGGCAGTGTCGGCGACGATGAAATGCCAGGGCTGGGAATTGACCGACGACGGGCTGTGGCGCAGTTGCTCGAGCAGGGCATCGACAGTGGCCTGGGGAATACGGCGCGAGGCATCGTAAGCTTTGGTGGTGTAGCGGCGCTTGGCCAGCGAGACGGTATCCATGCAAGAACTCCGGTATGAACAGTGGATGTGCCGTGCATCTTATCTTTCCGGTAGAAAAGAAAAACCGGCACAATGCAGCAACACTTTCATCCCTGGAATGAAAATGCTGCGCATCACTGATCTCGAATTGTTCGCCCGCAGCAGTGTGCTGGGTAGCTTCACTGCAGCGGCCCATGAAGCAGGCCTGCTACCGGGCCAGGTGGCTGCCGCGATCAAGCGCCTGGAGCGCGACCTGGATGTACGCCTGTTCGCCCGCACCACCCGCAGCCTGCGCCTGACCGCCGAGGGCGAGCGCTACCTGCCAACCGCGCTGAATGTGCTGGAGAGCCTGCGCCAGGGCCATGAGGACCTGCATGGCAACCCCAATACCCTGCGCGGCACCCTGCAGGTATCGGCGCCTTCCGACCTGGGCCGCAACATGCTGCTGCCTTGGCTCAGTGCCTTCCGCCGCGAGCACCCGGCATTGCAGCTTCGCTTCTTCCTGTCAGACCAGATTGCCGACCTTAACCGCGACCCGGTGGATGTGGCCATCCGCTATGGCCTCAACCAGGATGCCAACTACATCGCCCTGCCATTGGCCGACTGGAATCGCAGAGTGCTGGTCGCCTCGCCCGACTACCTGGCCCGCCACGGCCGCCCGCTCACCCCCGACGCGCTGCAGCAGCACGCCTGCCTGTTGTACATGCAACACAACCGGGTGTACGACAAATGGCGGTTGGGCAACCGCACCGTGCAGGTGCGTGGGCCGCTGGTCAGCGACGATGCCGATGTCATCCGACGCCTGGCCATTCAAGGCGAAGGCATCGTCTATAAGTCGTGGCTGGATGTCAGCGCCAACATCGCGGCCGGTGAACTGGAAATCGTGCTGCCCGAAATGCTCGGCGAGCCCACCCCGGTCACCTTGGTCTGCCCGCATCGCAAGCAGCTCACACCTGCGGTTTCGCAACTGCACCTGTGGCTGCGCGAGCGCTTCGAGGCCCTGCGCAACCGTGCCCTGACCAACGGCTGCACAATCGTTCCAGACTGAGCCGGGGCGTTGCGCTAAGGTAGCCATTTACCCCGACGGCACATGTTCATGAGCAACTGGATCGACCTCAAGCAAGACGCCGACACCGGCATCGAGTCGGTCCGTGCGCATTTCGTCGGCCATGCCTACGACCCGCACTGGCACGACAGCTTCCTGGTCGGCGTCACCGAACAGGGTGTGCAGCAGTTCAACTGCCGCCGGGTGCGCCACCGCAGCACGCCGGGGCAGGTATTTCTGCTCGAGCCTGGCGACATCCACGATGGGCTGGCGCCTACCGATGAAGGCTTCACCTATTCAACGCTGTACCTGGAGCCCGCTTGGCTCGACCAACAGCTGCGGGCGCTGTTCGAGCACGCACCGGACGACAGCCTGCCCAGTTTTGCCGATACCCTGTGCCATGACGAACGCCTGGCCCAGGCCACCGCCCTCGCCTTCCAGGCCGTGCACACGCAGGACTTGCGCATCGTCCGGCAAACGGCCATGGACGACCTGCTGGCCTGCCTGACCCGCCACCTGCACTGGCGCCGGCGCATCAACCCCGACCCGCGCCTGCCGCTGACGGCACAGCGCGCACGGGACTACCTGCACGCCAACCTGGAGCGTGACATCGGCCTGGAAGACTTGGCCCACGCCTGCGGCATCGACCGCTTTCGCCTGACCCGTGCGTTCAAGGCCGCATTCGGCATTGCACCGCATGCCTACCTGATCCAGCTGCGCCTGGCACGGGCGCGGCGCCTGCTCGCCCAAGGCCAGACCCCTGCCGAAGTGGCCGTGGCGTTGGGCTTTGCCGACCAGAGCCACTTGGGCCGCTGGTTCCGCCGCGCCTATCGGCTAACCCCCGCCGACTACCGCAGGCGCTGCTCAAACCTTCCAGACTGAATGCCGGCGGGCGGCGAGCATGGTGCTTCGATTTCACGGAGCCTTGAACCATGTCGCAGTCGTTGCTGCCCTTCTTCCTCTTTGCCCTGGTGTCCAGCATCAGCCCGGGGCCGACCAACTTGTTGATCCTGGCTCATGGCGCGCGCGTGGGCCTGCGCGCAAGCCTAGCGCCGATCGTGGCAGCCTGCGGTGCGGCGGCCGCGATCGTGCTGCTGGTTGGTCTGGGGCTGGGCGAGCTGTTGCTGCGTCACCCATTGGCCCAACAGCTGATGAGCTGGGCCGGAGTGCTGTGGCTGAGCTGGCTGGCGTGGAAGATGCTGCGCAGTGCCGCCGCCCCGCTGCAGACGGCCACAGCACAAGGCTTCAGTGCGCTCAGCGCTGCCTCGTTGCAGGTGGTGAACCCCAAGGTTTGGTTGATGGCCGTGGCGGTGGTCGGGGTCTTTGCCGCACCGTCGTTGCCGGTGTGGCTGCTGGCGCTGGTGTTTTTGCTGATCGCCCTGCCGTGCATGGCGGCGTGGGCGATGCTGGGGGTGGGTAGCGCCCGGTGGTTGCAGGCGCCACGGCGGCTACAGGTGTTCAACCAGGTGTTGGCGGGGGCGCTATTGATCTCTGCATGGGCTGCCGTCCTGGCTTGAGCGCTCTCCCACAGGCCTGGGCGGGACATGTGGGAGCGCTGGCCTGGGGGTCAGCGTGTCAGCGCCTCGCGGAAGCGCCGAGTGCTGGCAACGGCCAGCACCAGCCCGACCACCGCCACGCTACCGCCCACCAGGCCAATATTCGCCACGTCCATCTGGCTGCTGACAATACTGCCCAGCAGCGCACCACCACCAATGCCGATGTTGTAGATACCCGAGAACAGCGCCATGGCCACATCGGTGGCATCCGACGCCAGCTTCAGCGTCTTGGACTGCAGCGACAGGCTGAAGCTGAGGATCGCCACACCCCAGAACATGCTCAGCACCGCGAACGCGTAGAAGTTGCCCGAGAGCGGCAGCAACAGCAACAGGCACGCGGCGAGCAAGCCGATCGAGCCTACCAGGAAGCCATGGGGGAAACGGTCGCTGTAGCGGCTGAACAGCAACGAGCCGAATACCCCCGCACCGCCGAACAGCAACAACACCAGCGTGGTGCGCTCACCGCCAATCTGCGCCACGTGCAGTGCAAACGGTTCAATGTAGCTGTAGGCAGTGAACTGCGCGGTAATCACCAGCGTCACCAGCAGGTAGGTGATCACCAGCGCCGGGCGCTTGAACAGGATCGGCAGGCTGCGCAACGAGCCGGAGTTCTGGCTGGGCAGCAGCGGCAGCGATTTCATCAGGCACAGCATGGTGGCCAGCGCCACCCCGGCGATGCTCAGGAACGTGATGCGCCAGCCCAACGCCTCGCCTACCACGCGGCCCAGCGGAATACCCAGGACCATGGCCAGGGTAGTACCGGTGGCCAACAGGCCCAGCGCCTTGGCCTGCTGCCCTGGTGGCGCCACACGCACCGCCAGCGAAGCGGTGATGGCCCAGAACACCGCATGCGCCAGGGCAATGCCGATACGGCTGACCAGCAGCATGGCAAAGCTTTGCGACAACCAAGACAGCAAATGGCTGACGATGAACACCAGGAACACGAACAGCAGCAGACGCCGCCGTTCGATGTTGCGGGTCAGCAGCATCATCGGCAGCGAGGCCAGCGCCACCACCCAGGCGTAGATGGTCAGCATCAGGCCCACCTGGGCGGTGCTCATGTCGAAGCTGCGGCCAATGTCGCTGAGCAACGCCACTGGAACGAACTCGGTGGTGTTGAAGATGAAGGCCGCCAAGGCCAGGGCGATCACGCTAAGCCAGCTGCCGCTGCCCGTTGCGGGCGGTATGTGGGTAGGTGTGGGTCCGTTCATGGGTGGAAAGTGCTTCTCCGCAGACAGGCAACAGGTCGCACGCCAGCCACCCGCTTGCCGGGTGCCAACGTGCGCATTGTTATTGACAGGAATGCCCGGCATGGTACGCGTCAAGCCGGGGCCTCACAACCGCGAGGCAGGTAGAAGGAGTACCATGCGCGCTTTGTGTGAAACGCGTGTGCGACAAGGAGCCCGATCCGCTCATGGACAAGCAGCACCCCCAGCAGCAATGGCAGCAGGCGGTTACCGCCTACGCCCAGGCCGTCAACGACTACGTCGCGCAAGGCCGTGCGCAAGGCTGGGACAACCTCGAAGAACCGCAGGCGCCAGCCACCAGACACCTGCTCGACGCCTGGTTGGCAGCCCTGCAGGCAGCCAACTGCCCAGGTGTCGACGAACAGCAGCGCCGGGCCTTCCGTGAGGCCTGGCCCCCGCGCACCATCCCCTGGTACCGTTGCTCGAAGACCACGCCCAAGGCATCAGCAATGTTTTGCTGCTGGAGGATGGCAGCCTGCTGGCACGCATCGGCATGCCGTACGACAAAGGCCAGGTGGTGCGTATCGACCACCATGGGGTAACCCCGGTCATCGGTATCGAACACTTTGGCCGCTGCCCGGCCCGGCGCTACTTCGCCCTGGCCAATGCCGAGGGCATACGTGTGACCGATGGCTGGGGTGGCCCGCAGGTGCGCCGTCTGGCCTGGCCAACCGGGCTGGAGGGGTTGCCGCCGGGCTACCCGTTCGAGCCGTTCGACCTGCCGCCCACACCCACCGCGCTGATCCCCTTCCCGGATGGCCAACGCGTGCTGCTGGTGAGTGCCGAAGGTATCTTCGTGCTGGCCGGTCAGGGTGCAACGCGTCTGCTGCCGCAGCAGACGCGCGTGCTCGATGAGCTGGCCGAAGGCACCGAACCGGACGACATCAACCTGGGGCTGAGCATGGAGCATGGCGCGGTGTCGGCAGATGGCCGCTTGATCGTGGTGGGTGAGCAAGGCAGCCGGCACCGGGTCCTCGACGATCAGCTCAGGCCGCTGGCACACATCGGCCCAGGCAGCGAATACCCGCACTTTGCTTTGTTCAACCGCACCGGTGACCAGTTGATCGTCAATGCCTGCCATTTCTACAGCGGCGCCACACTGGCGGTCAGGGTGGCGGACTTGCCCGGCCTGGATACCGACTACTACAGCCAGGACCCACGCACCCCGCTGGTGCAGGATGGCGCACGGGTGTACGCCGGGGTGGCGCGCGATGGCGAGTACATCGTGGGTGATGCCTACGGGTACCTGCGGGCATTTGGCGAAGATGGCGAGGAGCATTGGCAGCACTACCTGGGGTCGACCATCAGTGCGATGGACATCAGTGCCGACGGGCGAACACTGGTGGCGGCAAGCCATGCGGGGGTTGTGTCGGTAATTGCGCTGGAGAGCGGGCGGCCCGAGTGGCAGATCGGTACCGGAGCACACGGCGAAGTGCGGCGGTGGTTGTTCTGGAAGGGTTGGGACAAGGCGATGGTCTGGTAAAAGACCGATCATTCATGTTGCCTGTACTGGCCTCCTCGCGGGTGCCCCCGCGAATAGGCCAGTACAGGCAACCGATCGATCAGCCCTGCAACGTGGCCATGTCGATCACGAACCGGTACTTCACGTCACCGGCGATCATCCGCTCATACGCCTGGTTGATATTGCGGATATCCAGCATCTCGATATCGCAACGGATACCGTGCTCAGCGCAAAAGTCCAGCACTTCCTGGGTCTCGGCGATGCCACCGATCAACGACCCCGCCAGTACTCGGCGCTTCATCACCAGGTTGGCTGCATGCACCGCCGGGTCGATCGGTTCGATCAGCCCGACCAGGATGTGCACGCCATCGAACTTCAGGGTTTCCAGGTACGGGTTGAGGTCGTGCTGCACCGGAATGGTATCGAGCAGGAAATCGAAGCGGCCAGCAGCGGCGCGCATCTGCTCGACATCGGTGGACACGATCACATGGTCGGCACCCTGGCGGCGGGCTTCCTCGGCCTTGGCCTGGGAGCGAGTGAACAAGGTCACTTGCGCACCCAGGGCCTTGGCAAGCTTGATACCCATGTGGCCCAGGCCGCCCATGCCGAGAATGCCGACCTTGTGGCCCGGGCCGACGCCGTGATGTTTGAGTGGCGAGTAAGTGGTAATGCCGGCGCACAGAATAGGTGCAGCGCTGGGCAGGTCCATGCCGGCCGGGATGCGTACCACGAAATGCTCGCTGACCACGATGCTGCTGGAGTAACCGCCCATGGTGTTGCTGCCATCGACCCGGTCCGGGGTGGCGTAGGTCATGGTCGGGCCTTCCAGGCAATATTGCTCCAGGTCCTTGGCGCAGGCTTCACAGGTGCGGCACGAATCGACCATGCAGCCGACGCCGACCAGGTCACCGACCTTGTGCGCAGTGACGTTGTCGCCCACCGCTGTAACCCGGCCGATGATCTCGTGGCCAGGCATCAGCGGGTACACGGCAATGCCCCATTCGTTGCGCGCCTGATGGATGTCGGAGTGGCACACACCGCAGTACAGGATCTCGATGGCGACGTCGTCCGGGCGCGGGCTGCGGCGCTCGAAGGTCATGGGGGCCAGGGGGCTGGTGGGGGTTTGGGCGGCGTAGCCGATGGCGGTGTACATGCAGGACCTCGCATTTAAGTGAAACGATTCAGGCGGCGCATTCTGCGCGTCGCCTGCCGCCTCGCCCACGGCTGATTCTCCGGCATGCATGCCTGATCCTCCGAAGATGCCACCCAGCATCTAGCGCCACGCCACCAGTCTGCGATGATTAAGCTGTCTGATTCTCTGCCCTTGGTTCACCATGCAACTGACCCGCCACGTCGACGCCAATGCGCCGCTCTGCGCGCTCATCCGCACCCTCGCCACACGCCCGGGCTTCGTACCTACACGCCTGCCCCAGGTGCAGGTGCTGAGCTGGGACCACTATGTCGCCAGCAGCCCACAGATCTACGAACCCAGCCTGATGATCCTGGCCCAGGGCAGCAAGCTGGCGCGGCTGGGGCCACGCACCCTGGAGTACGGCGCCGGGCATTACCTGGTGCAGGCGTTGTCGGTGCCGTTCATGTGCGAAACCTTCGCCACCCCTGACGCGCCATTGCTGGGCGTGGCGGTGGACATCGACCGTGGCGTGCTGGGTGAACTGGTGCAGAGCATGGACATGGTGCCGGACGCTGCAGTACAGGCCCAAACACCGCAATCGATGACCTCGGCAGCACTGGATGCGCCAATGCGCGACAGTGTGGAACGGCTGCTGCATTGCCTGCAGGACCCGCTGGACGCCAAGGTGCTGGGCCCGGGGCGCGTACGCGAGGTGCTGTATACCGCGCTGCGCGGCCCGCAGGCCGGTGTGTTGCGAGCACTGGTGGAGCAACAGGGGCACTTCGCCCGCATCGGCGCAGCCCTCACCCACCTGCGCGAGCACTACGCCGAGCCGCTGAGCGTGGAGGCACTGGCCACGCGGGCCAACATGAGTGTTTCTACCTTCCATGAACACTTCAAGCGCTGCACCGACATGGCGCCGATGCAGTACTTGAAGCGCTTACGCCTGCTGAAAGCGCAGCAGATGCTGATTGGCGAAGGCCTGGGGGTGGCGCAGGCCGCGCACCGGGTGGGCTATCAGAGCACGTCGCAGTTCAGCCGCGAGTACAAGCGCCAGTTCGAGCGCAGCCCAGGGGATGAACTGCCGTACCAGAGCTTGCCAGTTTGACGGGATGGGCCTCGTGGCCGCTTTGCGCCCCCCCCACGAACTCAGGCCTTCACTGCCGCTCTACCATAGCGATAATTGCGGCCTTGAGCTCGGCCTTGGCCTGCCCGGCCTCCAACTCCCCTGCTGCAGCCGCCTGGGACAGCGCATCCGCCGCCCCCACCAGCAGGCGCATGCCGGCAACCCCCACATTGCCGCTGGGCGAAAAACCGGCCAACGCTTCGCGGCACTTGTCCAGAAACGGCTGCTCATACGCCCGTTTCAGCGCTTCCATTTCCGGCGACCCGGCCAGCGCTGCCGACACACCCGGTATTTCCCGGCCCTGGCTCATCACGCAGTCCACGTAGGCCTCGGCAATCACCTGGGCTCGGCTGACCAGGCTGTCTTCGCAGTTGGCCAGGGCCTGCGCCAGCATCTGCGACTGACGCGCATCGTATTCCTGGTACAGCGCCACCAGCAGCCCGGTGCGGGTATCGAAATGGTCATAGACCACCGGCTTGGTTACCCCAGCCTGTTCGGCCAGGCGCCCCAGGCTCAGGGCATCCGTCCCCTCCACACCCACCAGTTGCCAGGCCACATCCAGCAACTGCCTGCGGCGTTCGTCGCGGTTCAGCCGTTTGCGCACCGGGGTGCGATCGTCGCTTGACATTGCTTACCTACCAAAAGTAACTTACAAAACGTAACTTACCTCGAGTATATAGCGCTCAGGGTCATTCCGCATCCCGTCTTGGAGAACCCACCATGCACGCCTTGATCGTCGTCGGTCATCACGACCCGCAATCCCTCACTCACGCCCTTGCCCGCCAAGTCGCCGAAGGCCTTGCCAGTGCTGGGCACACTGGCGAAATCGCCGACCTGGCCAGTGAAGGTTTCGACCCACGCTTTGGCCTGGCCGATCACGCGGTGCACCGCCGCCAGGCAGCGCCACCGGCTGACGTACTGAAGGAGCAGGCGCGCATCGACCGCGCCGATGCCCTGGTACTGGTTTTCCCCATCTATTGGTGGTCGTTGCCGGCTTTGCTCAAAGGCTGGGTAGAGCGGGTATTCAGCAATGGTTGGGCGTTCGACTATGAAGGGGGCGTTACCGTCAAGAAGCTGCGCGGCATGAAGGTGCACCTGGTCGGTGTTGCCGGCGCCGACAGCGGCACCTTCGATCGGCATGGCTATGCCGAGGCCATGCGCGTGCAGATCGAGCATGGCATCTTCGACTACTGCGGCGCCGAAGTACGGGGTTCGACCTTGCTGGACGACAGCGAAGGCCCCAGCCAGGTTCACCATCTGCAACACGCCAACGCACTGGGCCAAAAGCTATTTGTCGAATCCCAGGCCGCTGCCTGATCTCTACGTGCGTGCCTTGCCATTGCAGGAAATCAGACGACCCAGCTACTATTGAGAACGATTTTCACTCACGACCGGATACCAGGCGTTGGACAGCACATCGACCCGTAAACTGGGCTTTTTCTTCAGCGACCACCATCGCTGGTTGCTCCAGCATATCCACAAACGCCTGCGTAACCACGCCGACGCCGAAGATACCGCGGCCGAAACGTTCTGCCAGATGCTCGGCGCGCGTGTCGATCCAGACAGCATTCAGCAGCCTCGCGCCTACCTCACCATCATTGCTCGCCGGCTGATCTTCGACCGCCACCGTCGTCGCCAGCTCGAGCACGCCTATCTGGAACATCTGGCGCGGCTGCCGGAGGCCGTAGCGCCATCGGCCGAGGAGCAGCTGCTGCTGATCGAGGCCCTGGTGACCATCGATCAGGCACTGGACGGCTTGCCAGCGGTCGTCAAAGCCACCTTCCTCTATAGCCAGCTCGACGGCATGCACTACGCCGACATCGCCGCAAAGCTGCAGATCAGCGAGCGCTCGGTCAGCCGCTACATGAAACAGGCGCTTCGCCAATGTTACCTGTGCGAGGTGCAGGCATGAGCAGGCCAGCCCTCGACCGGGTCAGCGAGCAGGCCATCGACTGGATGGTCGAGCTCAGGGCCGCTACGCCTGATGCAGCGCTGCTGCAACGGGTCAGGCTCTGGCTGCAGCAGGACCCCGCTCATCAACAGGCCTGGAACCGACTGGAACAACGCCTTGGCCATCCGCTCGCCGCATTGCACGCCCTCGATCAACGGGCCCCTGGCCAAGCCGCAGAGGCGCGCCGATTGCTGATGCAGCCGACTCGCTCACGGCGTGACGTACTGGGCGCCATGGCAAGCCTGGGGCTGTTGGGCACGGCGCTGTGGGGTGGATGGCGCAGTGACACTGCCCAAGGCTGGCTGGCCGACTTGCACACAGGCCGTGGCGAGCGACGCAGCTTCACTTTGGCGGACGGCAGTCGCCTGAGCCTGAACAGCGCCAGTGCGGTCGACGTGCAGTTCGATGCCGGGCAGCGTCTTGTGGTGCTGCGTCACGGTGAGTTGCTGATCCAGGTCGCGCGCGACCCGCTGCGTCCCCTGCGCGTGCGCACCGCGCAAGGGCAAGTGCAGGCGTTGGGAACGCGCTTTCTGGTCAGCCAGGAGGAAGATGCCACCCGGGTGGTGGTACTGCAGCACAGTGTCCGCGCCAGTTTGGCCGATGGCCAATGGGCCGAGCTGCAGCAAGGGCAGGCCGCGCTGCTGCGCAGTAACACCCTCGAACGGCTGACGGGCGAACAACAGCAACGCGCTGCATGGCTGGAGGGCCGCCTGGAAGTCCTCGACCAGCCCCTGCATGAGGTGGTCGACGCGCTGCGCCCCTACCAGCGTGGCTACATTCGGCTCGCCCCCGCGGCACGCGGTCTGCGGGTACAAGGCGTATTTCCTCTGGACCAGCCACAACAGGCGTTGAAGGCGTTGGCCGAAGCGCTGCCAATCAGCGTGGAACGCTATGGCCCGTGGCTGATGCTGATCGACCTGAAAACCTCTTGATAAAAATATTTATCAAAATCATTCGCAATAGTGGCAAGTTTTTTTTGTTCGTCCCACATACCTCCTGACAGCCACTTCATTCGGGAGTAATCCGTGTACAACCCCTTGCCCCGCGCCCTGCCTCTGGTCGCCGCCTTGGCCAGCTTCAACGTGCTAGCCCAGGCGCAAACCCAGATGTTCGACCTGCCGCCCGCCAGCCTGGCTCAAACGCTCAACCGCATCGCCAGCCAAAGCGGCCACATCATCGCGCTGGAGCCTGCACTGGTGCGCGGCAAGCAAGCACCTGCCGTGGTCGGCCAGATGAGTGCCGAACAGGCCATGCAAGCTGCTCTGGCCGGCAGCGGCCTGCAGCTGCGGGTTTCCAGCGAGGGGCATTTCAGTGTCGCCCCCGCCAGCCTGGGCGGCGACGTCATGGAGCTGGGCAGCACCAGCATCACCGACAACTACGTGGATGCAACCAGCGAAGGCACAGGTTCCTATGCCGCCCGTGCGGTGACCCTCGGCAAAGGCACGCACACTCTCAAGGAGATCCCCCAGTCGGTCACCGTCATCACGCGCAAGCAACTGGATGACCAGGGCATCACCGATTTGCAGGACGCGCTCAACCACACCACGGGCATTGTCGGCGCGCAGGGCATTGGCCCTGGCGTGGTGGTGACCTCGCGTGGTTTCCAGATCGATGACTGGCAGTACGACGGTGTGCCGATTCCGCGAAACAACTATTCGCTGGGCAACTGGGCAACCCAGGACCTGGTGTTCTTCGACCGAGTGGAGATCCTGCGCGGTGCTTCAGGCCTGCTGCAGGGCACAGGTAGCCCCGGCGGCGCGATCAACCTGGTGCGCAAGCGCGGCCAGGCAACCCCGACCGTTACCCTCACCGGCAAAGCTGGCTCCTGGGACCATTACGGCCTGCAGCTTGACGCCGGCGGCCCGTTGACCGCCGATGGCCGTGTACGCGGAAGGCTCGTGGCCGACGAAGACCAAAGCGACAGCTTCATCGACTACCAGTGGAGCAAATCGCATTCGTTGTACGGCGCGCTGGACATCGACCTGAATGACGCCACTACCGTGGGTGCTGGCATCAGCTACAACCGCCAGCAGTCGCGACCGATGCTGCGGGGTATCCCCCGCTACGCCACGGGCAAGCCGGTCGACGTACCGCGCTCGACCTACACCGGCGCTCGCTGGAGCCGTGCCGAGACCGACGTCACCACCTATTACCTGGACCTGGAGCACCGTTTCAACGAGGACTGGGCTTTCAAGGCCGCTGCAGTGCGCATGGACGAGACCAACACGTCGACCCACCAGCGCACCCAGACCGTCGGTGAAGGCCTTGAGCCTGACGGCAGTGGCGTCGAGTATGCAGACTGGATCACCGACTTCCATTCCACCAAGCTGGGCCTGGACATGAACGTGGTCGGCCACTTCGACACAGGCCCCGTAGCACATGAAGTGACCTTTGGCGGCAACTACTCCAAGCTCACCAGCGATGATGGTTACTGGCGCACCTTTGGTGGCAATGACAGCATCTTCGACATCGACCATGACCGCCCCGAGCCTAGCCGTGACAGCCTGCTTGCCGCGCCCTTCGGGCGCCACGAAAGCAGTGGCTATGATATTCGCCAGAAAGGACTGTACGGTGCCTGGCGCGTCAAACCGACCGACAGGTTGACGCTGATTCTTGGGTCACGCGTCAGCTGGTTCGACTACAGCTACGCAAGCACCACGTACCGCGGGCTGAACCCGGGCCAGGTCAACCCCACCAGCCGCATGACCGAAACGGGTGAGGTCACCCCGTATGCAGGTTTTGTCTACGACCTGACCCGCGAATGGGCCTGGTACGCCAGCTACACAGACGTCTTCGTACCGCAAACCGAACGCGCCGTTGGCAATACACCGCTCAAACCGGTGATCGGCAGCAACTACGAAACGGGCTTCAAGGGTGAACTGCTTGACGGCCGGGTCAACGCTTCGATCGCGCTGTTCCGCTACGATCAGGAAAACCGCGCGGTCACCGATACAGCCTCGGGGTTCGCCTGCGATGACTGGTACTGCTCAACAGCGTCGGGCAAGGTACGCAGCCAGGGTGTCGAAGCCGAGATCAGCGGTGAAGTGCTGAGTGGCCTGCAATTGTTCGCAGGCTACACCTACAACACCACCAAATTCCTTGAAGACCCTGTCGACAAAGGCCGCACATTCAGCCAGTGGACACCCAAACACATGCTGCGCGCCTGGGCCGATTACACGCTGCCACTGGACGGCCAGCGCTGGAGTACAGGCCTTGGCTTCACCACCCAAAGCCATACCCTGGGTTACGAGCGCACCTACACCGTGCCGGGCTATACGGTGTGGAGCGCGCGCCTGGCCTATCAGCTGACCCCGGAAGTGAACGTTGCCGTCAACGCCAACAACCTGTTCGACAAGAAGTACTGGGTCGCAGGCTTCAACCAGCTCAATGGCAGCAACAACTATGGCGAGCCGCGTAACTTCCTGTTGACGGTCAAGTACACCCCAGAGCTCTAACCCCAGGTCATTGCGCCAGCGGCCACTGCGCCAATGGCCAGTAGGCGCCCTTGCGCGACTCGTAAAGCGTGAAGTGTCGCGCGGTGAGGTAGAACTCCGGCGCGCTGCTGGCCTCGGGTGGCTGGCCGTGGTAGTCCCTGGACAGCGTCAGGTGCGGCCGATACTCACGGTTGGCCGCCTCCACCCCCAGCGGCAGCAGCGCCTGCTGCAAGCCGTACACCAGGTGCAACAGGGCCGGCGGTGTCTGCTGTGCCTCCAGCACCAGCGCTCCGGCCCGCTGCCACACCTGCAAACGGTCGAGCAACAGCCGCGGCGCCGTGGCCGGCAGCGCCAGTTGATCGACCGCCGCGCAGATCGCTGGCAGCTGGGCGGCGTCCACATCACCGAGGAACAGCAGCGTGACGTGGAAATTGGCTGCCGGCACCGGTTTGCCGCTGCGCAGGCTCAGGCCCCGGCGCCATTGGGCCAGAGCACTGCGCTGGGCATCGTTGACCGGCAAGGCGAAGAACAGCCGTTTGAACGGGCTACCGCTGGGGCGTATATCCTGAACCATACAAACTCCCTGACATGAAACGTTTGCGCAAGACTGTAGGGCATTACACCAATGTCGCCCCACCGTTTCGTAACAATAAGTACAAACTGCCCCCATGATTGTTTATGCTGGCGAGCTTATGCCATGGCGCATGGCCATTTTTCGACAAGTAAACGTCCATGAAAATTGCACTCGTACTTATCTTCGTCTTCTCGATCGCCTATGTTCACCTGCGCGGTCGGGTTCGCCACAAGCTGACGCGTCAGCTGGGCGACCACTCCAGCTTCCTGGCCCCGGTCAACAGCTTTCTGTACCTGTTTTCCAAGCACCCGGCCAAGCCTTACCTGCCGGTCGAGGCTTTTCCCGAACTGAAACCGCTGCAGGACCACTGGCAGGAGATCCGCGAGGAAGGCCGCCAGCTGCTGCACGTAGGCGAAATCAAGAAGTCCGACAATTACGATGACGTCGGTTTCAACTCGTTCTTCAAAACCGGCTGGAAGCGCTTCTACTTGAAGTGGTACGGCGAGAGCCACCCGTCGGCGATGGCGCTGTGCCCACGCACCACCGAGCTGTTGCAAGGTATCGGCACGGTCAAGGCCGCCATGTTCGCCACCCTGCCGCCGGGTGCCAAGCTGGTGCGCCACCGTGACCCCTATGCGGGCTCGTACCGCTACCACCTTGGCCTGGACACGCCGAACGACGACGGCTGCTACATCGACGTGGACGGCGAGAAGTACTCGTGGCGCGATGGCGAGGGGGTGATCTTCGACGAAACCTACATCCACTACGCGGCCAACACCACCGAGCACAACCGCATCATCCTGTTCTGCGACGTCGAACGCCCGCTCAAGTACCGCTGGGCAACCGCGTTCAACCGCTGGTTCAGCCGAAATGTGATGGCCGCCGCCGCTGCGCCCAACGATGCCAGCGACAAGACCGGGGGCATCAACCGCCTGTTCACCCGTATCTACAAGATCCGCGAGCGTGGCAAGGCGCTGAAGAAGCGCAACCGCATGCGTTACTACCTGGAGAAATGGGCAGTGGTCGCAGCGTTGGTGCTGGTGTTCATCTACATCTGAACCGTGTAGGCGCGGGCTTGGGGCAAGCCCGCTGCCAAAGGCCCACTGCATGACCACCAAAGTACAAGCCTCGCACTTGCCACTCTTCGACTAGCCTGAAAGCTCCACTCGCAACCCCCCCAAGGTGAAGACGATGAGCATGATGGACTGGGACGCCTACCGTAAGCAGTTGATGGCCGGCATCGGCGATCTCAAGCAACTCTCACCCGACACCGTGGCCGGTTATGTGACCGCCAGCGGTGCTGGGGCCAAGACCAACCACCTGGACGCCAAGACCCGCGAGCTGATTTCTCTGGCCGTGGCCGTGACCACCCGCTGCGACGGCTGCATCGCCGTGCATTCGCAACAGGCGGTCAAGCATGGCGCCAGCCGCGAGGAAATTGCCGAAGCGCTTGGCGTAGCGGTGGCGATGAATGCTGGGGCCGCACTGGTCTACTCAGCGCGTGCCATGGACGCGGTGGGCAAGGCCAACGGTTGAGCACAAACGGCGTCGCCGCCCTTGCGCGACGGCGCCGCGCCACCCAGACTGGGCGGCTTAGCCCGCGCAGGAACCCGCATGATCCACATTCGCCCCATGACGCCCGAAGACTTCGACCGCTTCTGGCCTACCTTCCAAGCCATTGTCCAGGCCCGTGAAACCTACGCCTTCGAGCCAGCCCTGAGCGTCGAACAGGCTCGCCAGCTGTGGCTGGAGCTGCCCTTGCATACGTTGCTGGCTGAAGAAGATGGCGAGCTGCTGGGTTCCTACTACCTCAAGGCCAATGCTGCCGGGCCTGGCGCACATGTGGGCAATTGCGGCTACATGGTCTGCGAACAGGCGCGCGGCCGGGGCGTGGCGCGCCTGATGTGCGAACACTCGCAGAAGCTGGCGCGCCAGGAAGGTTTTCTGGCCCTGCAGTTCAACTCGGTGGTGGCCAGCAATGAAGTGGCCGTGGCGCTTTGGCACAAGCTGGGCTTCGAGACCGTTGGCCGCTTGCCCAAGGCCTATCGCCATGCCCGCCTGGGGCTGGTGGACTGCCTGGTGATGTACAAATGGCTGGCGGATGAGCCGGTGGTAGAAAGCCCCCGCTGTTGATCGGGCGCAAGAACATCGAGGCACGGGTTTCGCGGCGCCGCGGACGCTAGCCTTTGCAGGCCTAACCCACCTCCATTGCCCAAGCAAATTTGACGCCCCCGCGTTTCAATGGTCAGATGCGCGCCAGTTTCAGGTGTCCTGCGCCGCCGCGCGCAGGGTGAAACGGGAAGCCGGTGCGTCGTGTTGCCCACGACAAGTCCGGCGCTGCCCCCGCAACGGTAAGCGAGCGAACCCTTCGAGATACCACTGTGCTCCGGCATGGGAAGGTGAAGGTTTCATGCCCCTCGCAAGCCCGGAGACCGGCCTGGAGCTTCACTTGGCAACCCGCGGTGGGCGGGCGCAGGCCGGAATCCGTGCGCGCGCCTGCCTGCATGGTTCGCCTTTGCGTGTTTTCCACCGGGATGCATTCATTCCTGCAGCAGTGGAACGACATGTCCCGTATGTTCAAGCTTCACCCCCTGGCGGCCTGCCTGGCCGTCGCCCTGCCGGCCTTGGCCGATGACCGTGCCCCGCCGCCTCTGGCCTTGCCTTCCACGGCCATCACCGACACCCTCGACAGCCACGCCATCGACCTGGCCACGCCTACCCAGGCCGGCTCGCGCCTTGGCCTGAGTGCCCTGGAAACACCCGCCAGTACCAGCAGCATCAGTGCCGAGCAGATTCAGCAGCGCAACAACCTCACCGTGCAGGATGCGGTGACCCGCTCGCCGGGCATCACCTTCGTCGGCTCCCCAGGCGACGGCGGCACCGGCCTGTCCGCCCGCGGCTTTGCCGGGCACAGTTCGGTGATGACCCTGTTCGACGGCGCGCGCCTTTACACCGGCGCCGGCACGCAAACGTTCCCTGTCGACCCGTGGATGGTCGAACGTATCGATGTGATTCGCGGCCCGGCTTCGGTACTGCATGGCGAAGGCGCCACCGGCGCGGTCGTCAACGTGATCCCGAAAAAACCGTTTGCCGGCGAAGTGCGCAACCACCTGCGTCTGGGCTACGGCTCATGGGACCGTCAGCAGCTCGGCCTGGACAGCGGCGGCAGCCTCAGCGAGCGCCTGAGCTATCGCCTTACGCTGAACCAGCAAGATGGCAATGGTTGGGTCGACCGCACCCATTCGCGCAGCCTGGCCGTTAGCGCAGCGCTGCGTTTCGATGCCAGTGACGACCTCAGCTTCACCCTCGCCCACGACCGTGGCGAGGCGCAGCCCGCCAACTACTACGGCACGCCGCTGATCGACGGCCACTATCGCAGTAGCCTGCGCAACAAGAACTACAACGTACAGAATGACGTGCAGCGTTATGACGACGAGTGGACCCGGCTGACCACCGATTGGACGCTGAACGACCACCTCAGCGCCAGCAACCAGCTGTACTACATCAAGAGCCGCCGCCACTGGCGCAACGCCGAAGACTACAGCTGGGACGCCGAGCGTCAGCAGTTGCTGCGCGGCAGCTACCTGGAGATCAAGCACAACCAGGAACAGTTCGGCGACCGCCAGACCTTCACCTTCGACCACACCCTGTTCGGCCTGGCCAGCAAGACCGTGGTCGGGGCCGAGTACAACAAGGTGCGCTTCAACGTCGACAGCAATTCACCCTACAACGATGTCGGCGGCGACTACATCGACCCATGGCAACCGCAGCCCGGCGGGTTCCACAGTGCCTCGCCGCTGCGACCGCAAACCTTGTCCACCACCCATACCTTTGCCCTGTTCGCCGAGAACCGCCTGCAGCTCAGCGACCGGCTGTCGCTGGTAACCGGCGTGCGCCGCGACCAGAACCACATCGACCGCGACAACCTGACCAACGACAGCCGCAGTGACCGCAGCCTGCAAGGTGGCAACTGGCGCGCTGGGCTGGTGTTCGCGGTCACTGACGACCTGTCACTGTATGGCCAGTACTCCACCAGCGAGGAAGGGGTCAACAACCTCATCAGCCTCAGCCCCACCCAGATGCACTATGACTTGACCGAAGCGAAGCAGACTGAGGTAGGCCTGAAGCAGCGCTTCTGGGAAGGCCGTGGCGAATGGACACTGGCCGCCTACCACATCGTCAAGAAGAAGCTGCTGGTAGACGACCCGATCACCCACGAGAAGCAACAGGCTGGCCAGCAGACCTCCGATGGCCTCGAAGCGACCTTGGAACTGGCGCTGGCGCACCAATGGCAGGTGTCTGCCAACGCATCGCTGGTGCGCGCAAGGTATGACGACTTCGACGAGATGGTCGGCGGCGTGGCGCAGGACCGTGCCGGCAACCGGCCGGCAAACGTGCCACGGCGTACCGCCAACCTGTGGTTGAGCAAAGGTTTCGGCCAACAGGTGGAAGCCGGCATTGGCGCGCGCTATGTGGATGAGCGTTATGCCGACACCGCCAATACCCAAAGCGCCCCCGGCTACACCGTGGTCGATGCCAACATCGCCTGGCAGGTGTTGCCTGATGTACGGCTGGGGTTGCAGTTGAACAACCTGTTCGATCGCGAGTATGTGCAGTCGGCGTTCAGCGGGCAGCAGTGGTTGATGGGGATGCCGCGCTCGTATTTTGCGACGGTGGATTACACCTTCTGACCTGAGTTGCCTGAACCGGCCTCTTCGCGGGCGCGCCCGCGAAGAGGCCTGCACAGGCAACACAAAAACCTCTACCAGCCTCCAATAAATTAGTTATAAGATAACGTTTCACATGACATTCATTCCTATCAGCGACCCTCCATGACAAGCGCCAGCGCCACGCCCACCTTGATCACCCAGCGCCTGCAGAGCATCGATGCCCTGCGCGGCCTGGTGATCCTGTTCATGCTTTTGGACCATGTCCGCGAGACCTTTTCCTGCACCGCCAGGTCAGCGACCCCATGGCCATCGACAGCACCGAGCCTGCGCTGTTCGTCAGCCGCACACTGGCCCACCTCTGCGCACCGGTGTTCGTCCTGCTGACCGGCCTGTCGGCCTGGCTGTACGGCGAGAAGCATCAGGGCCGTAGCGATGTCTCGGCATTCCTGTTCAAGCGCGGGCTGTTCCTGGTGGTGCTGGAGTTCACCCTGGTCAACTTCGCCTGGACCTTCCAGTTGCCGCCCAGCGTGATCTATCTGCAGGTTATCTGGGCCATCGGCGTCAGCATGATCGCCTTGTCCCTGCTGGTGTGGCTGCCACGCGCCGCACTGCTCACCCTGGGCGCCATCATCGTCGCCGGCCACAACCTGCTCGACGGCCTGCACGTTGGCGTGGGGTCAGCCCTGCACGTGCCCTGGGCAATCCTGCACGACCGCGGCTGGCTTGAATGGTCGGAAAACCTGCGCCTGCGCACGTCGTATCCGGTGCTGCCGTGGATCGGCGTCATTGCCCTGGGTTATGGCCTGGGCCCCTGGTTCGCGCGCGGCAGCGAGGCCGGACAACGCCAGCAACGCCTGCTGACGGCCGGGTTGCTCGCACTCCTGGGCTTTGTCCTGCTGCGCATGTTCAACGGCTATGGTGAGGCGCCGTGGAGCGGTTACCCCACCTTCACGCAAACGTTGATGAGCTTCTTCAACATCACCAAATACCCACCGTCGCTACTGTTCCTGGCCCTGACCCTGGGCTGCGGCCTTGTGTTGCTGCGCGCCTTCGAGCGGGCCGGCCAGGCGCGCTGGATCAGTGCCCTGGCGGTGTTCGGTGCGGCCCCGATGTTCTTCTACCTGCTGCACCTGTATGTGCTGAAGCTGCTGTACCTGGCCAGCGTGGCGCTGTTGGGCCTCAACCAGGGCGACTACTTCGGCTTCGAGAGCATTGCAGCGGTGTGGCTGAGCGCGGTGCTGTTGGCGGCTTCGCTGTACCTGCCAGTACGCGGGTTCGCCCAACTGAAGCAGCGGCGCCGCGACATCGCCTGGCTGAAGTACTTCTGAAAAGCGTTTTCACCCGGCGGCGCGATGGTCTACCATGCGGGCCGCCGGTTTCCACCACGGAACTGAATAGGGAATCCCTGGCCCGCCAATACGGGCCAAACGGAACTGCCCCCGCAACTGTAGGTGCCGAGCCAGCTCCATCGATGCCACTGGGCCAGACCGCCCGGGAAGGCCGGAGCCGGGCCATGACGCACCAGTCAGGAGACCTGCCGGCCTACATTCACCAACCGGCGGGGTGTCCGGGATTGGCCATCAGTGTTGCCCCTGCCACCGGCAGGGGCTCGGCGATGCCTGTCCGCGCGTTCCTCACCCGAACTGTCCGATAGGAGATCGCCCAGCATGCTGCCCCGTTTCGTCACCCTGCTCGCCGGCCTAGGCCTTACCGGCCTGGCCCAGGCCGCGGCCACCCACTACCCGCTGACGCTCGACAACTGCGGCAAGCCGCAGACGTTCGCCCAGGCGCCACAGCGCGCCGTCACCATCGGCCAGGCCGGTACCGAGATGCTCTATGCACTGGGGCTGGGCGACAAGCTGGCGGGCACCTCGCTGTGGTTCAACAACGTGCTGCCCGAGTACCAGGCAGTGAACGCCAAGGTGCCGCGCCTGGCCGACAACGACCCCAGCTTCGAAGCCGTGGTCGGCAAGCGCCCGCAATTGGTGGCGGTGCAGTTCGAATGGATGGTCGGTGCCCAGGGCGTGGTCGGCACCCGCGAACAGTTCGATGAACTGAAGATCCCCACCTACCTGCTGCCGTCGGACTGCGAAGGCAAGGACAACCTGGTCGGCGCCGACGGCACCCGTCTGCAGGCGTTCCAGGTCAGCAGCATCTACAAGAGCATCAGCCAGCTGGCCGAGATCTTCGATGTGCAGGACCGCGGCAATGCTCTGAATGCCGAGCTCAAAGGCCGCCTGGACAGTGCCAAGGCGCAACTGGCCGGCAAGGACCTGTCGGCCACCTCGGCATTGTTCTGGTTCTCCAGCGCCGACCTCGACATCGACCCTTATGTGGCCGGCCGCCAGGGCGTCGCCGACTTCATGCTGCGCACCCTGGGTGTGCGCAACGTGGTCGAGTCCAGCGAAGAATGGCCGACCGTAGGCTGGGAAACCCTGGCCAAGGCCAACCCCACCTGGCTGATCATCGCCCGCATGGACCGCCGCCGCTTCCCCGCCGACGACTACCAGAAAAAGCTCGAATTCCTGCGCAGCGACCCGGTAACCCGCAACATGGATGCGGTGAAGCACGATCGCATCATCATTCTTGACGCCGACGCCATGCAAGCCGGCATCCGCCTGTTCCGCGGCGTGCAGACGCTAGCCACAGCCTTCGCCAGCGGTAAAGCAGCCCAGTGATGATGCGCCTGTTACCCTGCATCGTGGTTGCCCTGGCAGCCCTGTTGGCCGCCCTGCTGGCCGGTACCGCCATCGGCGAAACCAGCCTGTCGCCCAGCGTGGTCGGCCAGGTGCTGGCCAACCACCTGTGGCAGGCCGGCTACCCGGTCGACCCGATCGACGCCGGCATCGTCTGGAACTACCGCCTGACCCGCACCCTGGTCGCAGCCGCGTGCGGCGCCGGGCTGGCAACCTGCGGCGTGATTCTCCAGGCGCTGTTGCGCAACCCCCTGGCCGAGCCGTACCTGCTCGGGCTATCTGCCGGTGCCTCGACCGGCGCGGTGCTGGTCGGCCTGCTGGGCCTGGGTAGCCTGGCATTGAGCATGTCCGCCGGGGCCTTCATCGGCGCCGGGGCCGCATTCGCCCTGGTGCTGCTGCTGGCCCGCGCGGCCGGCCCCAGCAGCAACAACGCTCAGGTGATCCTTGCCGGTATCGCTGGCTCGCAACTGTTCAATGCCCTGACCGCCTTCCTGATCACCAAGTCGGCCACCGCCGAGCAGGCGCGCGGTATCCTGTTCTGGCTGCTGGGCAACCTCAGCGGCGTGCGCTGGCCTTCGGTGTGGCTGGCTGTGCCGGTGGCGCTGTTCGGCTTGCTGGTGTGCCTGTGGCATCGCCGTGCGCTGGACGCCTTCACGTTTGGTGCCGATTCGGCAGCCTCGCTGGGCATTCCGGTGCGGCGTACCCAGTTGTTGCTGATCAGTTGTGCAGCGCTGGTCACGGCGGTGATGGTGTCCATTGTCGGTGCCATCGGTTTTGTCGGGCTGGTAATACCCCACGCCCTGCGTCTGCTGCTAGGCCCCGGGCACAGCCGCCTGCTGCCTGCCAGCGCGCTGGGTGGCGCACTGTTCCTGATTGCTGCAGACATCCTCTCACGCACGCTGATCACCGGCCAGGTGATCCCGGTAGGTGTGGTTACCGCGCTGATCGGCGCGCCAGTTTTCGCGCTGATTCTGGTCAGCCGCCGGGGGCGCCCATGACCCTCCTGGCTGCTGTACAAGTGCACCCACTGAGTTGCCAGGGGCTGGGGCTGCAACTGGCCGGCAATGCCGTACTCAGCGGTATCGACCTTGGCGTTGTCGCTGGTGAAACCCTGGGTATCGTCGGCCCCAACGGCTCGGGCAAATCCTCGCTACTGAAGTTGCTGGCAGGGCTGCGCAAACCCACCTGCGGCAACGTACAGCTGATGGGCGAACCGCTGGCGCAGATGCCTCGCCGCCATGTAGCCCAGGCCTTGGCGTTGGTCGAACAACAGGCCGACACCCTCGATGCGATCAGCGTGTTCGACGCGGTTGCCTTGGGCCGCACGCCCTGGCTCTCGGCCCTGGCGCCGTTCTCCCGGCAGGACCGCGACATCGTCGAGCAAGCGTTGGCCGACCTTGATGCCTTGCACCTGCGTACGCGCCTGTGGGGCTCGCTGTCCGGTGGCGAGCGCCAGCGTGTGCACATCGCCCGCGCCTTGGCCCAACGCCCGCAGGTACTGCTGCTGGACGAACCGACCAACCACCTGGACATCCAGCATCAGCTAAGCCTGCTGCAGCAAGTGCAGGCCCTGCCGGTAACCACCCTGGTGGCTTTGCACGACCTCAACCAGGCGCTCACCTGTGACCGTGTGGCGGTACTCGACAAGGGCCGCCTGGTCGCCCTTGGCAAACCACTCGACGTACTCACCCCCGAGCGCCTGCTGAGTACCTTCGGCGTCCACGCCCACTACCTTACCGACCCTTACGACGGCGCGCGCATTCTGCGCTTTCGCGCCCCCTGAACCCGGAAGTTCTGCCCATGCTGTTTCGCCCTGTCGCCCTGCTGCTTGCCAGCGCCCTGCTTGCCCCGGCCGTGCTGGCCGAAGTGCATGAAGTAAAAATGCTCAACCGCGGCAGCGACGGCGCCATGGTCTACGAACCGGACCACTTGCACATTGCCCCCGGCGACAGCGTGCGCTTTCTGCCCACCCAAAGCGGGCACAATGCCGCCAGCGTGGCGGGCCTGCTGCCCGCCGGTGCCGAGCCGTTCAAGAGCAAACTGAACCAGGTGTTCGAGCAAACCTTCAGCGTGCCTGGTGTGTACGGTATTCAGTGCATTCCCCACCTGGCCATGGGCATGGTGATGGTGATCCAGGTAGGTGATGCGCCCGCAGCGGCGTTGCCGGCGAACTTGCCGGCACGGGCCAAAGCCCGCTTCGCCGCACAACTGCAAAAGCTCGAGGCCGGGCAATGAACCGGTTATTGCTGGCACTGCCGCTACTGGGCCTGGCCCCGCTCGCCCTGGCCGACACTGCCCAGTCGCAGAGTAATGGTTTTCTCGCGGACAGCAGCTGGAACCTGCTCAACCGCAGCGTTTTCGACCAGCGCGACTACAAGCACGGTGGGCGCAACAGCGCAGCGCGCAATGCCTACAAACCGCGCAACGAGCGTAATGGCAAGGCCGAGGAATGGGCCTATGGTTTGATGGGTACCTTCCAGTCCGGGTTCACCCAAGGCCTGATCGGTGTCGGGTCGATGCCCATGCCTACCTGGGCGTGCAACTCGACAGCGGTGGCGGGCGGGCGGGCAAGGCGCGCTTGCTCGGGGTCGATAACGACGGGCATCCTAAAAACGAGTACAGCCGCGCAGGTGCGGCACTGAAACTGCGCGTGTCCGATACGGTGCTATCTTACGGTGAGCAACGGGTCAAGACGCCGGTGTTCAGTTCCTCCGACAGTCGCCTGCTGCCCGAGACTGCCACGGGCTTCTTTCTCACCAGCAATGAAGTCGACAACCTCAAGCTGGTAGCCGGGCACTTCAACGAAAGCACCGACCGCAACGCTTCCAGCCACGATCAGGGCTTTGTGGTGAACTACTCCAACGGCCGCCAGGGCAACAGCTTCGACCTGGCCGGTGCCGTGTGGAACCCCGGCGCCGCCTTCAGCGGCAGCCTGTACACCTCACGTTACGAGGACAGCTGGAACCAGCACTACCTGGGCAGTACCCTCAGCCACGCCCTGGATGAACAGCGCAGCATCAGCCTGGACCTCAACCTGTATCGCACCACCGACACCGGCAAAGCGCTGTCCGGGCGCATCGACAACACCACCTGGAGCCTGCTCTCGCGCTACAACCAGGGCCCACACAGCTTCAGCCTGGGCTGGCAGCAAGTGGACGGCAACACGCCCTTCGACTACGTGACGCGCGGCGCGATATTCATCGCCAACGCTGTGCAGATGTCGGACTTCAACGCACCGAACGAGAAGTCATGGCAGGCGCGCTACGACCTGAACATGGGCGCCTACGGCGTGCCGGGGTTGAACCTGGTGGCGTTGTATGTGCGTGGCTTCGATATCGATGGCACACACGTCGACCCCAATGGCGGGTATGCGTACTTGGGGTATGGCAAGGGTGGCAAGCATTGGGAGCGCGACCTGGAAGCGCGTTACGTGGTGCAGAGTGGCAAGGCCAAAGGCACGACGTTCTCGGTCAGGCATAACGTGCACCGGGGAACACGGCGCAGGCGGAGCTGGATGGCGACCAGATACGGCTGGCGGTGGAATGGCCGTTGTCAGGCGGGTTCTGATGCAATGCGTCGCCTGAGTGGGGCTGCTGCGCAGCCCCTGGGTTTTTCAGGCAACTGAATTACCAGCAGGCAGCAACCCCCACTGGGCCCTCTCCTGTGCGCTCATCGCCGCCAGCACCTCGTCAAACGTGCGCTCCACCTCCGAACTGACATTGCCAAACGCCCGATAATTCGTCAGCAAATAGCGCTTCACCGCCCTGGGCCAACGCCGTTCCTTGTGTGCAGCATTGATGATGCCTTTGGCATCATGCCGCGTCGCTCCGCGCCACAGGTCCATCAACCTGCTCTCGAAATCACCGAAGGTCCACAGGTCTGTGCGGTCTTCGAACTCGTCCAGCAGTTTGAGTTTGTACAGGGCCATGTGCGCCATTGTGAATCTCCCTTGGGTGCTGTTAAAAAGCCATACACGAGGGAAGGTTAGCAAGCCAGGTAGATTTTGAAATGAACGCGTCGATCACACCCAAAGCACCGTCGTAGGGGCTTTCCTACAGGTCAGCGTAATCGCAATTGCATGTGTGTGGTTTGCCAGACCGGGTCCTTCTCCACATCAACCACCGCAAACCCTTGTCGCTCCCAGAATGCAATCGCACCCGGCAGAAACGGATGAGTATGCAGGTACAGGAGGTCGATACCCGCCAGCATCGCCCGCTCGCGCAATGCGCAGAACAGGGCCGCAGCCAGACCATGCCTGCGGTACCCCGGCAACACGAACAGGCGCACCACCTCGACGACCCGTACTGCGTGGTAATCAAACTGGGTAAAGCGATGATCATAGGGCAGGTAACCGATCACCGCGACCAGCCGCCCAGCATCACGGGCTTCCAGGAAACAGCCCGCGCCGTCCAGGTACGTTTCAGCAAAATGCGCCAGGTCACGCGGCAATGGCGCGTTGGCGAGCATCGGAAACAGCTCGCGGCGGGCGCTGTCGACAAACGCCAGCACTTCGGCAATGGCGTCTCGCGCCACGGGTTGCAGGGTCCAGTTCGGCATCGGGTTACTGCCCATGATCGGGAGGGCAAGGTTCTACCCCAGCGCGCCGCACAAGGCAAATCACAGGGCTCGTCGTGGCCAGGCGGACATCGGTATAATCAGCGGTCTTCACTGCCCAACCAGGCCATGCCATGTCGCGCTTCCAGAAGTTGCTGTTGCCCCTGTTGCTGACTGCCGCACTCACCGCCTGCGACCAGAAACCCTCCCGTGAAGAACAGATCCTTGCCCAGCTACCGCTGCAGGACGCCTACACACACAACATCGAGCGCATGGCCGCACTGCTGGGCCGCACTCACCCACAGCTGTCGCAGGCGAGCATTCAGGACGTACTGCGCAAGCACCTCACCGTCGAGGACCAGCGCCAGGACCTGTTCCGCCTGTACAGCGAAAAGAACTTCAGCGACGCCGAGTTCGCCACCATCGTCGCCGCCACCCAGGACCCGGCCAAGGCCCGTGCCCTGGAAGACACCGAAGCCGGCAAACGCCTAAGCGAAAAACTCACCACCCTGATGCGTGAAACCGCCCAAGATGCAAACGTTCAGGCCTTGGTCGAACAGCGCATGCAGCAGGTGGAGGACGAACTCGACGCACTGGACAAGGCAGGTTCTTGACCGCGGCGCACCAGGCCACTCCCGTTCAGTAGCCCTTTTCGATCACCCGAGGTCAGGATTGCCACACGCCAAGCATGGATTGCGCCTGGATTTACGTACACTCATTCTGGTGCTCTGCGCCCTTACCGCAGTGGTCATGCTGTGCGCCAGCTACTTCGCCAGCTACCGAGTGCAGCGCCAACTGCTGATCGACAACGCGCTGGAAGCCAACCGGGTGTATGCGACGAAGCTGGCCAGCATCACCGAAACCTTCATCGGCAACGCCCTGCAGCAACTGGCGTTCAGCGCCAGCCTGCAGGGCCGTCAGCTGAGCGATGGTGCTGCGCTGCAGGTGGAAACCGAGCGTGTGCTGGGCCAGAGCATGGCCTTCAACTCCACCTTCGTGATCGACGCCAACGGCGTGCTGTTGGCAGTATCCCCAGCCCCGCTGCGCCACCTGGTCGGCACCCACGTGCAGTCGCCCGGTGCCCAGGAAGCCTTGCACGAACGCCGTCCACTGGTTTCCACGCCCTACCTGTCGGCGGCCGACAACCTGGTGGTGGCGCTCTCGCAACCCATTTTCGACAGCAACGGCCGCTACCTGGGCTATGTGGGCGGCAGCCTGTACCTGCGTGAGCGCAATATCCTCAACAGCCTGCTGGGCGAGCACTTCTACAAGGACGGTTCTTACCTGTACGTAGTCGATCGCAACCGCCGCCTGCTGTACCACCCCAACAGCGAACGGGTAGGCACCGTGGTGGAGGGCAACGCGCTGGTAGACCAGCTGGCGACACTGGACAGCGGTACTCGGCAACTGACCAACAGCCTGGGCGTGGAAATGCTCGCCGGCTTCGCCACCGTACCCAGCGCCGGCTGGGCGTGGTCGCGCAGCAGCCCTTGGCGCAGACGGTGACGCCACTGAGCCACCTGGTGCTGAACGTCGTCGGCACTTCGGCACCCTTGGCGCTGGTTGGCAGCCTGCTGCTGTGGTGGTTGGCCATGACCATCGCCCGGCCGCTGTGGCAACTGGCCGCGGGTGCCCGCTCGATGGACCGCGCCGGCACCGCCGAACATTTGCATCAGGTGCGGGCCTGGTACTTCGAGGCAGCAGAACTCAAGCGCGCGTTGCTGTTCGGCTTGAACTTGCTGCAAGAGCGGATTGGCCGGCTCAATCGTGACGCCCAGACCGACCCGCTGACGGGCCTGGGCAACCGCCGCAGCCTGGAGTTCAGCCTGTCGCTGCTGGAAGCCGAAGGAAGAGCATTTGCGGCCATCGAGCTGGATATCGATCACTTCAAGCGGGTCAACGACAACCATGGGCATGAGGTGGGTGATCAGGTGCTGCGCCGGCTGGCGGAATTGATGCGCCGTTGTTGCCGCGAAGGTGACCTGCTTTGCCGCACCGGGGGCGAAGAATTCCTGATGCTGCTGCCAGGGGCCAGCCTGGAAGTGGCGGCGGCGGTGGCCGAACGGCTGCGGGTGACAGTGCAGGACACGCCTGTGGAGCCCGTGGGGGCAGTGACGATTTCGCTGGGGGTGGCGCGCTGGGATGGTGATGCGGGCAGCAAGCCTATGGAAGCTTTGGGCCTGGCTGACCGGGCGCTGTACCAGGCCAAGCAGCAAGGTCGCAACCGGGTGGCCATCGCCTGAGCCCCCTGATTGTGAGCTTGTAACAATCTTTGTCATAAAACTGCAGTGTTTCAGTCATAGGATTGACCCCAACCTGACATTTACACTTCATGGATGAGCGTCTCATGCGTCGTGTGGTTTTCAATCAGAAAGGTGGCGTGGGCAAATCCAGCATTGCCTGCAACCTCGCCGCAGCCAGTGCCGCCGAGGGCTATCGGACCCTGCTGGTCGACCTCGACCCGCAGGCCAATGCCACTTACTACCTGACCGGCTTGGTCAATGACGCCATACCTGCCGGCATCGCCGATTTCTTCCGCCAAACCTTGTCGCCGGTTACCGCCGCTGGCAAGAAGCACCGCGTGGCGATCACCGAAACCCGCTACAGCAACCTGCACCTGGTCACCGCCAGCCCTGACCTCAGCGATCTGCAGAGCAAGCTGGAGAGCAAGTTCAAGATCAACAAGCTGCGCAAACTGCTGGTGGAACTGGGCGAGGACTACGAGCGGATCTACATCGACACCCCGCCGGCGCTGAATTTCTACACCTTCAGCGCGCTGGTGGCGGCCGAGCGCTTGTTGATCCCGTTCGACTGCGACAGCTTTTCGCGCCAGGCCCTGCACTGCGTCATGGCCGAGGTCGAGGAGCTGCGCCAAGACCACAACCCGGCACTGCAGGTGGAAGGTGTAGTGGTGAACCAGTTCGCCGGGCGCACCGCGCTGCACCAGACCCTGGTCGAGCAGTTGCGCAACGAAGGCCTGCCGGTGCTGCCGGTGTACTTGAGCAGCTCGATCAAGATGCGGGAGTCGCACCAGGCGTCGGTGCCGTTGGTACATCTGGCGCCACGGCACAAGCTGGCGATGGAGTTTGTCGACTTACTGGATGCGCTGGAGCGAGCGGCCTGACAGGTCTTGGGGGGGCGCTTTGCGCCCCTGTCGCGACAAAAGGCCGCTCCTACAAGCGATCGTGCTGCAGCAAAAGCACTACCCGACCGTTCATCCGAATGGTAGATTCGCCGCCATGAAAACCACCCGGCACACTCGCACGCTGACTGCCTGGGCGCTCTATGCCAGCGTCCTGTTCAGCCTGTTGCTGTGCGGTTTGCACCATGGGCAGATGGGCGGCCTGCGCCTGGCCGGCCTGGAAGGTGGTTTCTGCTCCGTCAACAGCGAGCATGGCGTGGCCATCGACCTGGACGGCGCCGGCGGCGACCAGCACATGGCTCAGCTCGACTGCCCGGTGTGCTCATCGTTCGGCCTGGCGGTACCGCTCAGCAGTGGTGGCTGGTCATTCACCCCGGCGCAAGCCGTGGCCACCTCGCCCATCGTGGTGCGCAGCTGGGCACAACCGCCACCGCGCTATCAACGCCCCGCCCTCAACCCCCGCGCCTCCCCTGCCGTCTTCCCCGCAGCCTCACTTCATTTCGCCTGACTTCAGCCGGGCGCGCCTGTGCGCGCTCGCCGTCAGCCATGAACCTTGCGTGGAAGACACACAAACATGCTTCGCAATACCTCCCTGCTGCTCATCATGGGCACCTGCAGCGTTGCCTGGGCCGACAGCGCCCCTGTCGAACTTGGCGCCACCACCATCGACGGCGAACGCGACGCCGCCAGCGGCGTGCAACTGGACGAGCCGATCCGCACCGGCTCGCGCCTGGGCCTCACCGCGCGAGAAACGCCCGCCTCGGTCAGCGTCTCGGACCGCCGCCTGATCGAAGAACGCGGCGCCAAGGACAGCCAGGACGTGATCAACGCCATGACCGGTGTAAACGCTTCGGCCAACCCTGGCTTTGGCGGCTTCGTCGCCTACCGCGGCTTCACCCAGAACCAGGTCACCCAGTTGTACAACGGCATCAACCTGGGCTACAGCAGCGCCACTCGCCCGGTGGATGCCTGGGTGCTCGACCGCGTCGAGCTGATTGGCGGGCCGTCTTCGTTCCTGCATGGCGCGGGGGCGGTGGGCGGCTCGATCAACTACATCACCAAGCTCGCCAGCCGCGACCAGCAGATCATTGACGGGCGTATTCGCTACGGTAGCTTCGACGACAGCGAAGTGGCCTTCGGCATCAACCAGGCGCTGGCCAGCAACCCCGCCGATGCCCGGCATTTCATGCGCCTGGACTTCAGCCGCGGGCATGGCAACGGTTATGTCGACCGCAACGAACGGCACACCGACAGCCTGGCCTTTTCGCTGCTCAGCGACCTGACGCCCAACCTCACCCACACCTTGGCGCTGGAATACCAGGAAGACCGCGAAGACAGCCCGTACTGGGGCTCGCCGATTTTGCCGGGGCGCAGCACGATGAAAATCGACAACAGCCGCCGCTTCGAAAACTACAACGTTGGCGATGGCCGCTATGAGCAGCGGGTGCGCTGGCTGCGTTCGATCCTCGACTACCAGATCAGCGACAGCACCAGCGTGCAGAACACGCTGTACCACTACAACGCCCAGCGCGATTACCGCAACCTCGAACGTTACACCTACACCCGCGATGGCAAGGTGCAGCGCAGCAGCCCCTACTTGCAGCGCCACGACCAGAACCTGTTGGGCGACCGCATCGAGCTGCGCCATGACAACCAGCTGTTCGGCCTGGCCAGCCAGTGGTCGCTGGGGCTGGAGTACTCGCGCATGCGCCAGACCCTCTACCCCACCTCCAGCAGCTGGAGTGACGTGGTCGATGCCGAGCACTTCGACCCCGGCAGCTTCGATGACATCCCTGGTGTGAATGCCGGCCTGACCAAGCAACGCCGCCACGAGGTCATCAACCGCGCGGTTTTCGCCGAAAACCGCTTGCAGCTGACTGAGCGCCTGGCCCTGCTGACCGCCCTGCGTTACGACTACCTGGACATGGACGTCACCAACTACGGCGCAGTGACGCCAACTTCGCCGGCCTACTTCGAGCGGCGCTGGGAGCCGCTGTCCGGGCGCATCGGCCTGACCTATGCGCTGACGCCTTCGGCCAGCGTGTACGTACAGTACAGCTCTTCCGCCGACTTGCCGGCCGGCTCGCTGGCAGCGGCGACCTACTCCAATGTCGGCCTTTTCGACTTGTCCAAGGGCGAGCAATGGGAAGTGGGCAGCAAGTTCGACTTCCTCGATGGGCGCGGTGCCGCGACGCTGGCGCTGTACCAGATCGTGCGCAAGGACTTTGCCGTCCGCGACTCCAACGACGCCAACCTCACGGTCCAGGCCGGGCAGCAGACCTCACGCGGTATCGAGCTGTCCGGGCGGTTGCAGGTGACACCGAAACTGCTGGCCGAGGCCAACTATGCCTATGTCGATGCACAGTACGATGAGTTCAACGAGGCGGTGAACGGCGTATCGGTGTCGCGCAAAGGCAATGCACCGACCAACGTGCCGGCCAATGTCGCCAACCTGTGGCTGACCTACAGCCTGTCGTCGGCGTGGTCGGTGGGCGCGGACGGGCGCTATGTGGGCTCGGTGTATGCCGACAATGCCAACAGCCTCAAGGCGCCGGCCTACACCCTGTTTGGCGCGTTCGCCCGCTACCGGCTGGATGAGCACACTACGCTGACCGGGCGGGTGCGCAACCTGACCGACGAGGTGTATGCCAAGCAGGCCTACAACAGCCAGTACTACATGGGGCCGCCGCGCACCTTCGAACTGGCACTGGACATGCGCTTCTGATGCACAGGGCGGTATCGGCCATCGCGCCGATACCGCAAAACCATACATTTCCTACACACAAACCACACAAAGCCCTCAAGCATTTCGAGTGATAATATTGGTTCTCATTACCGCCGGCATGAACGCCGGCTCTATCACATCAAGGAAGTTTCTGTGCTCAGACCGTTGTCTCCGGCAATCGTGGCAGCTGCACTCATCGCCTTGGCGGGTTGCCAGAACCGCCCTGCCTCCGAGCAGGACAAGCAGGCGCGCAAGGCATTCGTCAGCGACATGCAACACGTACTGAAGCTGGGCATCGCCACAGCAGATACAGGCAAGCAGGTTGGCGTGGTGATGCTGAATGTCAAACTCGACCAGCACTCCGCCCCCATCAGTTGCAAAACCAGTAAAGCACCGATGAAGTACGAAAGAGCATTACCGGCCGACCTGGTCCGCTCAGACTTCAACGCATTGGCCAACATGGTCGAGGCGCAATGCTGGAAGACCATCTACCCCGTGGTGCCCAAGTCGATGCGCGACGAGGACGGCACGACGGAAATACGAGCGCCGCTGTTCGTGGATCTGCCCGCTGCCGCCCAGGCACTGGATACCCCACGGCGCCAGGCCAATGCACAACGTGAGTTCTTCTGGCAGCACCTGTTGCGCGACCAGCCGGTAAACAGCATCGGCCGGGCCTCGCTCTATTACGAGGCGAATGCGCAGGGCAAGGTCCAAGGCTGCCTGGTACAAATCTATCCCCACCCGAACCGGCCGGATGACTTTCGTCTCGATGGCAGGCTGCAAGCCGAACTCACCAGCCGCTGCATGGTGCTTGACCTGAGCAGCCTGCCGGGCTTCAAGGCCGACATGCACGGCAAAGCCGAAGGCTACAGCGAACTGGAGTACGCCCCCTGGAAGGTCGGCCGGCTGTAAACCGTTATACCGGTTGAATCAGGTATCCCGAGGTCGCCCTCGACAAAGCACCTTTTTGCACCCGGTTATCTACTGGCAAGCACAACAATGATGGCGCGGCCCGACCGCGCCACGTTCATCATGGCTGCCAATGGAACCGGAGAGCACCCGCATGTCCGCACCTCACGAGGTATCCCCCGCCACCCTGCGCAGGGTGATCGCCGCCTCGGCCATCGGCAATTTCGTCGAATGGTTCGACTTCGCCGTGTATGGCTTTCTTGCCACGCTGATCGCCAGCCAGTTCTTTGCCAGCGAAGACCCCAGCGTGGCGTTGCTCAAAACGTTCGCGGTGTTTGCCGTGGCCTTTGCCCTTCGCCCGCTGGGCGGGATCGTGTTCGGCGCGCTGGGCGACCGCCTGGGGCGCAAGCGCATCCTGTCGCTGACAATCCTCTTGATGGCCGGCTCCACCACCCTGATCGGCCTGCTGCCGACCTACGCCAGCATTGGCCTGGCAGCCCCCGTGCTGCTCACCCTGGCGCGCTGCCTGCAGGGCTTTTCTGCCGGTGGCGAGTACGCGGGGGCCTGTGCCTACTTGATGGAGCACGCACCTAACGACAGGCGTGCGTTTTACGGCAGTTTCGTGCCGGTCTCGACCTTTTCCGCCTTCGCCTGCGCCGCAGTGATCGCCTATGGGCTGGAAGCCAGCCTGTCGGCCGAGGCAATGAATGCCTGGGGCTGGCGCGTTCCATTCCTGATTGCCGCGCCGCTGGGGCTGGTCGGTCTGTACCTGCGCTGGCGCATGGAAGAAACCCCGGCATTCCGCGAAGCCGTCGCCCAAGGCAAGGAACATGAGCATTCGCCGCTCAAATACACCCTGCGTCACCATGGCCGGGTCATTCGCAACCTGGGGGCGTTCATCTCGCTGACCGCCCTGTCGTTCTACATGTTCACCACCTACTTCGCCACGTACCTGCAACTGGTAGGCAACCTGACCCGCGCACAGTCGCTACTGGTGACCACCGTGGCCCTGCTGTTCGCCGCCGTCGGCTGCCCGCTGGCCGGCGCGTTCTCGGACCGAGTGGGGCGGCGCAAGACCATCGGCTTTACTTGCCTGTGGGTGATGCTGTGCGTGTTCCCGGCATACTGGCTGGCCAGCTCTGGCTCGATGTCGGGTGCACTGCTGGGGGTGATTCTGTTGGCGGTGGGCGCGTTGTGCAGTGGCGTGGTCACTGCGGCGTTGCTGTCCGAAAGCTTCCCAACCCGCACCCGCTACACCGCTTCGGCGATTACCTACAACGTGGCCTATACGCTGTTTGGCGGCACCGCGCCGTTGGTGGCGACCTGGCTGATCGGGCAGACCGGCAGCAGCCTGGCACCGGCGTTTTACCTGGTGGTGATTGCGCTGGTGGCGCTGGTGGGCGGGTTGGCGTTGCCGGAGACTTCGCGGATTTCGTTGCATGATGAGGGGGGGGTAGACGGCGTGCAGTCTGGAGTTCGTAGTACTGTCTGAGATCGTCGGGGCTGCTTTTGCAGCCCATCGCGACACAAGGCCGCTCCTACAGGGAAATACGCAATCCTGTAGGAGCGGCCTTGTGTCGCGATGGGCCGCAAAGCGGCCCCTGGCTCTCAGCCCTCTTGCGCCTCTTCCCGCCGATACGCCCACTGATACAACGCAGGCAGAACCAGCAACGTCAACGCAGTAGAAGACAGGATCCCACCAATCACTACCGTCGCCAGCGGCCGCTGCACCTCAGCCCCGGTCCCCGTGGCCAAGGCCATCGGAATGAACCCCAGCGAAGCCACCAGCGCGGTCATCAGCACCGGCCGCAAGCGCGTCAAGGCGCCCTCTTCTACCGCCACCCGCAACGGGCGCCCTTCTTCGCGCAGGCCACGGATAAAGGCGATCATCACCAGCCCGTTGAGCACTGCCACCCCCGACAGGGCAATGAAACCCACACCCGCCGAGATGGACAACGGGATGTCCCGCAACCACAGCGCCAGCACCCCACCGGTCAGGGCAAACGGAATACCGGTGAACACCAGCAAGCCATCCCTGAGGTTATTGAACATCATCAGCAACAGTGCCATGACCAGCAGCAAGGCTACCGGCACCACCACCTGCAGGCGCTCGGTTGCCGATTGCAACTGTTCGAACTGCCCACCCCAGCGTGTCCAGTAACCCGGTGGAATCTGCACCTGCTGGATCAGGGTCTGTTCGGCATCCTCCACGAACGAGCCCAGGTCACGCCCGCGAACGTTGGCGCTGACCACCACCACCCGCTTGCCATCCTCGCGGCTGACCTGGTTAGGCCCCAGTTGCAGGTTCAACGTGGCCACCTGAGACAGCGGGATAAAGCCGATTTGCGCAGCGCCCGCAGTGGCACTGGCCGGTACCGGAATCAGCAGGCTGGAAAGCCCGTCCACATCCGTGCGCAAGGTTTCGGGCAGGCGCACCACCATGTCGAAGCGCCGGTCGCCTTCATACAGTGTGCCTGCCGTGCGGCCACCCACGGCAATGGCGATGGCGTCCTGCACGTCGCCCACGTTCAGGCCATGGCGCGCCGCCTTGTCGCGGTCGATGTCGATGGTCAGCACCGGCAGGCCGGTGGTTTGCTCCACCTTCACCTCGGACGCACCCGCGACACCTTGCAGGCTGCTGGCGATTTGCGCGGCGGTGCGGTTGAGCACATCCATGTCATCACCGAACAACTTCACCGCCACATCGCTGCGCACCCCGGAAATCAGCTCGTTGAAACGCAACTGGATCGGCTGCGACAGCTCGTAGTTGCTGCCCGGTACGCTGGCGGCAGCACGTTGCACCTCGGCGATCAGTTCGTCACGCGGCTTGCCCGGATCTACCCACTGCTCGCGCGGGCGCAACATCACATAGGCGTCGGAGATGTTCGGTGGCATCGGGTCAGAGGCGATTTCGGCAGTACCGGTACGGGCGAACACCCGCTCCACCTCCGGCACCTGGGCGATGATCGCCTGCTCCAGGCGCTGCTGCATGTCCACCGACTGCGACAGGCTGGTACCCGGCACACGCAGGGCCTGCAAGGCAAAGTCGCCCTCGCTTAGGCTGGGGATGAACTCGCTGCCCATGCGGCTGGCCATGACCCCGGACAACAGCACCAGGGCGGCAGCGGCGGCAAACGCCACCTTGCGCCGGCCCAGCACCCAGGCCAGCACCGGCGCATAACGCTGGCGCGCCGTGCGCATCACCAGGCCTTCTTCTTCCTTGACCTTGCCGGTGACGAACAGGGCAATGGCCGCCGGCACGAACGTGACCGAAAGAATCATGGCGCCGAGCAAGGCCATGACCACGGTAAAGGCCATGGGGTGGAACATCTTGCCCTCGACACCGGTCAGGGCAAAGATCGGCAGGTACACCACCATGATGATCAACTGCCCGTAGATCAGCGGCCGGCGCGCCTCGCGGGCGGCGGCGAACACTTCATGGAAGCGCTCGCTGCGGGTCAGCATGCGGCCATGGCGTTGCTGGGCATGGGCCAGGCGGCGGATGGCGTTTTCCACGATCACCACCGCACCGTCGACGATGATGCCGAAGTCCAGCGCGCCTAGGCTCATCAAGTTGGCGCTGACCTTGTTGCTGAACATGCCAGTGAAAGTGAACAGCATCGACAGCGGGATGACCATTGCGGTGATCAGTGCGGCGCGGATGTTGCCCAGGAACAGGAACAGCACGGCAATGACCAGGATGGCCCCTTCGATCAGGTTCTTCTTCACCGTGGCGATGGCTTTTTCCACCAGGTTGGTGCGGTCGTACACGGTCACCGCCACCACCCCCTTGGGCAGGTTGCGGTTGATCTCGACCAATTTGGCGGCGACCGCCTGGGACACCGTGCGGCTGTTCTCGCCAATCAGCATGAACACCGTGCCCAGCACCACCTCCCGGCCATTTTCGGTGGCCGCACCCGAGCGAAGCTCTTCGCCCAGGCCAACCTCGGCAACATGGCTGACACGGATTGGCGTGCCATCGACGCTGGAGATGACAATGTTGGCGATGTCTTCGGCCGACGCCACCTGGCCCGGTGCGCGAATCAGCAACTGTTCGCCATTGCGCTCGATGTAACCGGCGCCGACGTTGGCGTTGTTGCGTTCCAACGCCGCGATCAGGTCATTGAGGGTGAGCTTGTAGGCCGCCAGGCGTTTGGGCTCCGGCGCAATCAGGTATTGCTTGGCATGGCCACCAATGCTGTTGACCTCGGCCACCCCCGGCACATTGCGCAGCTGTGGCTTGATGATCCAGTCCTGGATCACCCGCAGGTCGGTTGGGGTGTAGGGTGTGCCGTCTTCCTTGAGCGCCCCCTCCTCGGCTTCCACCGTCCACAGGAAGATTTCCCCCAGCCCGGTGGAGATCGGCCCCATGCCCGCTTCTATCCCCTCGGGCAATTGCTCGCGAGCCACTTGCAGGCGCTCGTTGACCAACTGGCGGGCGAAGAACACGTCGGTGCCATCATCGAAAATCACCGTAACCTGCGACAAGCCCGAACGCGACAGCGAGCGGGTCTGCTTCAGCCCAGGCAGGCCAGCCATGGCGGTTTCGATGGCAAAGGTGATGCGCTGCTCGGTCTCCAGCGGCGAATAACCGGGGGCGGCGGTGTTGATCTGCACCTGGACGTTGGTAATGTCCGGCACAGCGTCGATCGGCAGTTTCTGGTAGCTGTGGATACCCACCGCGGCCATCAGGACCACGGCCAGCATCACCACCAGGCGCTGCTCGATGGCGAATTGAATCAGGCGTTCGAACATGCAGGTGTCCCCGTGATCAATGGCTGTGCTCGGCCGAGCCTTTGCCCAGCTCCGACTTGAGGACAAAGCTGCCGGCGGCCGCTACCTGAGTACCGGCGGCCAGGCCGCTGAGAATCTCTACCTGGCCAGCATCGCGGCGGCCAGTCGTTACCGGGCGGGCCTCGAAGCCTTCCTCGGTGCGGGCAAACACCACGGTCTGTTCTTCCCAGGTTTGCAGGGCGTTTTCCGGCACCGTCACGGCGGCCTTGAAGCGCTCGACGCTGACAGCAATGTTGACGAACAGCCCTGGGCGCCAGGCCCCGTTGGGGTTGGCCAGGGTGGCGCGCACGGTAGCGGCGCGGTTCTGCTCACCGAGCAGGCTGCCGACGTAGTTGACCTTGCCCTCGACCTGGGCGCCCAGGTCCGGCGCACTGACCGTGACATCGCGGCCAGTCACGACCTTGCCAAGGTCACGCGGGGCCACGGCGAAGGTGGCCCACACACGGCTCAAGTCAGACAGGGTGAAAGCGTTGCTGGTCTCGTCAACCACTTCGCCTGCAGTCAGGTGCTTTTCCACGACCACCGCATCGAATGGCGCACGTAGCTCATAGCGGTTACCGGCACCGGCCGGGCCCACGGCGGCGACCTTCTGCCGGGCGTTGGCCAAGGCGATCTCGGCCTCCTGCAATGCCTGGCGCGCCTGCAGGTAATCCTGCTCGGCGCTGATGCGCTCCTGCCACAGTTGCTGTTCACGCTGGAAGGTCAGCCGCGCCAGCTCCAGACGACGCTGGGCGGCCTGCTGCTCGCTGCGCAGGTCGGAGATCTGCTGGCTGGCGATCACCGCCAGCACCTGGCCGCGCTTGACCGCCTGGCCCAGCTCGGCGTGCACCGCCTCGACGACGCCCGGCACACGGGGGACGACGTGGGCGGTACGGTCCTCGTCAAAGCGGATTTCACCTGGGAAGCTGATGGCGATGCCCAACTCACGGGGGCCTGCGGCAGCCAGTTGCACGCCGGCGGCTTCGATCTGGGCGATGGACAGGTGCAGCTGGCCTTCTTCTTCAGCGTGCCCCTCCTCGGCATGGCCCTCAGTGGCCTGCTCTGCGGCGTGGCCGTGGCTGTCTTGGCCATGATCGTCGTGCCGGGCTTCGGCTTTCGACGCCTGGCCGAGGTTGCCGGTCCAGGCCAGGCCGCCAAGGCCGAGTGCGGCGACGGCGGCGGCCAGAAGGGCTAGCTTGCGTGGGTTAGTCATTGTTGCTCCTGCTATTCGGTGTGTTGCTCAGGCCATCGAGGTCGCCGTAGATCCGCTCGACTTGCGCGCGCGCATCGGTCGCCGAGGCCAGCGCCTCGAGGTACAGCCCGCGGGCCTCGATCAGCGTGCGCTGGGCGTCGAGTACATCGAGAAAGGCGAACTTGCCCATTTCAAAACCGCGAGTGGCGGTATCCACGGCCTGCTGCGCAGCGGGCAGGATGGTGCGGTCATAGGCCTGCACGTCCTGCATCGCCGTGGCCCACTGGCTCACGGCACTGCGGGTTTCACTGCGCAGGCGCAGTTCCACGGCGTTGCGCAGGTCACGCGCCTGGTCGGCACGGCGCGCAGCGGCCAGTACATTGCCCTGGTTGCGGTCGAACAACGGCAACGGCATGGACAGGCCAACCACGTTCACCCGCTCACGGTCCTCACGGCTGTACTGGCTGCCAAGGCTGACGGTGAGGTTGGGAATACGCTGGGCCTTTTCCGAACCCAGGGAAGCATCGCCGCGCTCGACCTGCGCAGCGGCCAGGCGCCATTCGACGGTCTGTTCGACCTGCTCAAGCAAAGCGTCGGCGTTGGGCGCAACGCCCGGCGAAAGGTTGGCGGCCTGCAGCTGGTCGAAACCTGCCAGCGGGCTGCCGGTCAGGCGGGCCAGCGCCTGGTAGGCCACGCTGCGCTGGGTGCGTGCGCGGCGCACTTCGGCCTGGGCCTGGGCCAGCTGCACCTGGGCACGGGTGGCCTCTACCGGCGATGACTGGCCCGCAGTGACCCGCCCTTGCACAACCCGCAGCCCGCGTTCAGTCAGTGCCTGCGACTGCTGCGCCAGCTCCAGCGCGGTCTGCGCGCGCAAGGCTGCATGAAAGGCCTGCACCACATCGGCCCGCAGGCCGTTGCGCTGGCGCTCCAGGTCGAGCTGGGCAATGGCCTGGCCAGCACCGGCCACGGCGATACGTGCCCCGCGCTTGCCGCCCAGCTCCAGCGGTTGGCTGAGGGTGACGGTGGTGGTGCTGGTGTCACGGCGGGTGTCCTCGACTTCCCAGGCCAGCTCGGGGTTGGGGAGCAACCCGGCCTGGCGCCGTTCACCTTCGGCAATGCCGATTTCGCGGCCGGCCGCAGCCAGCTCCGGGTTCTGGGCAAAGGCGGCGGCAAGCGCCTGGGGCAGGCTCAGGCTCTGGCTGGCCTGGGCGCTGGTGGCACCGGCCAGCAACAGGCAGAGCAAGGCGATCTTGCGGGGGATGGGCACGAATCAAGTCCTCTCGGCGAAGCGTTGGCGAGGGACTGTAGAAAGGGTTGGTTATCGGGGCGGTGGCGGCAACATTACAATTTTGTAATCACCAACGCAGTTCGATAATCGCCCACTTTCCCGGTGCGAAGTGGCTGTCCAATTGACGGAACTAACCAGTCAGTACAAAACTAAGCGCATCCAACAACAACAAAGTGATGCCCGTCATGAAGCCCCTTATTCTCGTGCTCAACGGCCCCAACCTGAACATGCTGGGCACCCGCGAGCCTGCCCAATACGGCCATGAAACCCTTGCCGACCTGGCTCAAGGGTGTGCCGATACTGCCCATGCCCACGGCCTGGAAATCGAATTCCGCCAAACCAACCACGAAGGCGAACTGATCGACTGGGTCCACGCCGCCCGTGGCCGTTGCGCCGGTATCGTGATCAACCCTGGCGCCTGGACCCACACATCGGTCGCCATCCGCGATGCCCTGGTGGCCAGCGAGCTGCCGGTCATCGAAGTGCACTTGTCCAACGTGCACAAGCGCGAGCCGTTCCGTCACCTGTCGTTCGTCTCTTCCATCGCCGTCGGTGTCATCTGCGGCCTGGGCAGCCATGGCTACCGCATGGCCCTGAGCCACTTCGCCGAAATGTTCCAGGAGCGCACGGCATGAGCCAACAAGCCATCCTCGCCGGCCTGATCGGCCGCGGCATCCAGCTGTCGCGCACCCCCGCCCTGCACGAACACGAAGGCGACGCGCAGGCCTTGCGTTACCTGTACCGCCTGATCGATGCCGACCAGTTGCAACTGGACGACAGCGCCCTGCCCGGCCTGCTTGACGCCGCGCAGCACACCGGTTTTACCGGGCTCAACATCACCTACCCATTCAAGCAGGCGATTCTGCCGTTGCTCGACGAGCTGTCCGACGAAGCCCGTGGCATCGGTGCGGTGAACACCGTGGTGCTCAAGGACGGCAAGCGGGTCGGCCACAACACCGATTGCCTGGGTTTTGCCGAGGGCTTGCGCCGTGGCCTGCCCGACGTCGCGCGGCGCCAGGTGGTGCAGATGGGCGCTGGCGGTGCAGGCTCGGCCGTGGCCCATGCCCTGCTGGGTGAAGGGGTCGAGCGGCTGGTGCTGTTCGAAGTGGACGCTGCCCGTGCACAGGCATTGGTAGACAACCTGAACGCTCATTTCGGCGCCGGTCGTGCCGTGGTCGGCACGGACCTGGCCACAGCATTGGCCGAAGCGGACGGGCTGGTCAACACCACCCCGGTGGGCATGGCCAAGCTACCGGGCACCCCACTGCCGGTAGCGTTGCTGCATGCACGCCTGTGGGTGGCGGAAATCATCTACTTCCCCCTGGAGACCGAACTGCTGCGCGCGGCCCGGGCACTGGGTTGCCGCACCCTGGATGGCAGCAACATGGCCGTGTTCCAGGCGGTGAAGGCGTTCGAGCTGTTCAGCGGGCAACAGGCGGATGCGGCACGGATGCAGGCGCATTTCGCCAGCTTCACCTGACGGTTATCAGCGGCAAGCCCGCGAACGCTGAACTGTAGCGGCGATGAGGCCGGAACTGACCGCCTATGCTTGAAGTCAGTCCCTTTATGCGCACGTCCATGAAGACCTCCATCGCCCTCGCCATCCTGGCCCTGATCGCCGCCGCCGCCCTGCTCGGCTCACCGTGGATGAACCAGCGCTTCCACATGCCTGCAGAAAAAACCCAGGCTCAACAACGCGAAACGGCCGGGTCCCCAAGGGAGCCGGCCGTTTCCAAACGCGAGTGACGCTTAGTGCTGCTTGCTGCCAGAGCGGATCTGGTGCACCACACCCATTGCCACCACGATCGCCGCAGCGATACCGGTAGAGATCACCAGGATCTGGTAGTCAGGCATGAAGGCCATGGTTACCAGGGCGGCCACGATGAACGCGATCACCAGGTAGGTCAGCCACGGGAACAGCCACATCTTCAGGCGTACTTCCTTGCCCTCGGCAATCAGCTTGCGGCGCATGCGCAGTTGCGAGAAGGCGATGACCAGGTACACCAGCAGGGCAATCATGCCGGTGGTGTTCATCAGGGTGTCCAGTACGTCTTTCGGGCGCAGGGTCTCGCTGAAGTTGATCAGCGCACACACCACGGCCACGGCGCACGAGCCCATGATCGCGTACACCGGTACACCGGTGCCGGCGCGGGTGATCTTGAAGAACGAAGGCGCGTCGCCACGCTGGGCCAGGGAGAACAGCATGCGCGAGGCGGTGTAGTGGCCGGAGATCAGGCAGCTGCTCACCGAGGTCAGCACCACGAAGTTCATCAGCAGTTCGGCATACGGCACGCCCAGCAGTTCCAGGGTACGGCGGTAGGCACCGTAGCCGGAGACGCCCAGGTGCGGGTCGTTCCACGGTACCAGGCAGACGATCAGGAAGATCGAGCCGACGTAGAACAGGCACACACGCCAAACCACCGAGTTGGTCGCCTTGACGATCTGCGCCGCAGGGTCCTTGGCTTCGGAGGCCGCGATCGTGACGATTTCGGCGCCGAGGAAGGCGAACATCACCCCGAGCAGGGCACCGATCACGGTGGTGATGCCATTGGGCATGAAGCCTTCGGCGGTGAGATGGCTGATGCCACGCACCTCACCGAACTGCCAGACGCTCATCACGGCAGCGGTACACACGATCAGGAAGCAGACAATCGCAATCACCTTGATCAAGGCGAACCAGAACTCGAACTCACCGTAGTGCTTGACGTTGAAGAAGTTGACGGTGATCAGCAGCAGGGTCGTGGCCAGCACGAACACGTTGACGCTGACGTCAGGGAAGAAGCCATGCAGGATCTTGCCCGCCACATAGGCTTCCCAGGCCATGAGGATGACCCAGTACCACCAGTACAGCCAGCCGATGGTGAAACCGGCCCAACGGCCAATGGCGCGGTCGGCGTAGGTGGAGAACGAGCCGGTGTCTGGCGAGGAAGTCGCCATTTCACCCAGCATGCGCATGATCAGCACCACCAGGATGCCGCCTGCCAGATAGGCCAGGACAGCGGCTGGGCCGGCGCTGTGGATCACGCTGCCGGAACCGACGAACAAGGCGCCGCCAATAACCCCGGCGATCGACATCATCGTCAGGTGGCGCGACTTCAGCGAGGCACTGAGCTTGCTCTCGTGCCCGCTTTTCGCGGTGGTGGTTGTGGATGTTGCGTCCATCAGTTGTGTACCCCGTGCTTCTTTTTATCCAAGGAAAACTGTGAAACCCCGATGGCTGGCGATTTCACCTGTACATCAGTGCTAATGCGGGCAGGATGGTGTGAACAAACACACGCAGGCCCTCCATGGCGGCCTGCTGACGCGCCCCAGGGCGACTGCCTGGCGCGAACTGAACATGCTTTATGTGGCGATATCCGACACCTAATGTAAAAATGTCCGACGCAGAGAGCCATGCACAGTGGCATGAATCTCGCACTGCACTGTACAGGTCGCCCTTGCAGTACACCCTGCAAACGCCAGGCGATACGCACCCTGAAGGCCACGAATGTTCGAATTACATCCAGACTCCTCAACCCCGCTGGTCAACCAGATCATCGACGGGCTGCGCGAGCTGATCGACAACCAGACCCTCAAGCCAGGCGCCAAGGTCCCGTCGATCCGCGCCTTTGCCGCGAGCTATTCGGTGAGCACCTTCACCGTGGTCGAGGCCTACGACCGGCTGGTCGCCCAAGGGCTGTTGGTGAGCCGTGGCAATGCGGGGTTCTTCGTCAACCGTGCGGCGGGCGAACTGCTGGAACAGCACAACGCCGAGGCCGACACCAGTCGACCAACGTTCAACTCCGAGTGGTACCTGCAGCAGATCTTCGAAATCCGCCAATTGCCGTACAAGCCGGGGTGCGGCTGGCTGCCCAACGACTGGATGTACGAGGACGGCCTGCGCCGTGGCCTGCGCCAGGTAGCCGGCAGCCCACTGGAACTGTCGGGCTACGGCGACCCCATGGGCCTGATGGAGCTGCGGGCACTGACTGCGCAGAACCTGCAACAGGAGTTGTCGATCGTCGCCAACCCGGCGCAGCTGATGCTCACCCACGGCGCCAGCCAGGCCCTGGACCTGGCCGCACGCACGCTGGTGCGCCCTGGCGACGTGGTGCTGGTGGACGACCCCGGTTACCCCAACCTGATGAGCATCCTGCGCACCCAGGGCGCCACCCTGGTCGGCGTGCCGCGCACCCCCGCCGGCTACGACCTGAACCAGCTGGAGCAGCTGCTTACCCACCACCGCCCAACCGCGTTCTTCACCCAGCCGCACCTGCACAGCCCGACCTGCTCGCGCACCCCACTGCCGCAGTTGCACCGGCTGTTGCAACTGGCCAGCCAGCACGGTTTCCGCCTTGTGGAGAACAACCTGTACGCCGACATGGTCACCGAGCCGCAACCGTGCCTGGCCAGCCTCGACCACTTGCAACAGGTGGTGTACGTGGGTAGTTACTCCAAGAGCATTTCACCCAACGTGCGGGTCGGCTACATGCTGGCCAACCCCGAACTGATGCAGAAATTGCTGCACCTGAAAATGCGCTCGGGCCTGACCACCTCGCAGGTGATGGAGCGGGTGGTGTACGCGGCGATCATCGACGGGCGCTGGCGCAAGCACCTCAAACGCCTGCGCCAGCGCCTGGCCGAGGCGCATCAGGAAGTTGGCCGGCATCTACATCGATTGGGCTTTGAACTGTTCACCGAATCGGATGAAGGCATGTATATCTGGACCCGCCATCCAGCGATTCCGGACAGCGCGGCGTTGCTGGATGACGCGCTGGAGAAAGGCATCATGCTCGGGCCTGGGCAGTTGTTCATGGTCGATGCCAAGGCCACCGGGTGGATGCGGTTCAATGTAGCGTTCAGTACCGATCCGGCGATGTGGGAGTTGTTGGAGAAGGTCTTCGTCAAGCATGTGCGGCGGGGTGGGATGTAGGGGCGTCGGTGTTGCCGGGATGTTCGCCTTGAAATTTTCGGCGCCTGTCATATCGATTGCCTATAAGTGGGGGTATGGCTAAAACAAACTTTTGATGCTGCATGCCCCTACCCGAGGTCTCAATGTAACAATTCCATCTTAGCAAACACAGTTTTCCTCTAGAGTATTTCTCTCTCCCGAACCTAGTGATCAGGAGAGAGCAATGACCTCCCGCACGACCATGACAGCTTCAGAAATTAGTAAAATTTGTTCACCAGCTCCATTCCGGTATGACTTTTCAGTATCGGTGCTGGTAGCTGGGATGCCGAAGCTAAAGCACAAAACATCATAAACAGTATCGAAGCGACTCGTCCCCTGCCCCACCTGGACTGAAGCATTATCTGGACAGCCACTATTCAGCAATTGATGCTCGTTACTCTGACAATCTAAGCATACTGCAGGCCAAGCGGCAATTCCTGCTAAAACCTCAAGAAAAAATCATCCACAAGGGCCTACCCACTGACGACTTATCAGGCATACATGTGTATGCCCCCGGATTTTCACCAGCTTATCTCTTCTATACCTTAATTGACCCTCACACCTACTTTGAAGAAGAGCTCTATGTCATACAGGGCTTCCTCTTCGCCCTTATGCGAAGCATCACTGCCGCTCAGATTGAAATTCTGTTAGGTCAGAGTCTAAAAATAATCCATCGTGAAATAACCACTCTCAACTCAAAACTTGCACTCACCGAAAGCAAAACCTCGGAAAGCAATACCATAACCTTTAGCACAATACCATCAATACAAATATCAACAACCTTGGGCGCAATAGGCAGCACCTATTACCACAACCGCCAACTAGAATCAACTTTGCGATCAGGCCGAAAAATGCTGGAAAGGGCAGCCGGAGCTGTTGCAGCCCGGCTATTCAACGTTGGTATCGGTGCTCTGCTTTATTCTTCCGAACTCGGCAACAGTGATCTCTACCATGAAACAACACTGAGCCTCCCAGCCGATTTATTAATACCGGACCTACCCGATCAGCTGTACGAGAAAGCCCTTGGCCATGGAGTAGCGGCGTCAACCTATCGAATTTATTCGAAGAATGACATCTATACACTCATCAAAACCAGCAGACAGCAAGTCTCGAAAGCAGAGTACCTCTACGCCCACTCTACTTCGACAAGGCGACGAACAGCTACATTTCCGTACCTTCGCAAAAGTTTCCAATCAAGCTGACGTTACCCGCGCACATACCCGGCGACGCCTCGACCACTAAACCTAGCACGCAGATACCTTCCTACCCCTATCGTGGCGTGACACTCAATCCACTGCACATCGAAGCCTCCCCTCTACCCGCGCTGGAACCGGAGGACTTCAAAGACTGCATTTACTGCTTCCCGCCAGAATCTGGCCTACCGCCACTGTACGTTGTCTTCAACTCTCCCTACCCCGGCGCGACAACCAAAGGGACTTACAGTGGACGACCCTACAACCCGGATAAAGCTGGGGGACCTATCGAACGACTGGATTGGAGGAAGACTAAGATCACAGCTGATGGCATTGAGCTAGTCAAGCTACACACAAGTCGTTTCGAACCCTCCGATGCGAACAAGATCATGATCGATAGGCTGAAAAAAAATACCACAAGGTCAATTAGAAGCAACTGACACTGACAAGCGATTCTACACACATGAAATAAGAGAACTTGAGCGCTTCCGGGCGCTTGAAATCCCAGATAGAATTAGGCCTGAAGATCGTGGCGAAGCATGGAATAACACACATGCCGCAACACTGGAGGACTACCAACTCACTTCAGAACTTGAGCTATTATACACACCAGAAGCCATTGAGGCAGACGACCGGCAGCCTGCGCGAGAAAATCAATGAATACCGTCAGCGAAATAGTAATTAACGAAAGCCCTACAGACGTCATTTTATGGCTTGTGAGGCGAGATGGCATTTCTCATCCCCGGCTCGACAACTTGTACAATAGAAATAGCTGGGCAAATATTGGTGACTGCCTACAACTCATGAACTTAGTAAGCAAAATGCTTGAAGAAGGCTTAATACAATATGGCGGTAATGGCTACATCAAGGGCCAGAATTGGCGAGAGCCAGAATTCCTGGCTCAAAAAAAATATGAATTGTGAGGCGCTCTGAACTTAGGGCCTTGCAGGCTAAGATGAGTTTCATCAGAGGCGCCGGCAGTGACAATGGGTCTGCCGGCGCTCACCACCTAACGCCAGTCCGCCTTACCAGCAAAGAACGCCTGCGCATTCACCTCCAGGCTGTCCAGGTGATACCCGCCTTCCTGCACGATCAGACACGGCAACCGCAACGCACGAATCCGCTCCCCCAACGCAGCAAACCCTTCAGTCGTCACTGCCACCTTGCTCTGCGGGTCGAGTTCATAGATATCGAACCCGAGCGACAGCACCAGCGCCTCAGCACCAAAGTCCTTCACTGCAGCTAGCGCAACGTCCAACTGCCCCATGAAATCAGCCTCACTGGCCCCATGCGCCATCGGCAAGTTCAGGTTGTACCCCTCCCCTTCACCACTACCCCGCTCGTCCGCGAACCCAGCCACGCCAGGATAGAAGTTGGTCGGGTCGCCATGCACCGACACATACAGCACATCACGGCGATCGTAGAAAATCTCCTGAATCCCCTGCCCATGGTGCATGTCGGTATCGAGAACTGCCACGCGGCTATAACGGCTGCGCAGGGCCTGGGCAGCTACAGCCGCGTTGTTGATGTAGCAGAACCCACCCGCCGAATCGAAGCGCGCATGGTGCCCCGGTGGCCTGCACAGCGCATAGGCAGCCGGTTCGCCGTCGAGGATGGCCTTGGCCCCGGCCACCGCGCTTTGCGCAGACCAATAGGCCGAACGCCAGGTGTTTTCGCCAACAGGGCAGCTGCCATCCGCCAGGTAGCGCCCGGCCTGGGCGAGAATGCCACGCAAGGCGTTGGGCTCACGCACGAAGATGTTGGACATGACCTCGTCGCCCCAGTCCTCGGGCACTTCCTTCCAGCGTGCATGGGCCTCTTCGAGGAAGGCCAGATAGGCCTCACCGTGCACAGCCCTGAACGGTTCAAGGCCGGCATCGTCGGGCTGGCGGATGTCGAAGCCCAGGTCCTTGGCGGCCTGCAACAGCCGCTGGGCGCGCTCGGGGACTTCCTGCGGGGTGCGCATGGCGCCGCGCGAGTAGTAGCTGCGCGGGTGGTGCAGCAGTTGTTCGGGGTGGAAGTAGCAACGCATCAGGCTTCTCCTTATTCGACAAGGCCCGCACGGGCCAGCACGGCGTTCAGCAGTACATCGGCACCCTGACGGGCATCGTTGGGCAACACGTCTTCGGCTTCGTTGTGGCTCAGGCCGCCGACACAGGGGATGAACACCATGGCCGTCGGGCAGTAGCGGGCCAGCAGGATGGCATCGTGGCCGGCACCGCTGACGATCGATTGCTGGGCATAGCCCAGGCCATCCACGGCCTGCTGCACAGCAGCCACGCAGTCGGTGTCGAACGGGGTGGCCGGGCTGACCCAGTGCCGCTCGATACGCACCTGCAGACCACGCTGGCTGGCAATGGCTTGCAGCTTCAAGGTCAAGTCGCGCTCCATCGCCTCGATGGCTTCGTCGCGGTGGTGGCGCAAGTCGACCGTGAACTGCAGCAGGCCAGGAATGGTATTGCGTGAAGACTTGGCAATGGACAGTTCGCCAACAGTGGTCAAACCTTCGGGCGCGAAGTCCGCTGCCAGTTGCTCAACCGCCTGGATCATCCGCGCCGCGCCATACAAGGCATCCTTGCGCAGCGGCATCGGCGTGGTGCCGGCGTGTGCCGCCATACCTTCGACAGTGACGTCCAGCCAGCGGATAGCCTGACCACCGCTGACCACGCCGATGGCCTTGGCGTTGTCTTCAAGGATCGGGCCTTGCTCGATATGCGCCTCGAAATACGCATCCACCTGGCCACCCAGCGGGCGCTGGCCGGCGTAACCAGTGCGCTGCAGCTCGTCAGCCACGCTGATGCCATCAGCATCGCGGATAGCCAGCGCCTCGGTCAGCGCAAGGCTGCCGGTAAACACCGCCGAGCCGAACATGGCCGGGGTGAAGCGCGCGCCCTCTTCGTTGGTCCATACAGCGATTTCCAGCGGCTTGCGGGTCTGGATGTTCAGATCGTTGAGGCGACGCACCACTTCAAGCCCGGCCAGCACGCCATAGACGCCATCGAAACGACCGCCTTCGGGCTGGGTGTCGAGGTGGCTACCAATCATCACTGGCGCCGCATCCGGGTCACTGCCAGGGCGGCGGGCGAACAGGTTGCCGATGGCATCCACCGTCAGCGTCAGGCCGGCTTCACGGCACCAGTGGCTGAACAGTTCACGGCCAGCCTTGTCTTCGTCGCTGAGCGCCAGGCGGCAGCTGCCGCCACGGGCGGTGGCGCCGATTTCGGCCATGGCCATCAGGCTCGCCCACAGGCGTTCGCCATTGCTTTTCAACATGTGCGGGTACTCCAGAGTAAAACAGTTCGATCAGGCCAGTTCCAGGCGCTGGCTACGGGCATACTGGCGCGCCAGGGCAAGCACGCAGACCAGCGAGACGGTGGCGATCAGGGTGTAGAACACGGCCATCGGCCACCACTGGCCGCTGAAGGTGTGAGCCAACCAGGTGCCGATCAGCGGGGTAAGGCCGCCAGCGATGGCGCCGCAGACCTGGTAGGCCAAGGAAATGGCGGTATAGCGCACGCGGGTTTCGAACATACCGCTGACATAGCCAGCTATCACCGCGTAGAAAGAGGCCATGCAGGCTGCAGCCAGGGCGATGCCCAGTACGATCAACGGCCCCTGGCCCGAGCTGACCAGCACGAACATCGGGTACGGCGAGGCCATCGCCAGCAACGCGACCAGGGCCAGGAAGCGCGTGGCACCGATCTTCTCCGACAGCCAGGCAGCCAGCGGTTGCACGCAGAACTGGATGATCGCCACGAAGAACAGGCACTCAAGTATCAGCGAGCGCTCCAGGTGCAATTGTTGAGTGGTGTAGCTGATCATGAAGGTGTTGGTGAAATAGACCCCGGCAATGCCCAAGGTGTTGGCACCGATGCACAACAACAGCGGGCGCCAGGCGGTGCGCAGCACTTCGAAAACCGGCGCCTGCTCTTTGCGCCGGGCCTTCTCTGCCTGCTCGCGGCTGGCGATGAACTCGGGCGACTCGTTCACCCCCAGGCGAATCGCCAGGCCCACCAGCAGCAGCAACGCGCTGGCCAGGAACGGCACGCGCCAGCCCCAGCTCATCAGCTCGTCTTCAGGCAGGCGGGTCACCGCGCCGAAGGCCAGCAGCGACAGAATCAGGCCCGCCGGGCTGCCCAGTTGGGCGAACGAAGCGAAGAAGTTGCGCCGGCCTTTGGGCGCATGCTCGCCGGCCATCAGCACCGCCCCACCCCACTCGCCGCCCACGGCGATGCCCTGGACGATGCGCAGCAGGATCAACAGCACCGGTGCGGTGGCACCGATCTGCGCGTAAGTCGGCAGCAGGCCGATACACACGGTGACGATGCCCATCATCAGCAGGGTGATGACCAGCGACTTCTTGCGGCCGATACGGTCGCCCACGTGGCCGAAGACAATGCCACCCAGCGGCCGGGCGAAAAAGCCCACGGCGAAGGTGCCGAACGCGGCCATGGTGCTGAACAGGCTGTCGTCGGAGGGGAAGAACAAGGCACCGAACACCAGGGCGGCGGCGGTGGCGTAAATGTAGAAGTCGTACCATTCGATCATGGTGCCGATGAACGCGGCAGCAGCTGCACGACGTGGCTGGGCGGAAGCGGTGGGCTTCATGGGGGCTCCTTTGCTTGTTGTTCTGGCAGGAGTTGCTGGGTCATTGTCGCGCTCTCGTGGCGCTTGGCCTGCGATTTATCGGCTCAGGGCTATGATTAGTCAATTTTCTATTTATTATTCGTACTATTAGCCACGCTTATCATCGAGCCTCGCCATGTCCGACCGTCTGCTCAACGACCGCCTCGACTGGAACCTGCTGCGCACCTTCCGGGTCATCGGCCAGGAACTGTCCATCAGCCGCGCCGCCGCCCGCCTGCACCTCACCCAGCCGGCCGTGAGCCAGGCGCTCAAGCGCCTTGAAGAGCAGCTTGGCCGCCAGCTTATCGCCCGACGTGGGCCGCGTTTCGTGCTGACGGAAATGGGCGAGCAGCTGTTCCAGCTGGCTGGCGAGGTGTATGGGCAGATGTCGCAGATCGGCGGTTTGCTGGAGCAACCGGCGGACGAACTGGTAGGCAAGGTGCGTCTGTTGATGATCAGCCGCATCGTCAGCGAACGCTTCGACGACTTCCTCGCCGACTTCCATCGCCAGCACCCACGGGTGGAGCTGGAAATCGACGTGATGCGCAGTTCCGACATCGTCGCCGCCCTGCAGGAGAAAACCGCCACAGCGGGCCTTAGCCTCAACCGGCGTGCGCAGCCACGGCTGGAGCAACGGCTGTTTCTGCGCCAGCGCTATGCGTTTTTCTGCGGCAAGCACCATGCCTTGTTCGGCCAGGCCGAAGGCGACTTGCAACGGGAGAATTTCGTCAGTTTTACCAGCGACCAGATTGGCGGCATGTTGTCGCCGCTGACCATTTTCCGCGACCAGCAGGGCTTTGCCGGGCGCATCGTGGCGTCATCGCCAAGCCTGGAGGAAGTACGCCGGCTGGTGATCGCCGGCTTTGGCATCGGCTGCCTGCCCGAGCATGTGGTGGCGCCGGATGTAGAGGCGGGGTTGCTGTGGAAGTTGCCGCCGCAGGAAGGGATTGCCGATGTGGATATTCACCTGTTGTGGAACAGGGAGCAGCGCTTCAGTCGGGCAGAAGAGGTGTTTATCGAGGCCTTGCAGCAAAGTCTCGGTTAACAGGCTTCGCTGGCGATAGGAGGGCAAAGCCCTCCCCCTTTCGCGATTAGGCTTCAGGTACCGGTGCCTGCTGGGCGATCAGCCCCAGCTCACGCAGCTCGGCCCAGAACGCGGCCGGAATCACCGCATTGAACGCCGCCAGGTCTTGGTCGGCATGTTGTGGCCGGGTCGCCCCTGGGATCACCGCCGCTACCGCGGGGTGCGCCAGCGAGAACTGCAACGCCGCAGCCTTGATGTCCACCCCATGGCGCGCCGCCACTTCGTTCAGGCGCTGGACACGGGCACGGATTTGCGGGCTGGCCTTCTGGTACTCGTAGTGCTCTCCCCCGGCAATCACGCCGGAGTTGTACGGGCCGCCGACGACAATGCCGAGGCCTTGCGCCAATGCACCTGGCATTACCCGTTGCAACGCACGGTCGTGGTCCAGAAGGCTGTAGCGACCCGCCAGCAGGAAGCCGTCCGGGCGTGCTGCTTCGAGGTCCAATGTCAGCTCGATCGGCTCGACGCGGTTCACGCCCAAGCCCCATGCCTTGATCACGCCTTCTTCACGCAGGCGGGTCAGCACGCGGAAGGCACCGGTACGAGCGATTTCGAACTGGCTCAGCCATTCGTCACCGTAGAAGTCCTGGGCGATGTCGTGAATCCAGACGATATCCAGGTAGTCGGTACCCATACGCTTGAGGGTGTCTTCGATCGAGCGCAGGGTGGCATCGGCGCTGTAGTCATTGACGATGCGGTTACGGTTGCCGTGCTCGAACAGGCCGCTCTTCTCGCCCAGCTCACGAGCAGCCGGGTCTTCCAGTGCGTCGAGGATGACGCGGCCAACCTTGCTGCTCAGCACGTATTCATGGCGCGGGCGCTGGGCCAGGGCCTTGCCGAGGCGGATTTCCGACAGCCCGGCACCGTAGAAAGGCGCAGTGTCGAAGTAGCGCACACCGTTGTTCCAGGCCGCGTCCACCGAGGCTTGCACTTCGGTATCTGGCACGTTGCGGAACATGTTGCCCAGTGGCGCGGTACCAAAGCCCAGGGGGTTGGCGATCAGGTCTTTCAAGCTCATGGCATGTCTCCAGAAAGGGTGTGTAAGGTCATCAACCGACGACGTGAGCACATCCTAGGCTGGCCAAACCCAGACCGTCCAAGTCATAATTCGTCACAGTTAAGTCCCTGGAGGTCTCATGCAGGATTTGCGTCAGTTGCGCTACTTCGTGGCCGTCGCCGAATGCGAGAATGTCGGCCGAGCCGCCGAGCAGCTGCATATTTCCCAATCGCCCCTCAGCCGGCAGATCGCCCAGCTGGAGGACAACCTTGGCCTGGCCCTGTTCGAACGGCGCAACCAGCGGCTGTACCTGACTAACGACGGGCGCACCTTCCTGGCCGAGGCGCGCGGCCTGCTCAAGCATGCCGAGCGCTTGGAGTCGCTGGGCAAGCGCCTGGGCCGTGGCGAGGAAGGCGGCTTGTGCATCGGCTACGTCAACCACGCCATCCACGCTGGTGTGCTGCCTGGCGCAGTGCGGGCCATTCGTGGCGAACGCCCGAACATTCACATTGCGCTGTACAACATGATCCCCAGCGAGCAGTTCGAAGGCCTGCGCCAGCGCAGCCTGGACATTGCCCTGGTGTGCGAGCCGCCGCCGAAGCACGACCCCGACTTGCGTGCGCAGCCAGTACTGGATGACCCAATGCTGCTGGCCATCCCAGCCTCGCACCCTCTGGCCAGCAAGGCGGAACTGACCCCGGCCGACCTGCACGAGCAGGAATGGATCATCACCGGGGGCCAGCCCGACCAGGTGAACAAGCGCGACGACTTCATCGCCCGCTGCGGTGATGCCGGTTTTACCCCGCGCTTGTCCCTTGAAGCGACCGACCCATTGAGCGTGCTCGGCCTGGTGTCCGCGGGCCTGGGCCTGGCCATGGTGCAGGGCAGCCTGACGGCCAGTGCCGGGCCAACCGTGGTTTTGCGTCAGCTGGATTGGTTCCAACCCAGCGTGCAATTGTGGGCCGCCTGGCACCAGGTCGACCTGCGGCCGATCGTGGGCATTTTCCGTGAACGCGTGCTGGCGCAGGCGAATAAGTCCATAGAGGTCTGAACTCAGTCGAATTACGTCTTTTACAGTCTGAGTAGGCTTTACTAGGATGGCTCTCATCGATACAACTCACCCACAGGAGCCATTCCATGAACATCGACCTCGGCGGGCGCACCGCCATCATCAGCGGCTCTACCGGCGGTATTGGTCTGGCCATCGCCCGCGGCCTGGCCCGCGCCAACGCCGACGTGGTCATTGCCGGCCGCAGCCAGAAATCGCTGGATGCAGCCTTGGCCGAACTGCGCCAACAAGGCGGCCGTGGGCAGATTCACGGCGTGGTCGCCGACCTGGGCACCGCCACCGGTGCCGACACCCTGTTCGCCGCCCACCCACGGGCCGACATCCTGGTCAACAACCTGGGCATCTACGACGACGTCGACTTCTTCGACGTGGCCGACAGTGAGTGGGCGCGCTTCTACGATACCAACGTGTTGAGCGGCGTGCGCCTGGCCCGCCACTATGCACCGGGGATGGTCGAGAAAGGCTGGGGGCGGATCCTGTTCATTTCCTCGGAATCGGGCATCGCCATCCCTGCGGACATGATCAACTACGGTGTTACCAAGGCCGCCAACTTGGCCGTTTCCCATGGCCTGGCCAAGCGCCTGGCCGGCACCGGGGTTACCGTGAACGCGATACTGCCCGGCCCGACCCTGACCGATGGCGTGGCCGCGCTGGTAGCCGATGCGGCACAGGCGTCCGGGCGCAGCATTCGTGAAGAGGCCGACAACTTCGTACGTACCGCACGGCCAAGTTCGATCATTCAGCGCGCCGCCGATGTCGACGAAGTCGCCCACCTCGCGGTGTACCTCGCCTCGCCTTACTCCTCCGCCACCACCGGCGCGGCCCTGCGGGTCGACGGCGGTGTGGTCGACAGCCTTGCTATCTGAACTCAACTGGAGCATTACCCTATGGCAACTGCCTACGCTTCCCTGCAAGCCCAACACAGCCCTGAACACGTCTGGGCATTGATCGGCGGTTTCGACAGCCTGCCGGACTGGCTGCCGTTCATCCCCGAGAGCATCTCCAGCGAAGGCGGCCGTGTGCGCTCGCTGAAAGACCCGGACGGCAACAGCATCGTCGAGCGCCTTACAGCTTTTGACGACAACGCGCGCAGCTACAGCTACACGATCCTGAGCAGCCCGTTTCCGGTGACCGACTACCGATCGACCCTGCGAGTCAAGGCCGACGGCCAAGGCAGCCTGGTGGAGTGGTTCGGCGAATTCACCCGGCCGGTGTCAGTGAGGCCGAGGCTGAGGCACTGTTCAAAGGCATCTACGAAGGTGGCCTGCAAGCCTTGGCGAAAACCCTGGGCTAAGCGAGTCCCCCAGGTACCTCATCCCCTTGCAAGATTCGAGGGTGGGGGCAAAGCGCTTTTGCCCCCCCGTCAAAACACCTTGTCCCACCCCCGCCTGTATCCCCCGCCTCATCTGCGCTAGCCTGCCGCCCATACTCGTCTCACAAGGACCCGCACCATGCCAACTGATTATCAAGCCTGGGGCTGGACCCCGAACGCCGGCCTCGAAGGCCTGCAGCTGCTGCGCAAACCCCTGCCGCAACCCGGCCCCGGCGAAGTGCTGGTGGCCAACCGAGCTATAGCCCTCAACCCGGTGGACTGGAAAATCTGCGAATGGGGCCATCCGGCCTGGCAGCAAGGCACAGTACCGGGTGTGGATGGCGCCGGAGTGGTCGTCTCCGCTGGCGCAGGCGTCGAACTGCCCTTGGGCAGCCGCGTGGCTTACCATCAGTCGCTGGCTCGCGACGGCAGTTTCGCCGAGCATTGCCTGCTCGATGCCAGCCTGGTGATGCACATCCCCAGCGCACTCAGCGACAGCGCCGCCGCCGCCGTACCCTGCCCCGCGCTGACCGCCTGGCAGGCCCTGGCCAAGATACCGGCAGGCACCAGCCGCGATGTGCTGGTGATTGGTGCCGGTGGTGCGGTGGGCTTCTACCTGGCGCAGTTGGCCGCACAACGTGGCCTGCGCGTATGGGCGACAGCCAGCCAGCGCCACCACGCGGCGCTCAAGGCGCTGGGCACAAGCGGCGTGTTCGACTACCACGACGCCGACTGGCAACAGCAGTTGCAGGTCGCCCTGGGTGAGCGCCCGCTGCATGCCCTGTTCGACACCGTCAGTGGCGCCCACGCAGGCAGCCTCGCCCACCTGCTGGGCTACAACGGGCACCTGGTGTGCATCCAGGACCGCCAGGAAAGCGCGCCAACAGCCGCCTTCAGCACAGCCATTTCGCTGCATGAAGTGGCGCTGAACAGCGTGCATGCCCATGGCCGCCTGGCAGATCGCCAGGCCCTGCGCATGGCTGGTGAACAGCTGTTGCAGGCTGTCGCCAATGGCAGCCTGATCGCGCCTCAACGCCGTGAGTTCGACTTCGCCACGCTGCCCGATGCACTGCGGCAATTGAAAGAAGGCCAAGGCGCAGGCAAATGGGTGACGCGCCTCGGCTGAAGGGCATCCGCGCAACTTGGATCCCATTCTGTGACAAGGTATGCTGGGCAATAGCTAAACGCCATTACTCAGGCAGGCTTGGTGCCTGCCCTCAAGGACGAGCCCTTTGCCCAGCCACCCAACCCGCCACACTATTGCCCGCCAGTGGCAGTTGCTCAAGTTGCTGCCCGGCCGCCATCCGGGCATGAGCTCTACCCAGTTGCAGGCCGCCCTGACAACCGTGGGTCATACCACCAGCAAACGTACCGTCGAGCGCGACCTGGTCGAGCTCGCTGCGCTGTTCCCGCTGCAGTGCAACAGCAAAGGCATGCCCTACGGTTGGTACTGGCAACCGAGCATGAGCCTGGTCGATGCGCAGCCACTGCAACCGGACATACTGACACCCCCGGCACAGGTTGAACTGCACGCCTGGGTGGACGACACACTGGCGCGCCTGCTGAAAGAATCCCCGCTGTCCGCAGACATGCAGCTGACCCCGCAAGCGAGCGGCGGCGCGGCATTGGTGGCCACCGTCGACGACAACCGGGCACTGATGGGCTGGCTGCTGTCGCAAGCGGGTTCGATCCGCGTGCAGGCCCCGAAGACGCTGCGCGTGGCCATGCTGGAACAGCTGCGCCAGAGCCTGGCGCTGCACGATGGCGGTTGTTGACCGGCAGGCAAATATCATTGTCCTGCCGAGCGCTTTTTCCCGGTGCCGGCCCTGCGCAGAATTCGCTCCTGACAACGCATCACTTTCAGGAGTACACGATGAAACGCTTCAAGCCCCTGCTGCTGGCCGTCGCCTTGGCGACCACTGCCCAGGCTACCCTTGCCACCGACTGGCAGCACTCGCCGTACGGCAAGCAGGATGAAATCGGCGCTGCCAACCTGCTCACCCCAGACGTGGTCAAGCAGGCCGTCGGCCTGGTCAAGACCGGCAAGACCTACCCCTTGGCCGTACCCGTGAGCAAGGACTTGCCGGCGTTCCGCCACCGCAGCTTTCACCTGTACAACATCCAGCCCGGCGAGCAGGCCGGCCAGACCCTCGGCCGCAACAAGTTCAGCTTCAACGATGAACTGGTCAACGGCTGGACCGGCGTTGGCACCCAGCTCAACGGCATCGGTCATATCGGCATCGACAACGTCTACTACAACGGCAACAAGGCTGCGGATTTCGTCACCGTCGAAGGCGTGACCAAGCTCGGCGTGGAGAAAGTACCGCCCATGGTCACGCGTGGTGTGGTGCTGGACATGACGGCCTACTTCGGCAAGGCCATCGTACCGGGTGGCACCGCGTTTACCGTCGCAGACATCAAGGCGGTGCTGAAGAAAGAAGGCATTACCCTGCGCAAGGGTGATGTGGTGCTGTTCAACACCGGCTGGCTGGAGTTGGTCGGCAAGGATAACCAGCAGTTCCTCGCCACCGAGCCAGGCATCGACCTACCGGCTGCCGAATGGCTGGCGGATCAGGGCATCGTCGCCTTCGGTGGCGATACCTGGGCCTCCGAGGTATACCCCAACCCGACCGGTGAAGAGTTCCCGGTCAACCAATTCATGCTGGCCAAGCGTGGCATTTACAACCTGGAATTGATCGACACGCGCGCGCTGGTGAAAGACAAGGCGTTCGAGTTCCTGTTCGTGCTGGGCCAGCCGCTGTACAAGGGCTCGACTCAAGTCAATATCAACCCGGTGGCGATTCACTGATCACCGGGCTGATTCAATCTGAATATTGGGGCTGCTTTACAGCCCCAGCTTTCAGAACGTACCCGGATACGCCCCGCCATCAATCAGCAGGTTCTGCCCGGTGATGTATCCGGCCTGCGCGCTGCACAGAAACGCGCAATAAGCACCGAACTCCCCGGCATCACCAAAGCGTGCCGCCGGAATGGCCTTGCGCCGCGCCTGGGCAGTGGCTTGCACATCACCGCCTGCCGCCTTCAACGTCTTTTGCAGACGCGCCGTGTCGAACGCCCCGGGCAGCAGGTTGTTCAGCGTCACGTTGCTGCCCGCCAGGCGCTGCTGCCGGGCCAGTCCGGCGATGAAGCCGGTCAGGCCACTGCGGGCGCCATTGGACAGGCCCAGTATGTCGATCGGTGCCTTCACTGCGCCTGAAGTGATATTCACCACCCGGCCGAACCCCCGCTCGGCCATGCCATCGACCACCGCTTTGATCAGCTCGATGGGGGTGAGCATGTTGGCGTCCAACGCCTTCAGCCAGTCTTCACGCCCCCAGTCACGGAAGTCCCCGGTGGCGGGCCACCGGCGTTGTTGACCAGAATATCGACCTGCGGGCAGGCCGCCAGCAGCGCCTGACGTACCTCGGCATCGGCTACATCACCGGCTACGGTACGCACCTCGATGCCCGGATTAGCCGCGCGCAACTCATTGGCGGTCTGCTGCAAGGTGGCGTCGGTACGGGCATTGATGACCAGGTTGACGCCCTCTTTGCCAAGCGCCTCGGCGCAGCCTTTGCCCAGGCCCTGGCTGGCCGCGCAGACGATGGCCCAGCGGCCGGTAATACCTAGATCCATTGGGTTGCTCCTAGATGTAATGCAGTTACAGGGTTGCAGGCAGGCCGTGCCGGTACAATCTAGAACGCCGGTCACGGCCACCGATAATGAAAAGAGCTGATCTACCAATAACCATTGCTTATCCCCACCAGCGCTGCAACAACGGGTCGGGGGTGGATAGGCACTGTGGCGCGTCAACCAGCTACCAACTCCTCTACCAGCAACCGCGCCGCTGGCGACAATGGCGCCGCTACCCGGTGCACGATGCCGAACGGCTCGCTCAACGCCCGCAGCTGCACCGCCAGCGACACCAGCAACCCACGCTGTTCGGCGAAGGCCGCCACTGCACTCGGGATGACCGCCACCAGGCTCGGATCATCTTCCAGCAGCATGAAGGTGGCGAAGGTGGAGAAGGTTTCCAGCGGATAGCGTGGCACTTGCACTCCGGCCTCGCTCAACTCGCGCTCCAGCGCCTGGCGCATGGGCATGTTGGCCGGGTAGACAACCCAACGGTACTGGCTCAGCTCGCCGATCTCCAGAGCCATCGCCCCAGCCAGTGGGTGCTGTGGGTGCGCGACCACCGCCAGTGGCTCATGAGCCAGTTCGACAAAGGCATATTCCGCAGCGTTACGGCCCAGGCCCGGTCGACAGATGGCCAGGTCGAGCCGCCCCTCATCCAGCTGAGCGAGCAGATTGGCGCTGGTGTTCTCGGCGATCTCCACGGCCAACTGTGGCTGTTTGCGGCGCAAGCGCCCCAAGGCGCTGACCAGCGCCGGCATAGCGCCCATGATGCAGCCCACCGCCAGCCGCCCACCCTGGCCTTGTACGATGCCCAGCACTTCTTCGCGCAAATGCCCCAGGTCGCTGTGAATCAGCCGCGCATAGCGCACCACGCAACGGCCCACATCGTTGGCCACCAAACCACTAGGCAAGCGCTGGAACAACGGTACGCCCAGCACTTCTTCCACCTCGCGCAAGGCCTTTGTGGCACCGGGCTGGGAGATGGCCATGGCTTCGGCCGCCTTGTGCAGCGAACCGCAACGGTCCAGCTCGATCAACAGACGCAACTGGCGTAGGCGCAGGCGAGAAAAAATGGAGTCCAGGGAAGGGATCATCAGGCAGGCTCGGCATGGCTCTTGTAATGCCGAGCACTATAAAGGGTGGTCAATGGGGCAGCGTTGCGTTTGCAGCAAATAACCTTTGATTGCAGCACACGCATGCCCGCATTTTTCTGCAGGCGCTTACCGCGTAGTACGTCGTGCCAGGCAGGCGTAGCCCAACCCCAGCACGGTGGCCGCCAGCGCTCCCAGCAACACCATCAGCTCGCGGCTGTAGCGGGCCACCAAGGCCGGGAAGCCGATGACCTCGTGGTACACCTGCACATTGGCGGCACCGTTGGCGTGGCTGATGCTGACCCCGCCCTGGCGGATCTGTGAATAGTCTGCGTCGAAATACACCCACACCTTGCACGTACCGCCTGGCTCTATGGCCGGGATCTCCACCTGGGCGGTTGCGGTTTCCAGCAGCGTGTCGTTGCCGGCAGCATCGCGCACCTGCACCAGGCCCTTGGCTGGCAGGCGGATTTTCACCTGGCGTACCTGCGCGTCACCACTGTTGCGCAGCTCGATGAGCAAGCCGGTGCGGTGGTCGACCAGCCCGGCTTCGAACGGCTTGGCGAACAGTTGGGCATACGGTGCCTGAGCCATTTCGATCAGCCGCTCGACCTGGTCATGGCTCAGTTCGCCCTGTTCGATGTTGTTGATGCGCCCCTGCAATTGTTCGTACTTGAGCTGTTCGCTGGCCTTGCTGATACGCTCGCTGAACTGGCTGGGGTAAGTGAGGTAGGCATAGGTCAGTGACGCCTCCAAGCGCGGGTTGCCCCTGAGCAACGCGTAGGCGGCCAACAGGACCATCAGGCCAATCAGCACGGCGACGAGAAGCTTCCCCACCTTGTCCCAGCTCAATGCATACTTCCTTCTGTCGTGTTACAGACGTTCAAAACCGCCCAAGGGTGCCAACTTCACGCCCCCCAGGCAAGCCTGACCGGGCTTGGTGGGTTGCGGGCGTGCGGAGACTAGGGTGCTCCGGCTACCTCCACAATAGCCAAGGGGGTGAAAAGGGTTACTTTCGGAAATGGACTACAAGAACATTACGAAGGGCGGTTCCGTCGCTGTTCGGCCCCTTGACCACTGCACGGCAGTGGCGGACGATCAACCTCCCCTACACAAGGACGAACACCATGCTACGGATACTGGGCAGAGCCTCTTCCATCAACGTGCGGAAAGTTTTGTGGGCCTGTGCCGAGTTCGAGGTCGCGTTCGAGCGTGAGGATTGGGGGTCAGGCTTTCAGCCCACCGACAACGCCGAGTTCCTGGCACTGAACCCCAATGCCATGGTCCCGGTGATCCAGGATGGCGACTTTACGCTGTGGGAGTCCAACAGCATCATCCGCTACCTGGCCAACCGCTACGGCGCCACCGCGTTCTATCCAAGCGAAGCGCAGGCGCGGGCCCGGATCGACCAGTGGATCGACTGGCAGGCCTCGGACCTGAACCGTTCGTGGAGCTACGCGTTCATGTCGCTGGTCAGGCATTCACCCGCCCACCAAGACCCACAGGCGCTTGCGGCCGGTTGCGCGGAGTGGTCGCGTTACATGCACATCCTCGACCGTCAGCTGGCCGGCACCGGTGCCTATGTGGCCGGCAACCAGTTCACTCTGGCCGACATCCCTATCGGCCTGTCGGTCAATCGCTGGTTCGAAACGCCATTCGAGCACCCGCACTTGCCGGCAGTGCGCGACTACTACGAACGCCTGAGCGAGCGCCCGGCCTATCACCTGCATGGCCGCAATGGTACGCCGTAACGCCAACAACGACTTTTATCGGCGGGCGGGGTGGGTGTGTACAGGGGCGGTAGCTGCTTTGCAGCCCATCGCGACACAAGGCCGCTCCCACAGAGACCGCGCAGCACCTGGAGCTTGCGCTGCACTTGTGGAAGCGACCTTGTGTCGCGGTAGGGGCGCGAACTCAGCGTGCTACAGCGCCACCTGCCCCGCTGCAGCCACTACTCGCCCACGCCAGGCAAACAGCAGCACCATCACCAACCCCAACGCCGCCATCGCCGCGCCCGCCAGGGAAATCGCCGGGTAACCCAGCCCCGCATTGATCACCGCGCCACCCAGTGCCGCGCCAATCGCGTTACCCAGGTTGAACGCGCCAATGTTGACTGCCGATGCCAGGTTGGGCGCATCTTCGGCCGCTTCCATCACCCGCATCTGCAGGGGTGGAACCAAAGCAAAGCTCGCTGCTCCCCAGACCAGGATCGCCAGAGCCGTCGGCAGCGGCCAGTCCAGCACCAGCGGGAACACCAGCAACACGGCAATCAAAACGGCCAACGACAGGATCAACGTGCGATCGATCGAGCGATCCGCCGCCTTGCCGCCCCACACGTTGCCCAGGGTCAGGCCGACACCGAACAACACCAGCATGGCCGTCACGAAGGTGGTGGACGCCGCCGCTTCGCTTTGCAGGATCGGCGCAATGTAGGTGAACACCGTGAACATCGCACTGGAACCCACCACGGTCAGCAACAACGCCGCCAGCACCGGCCCACGGCCTAGCACGCGGATTTCGGCCAGGGCCCCATCCCCCTTGGGCGCGGCCACATTGGGCAGCGCGTACCAGAGCGTGGTCATCGCCACCAGGCCAAGCCCGGCTATACCCAGAACGCCGTGCGCCAGCCCAGCATTTCACCAAACCAGGTCGCCAACGGCACTCCGCCGATGGTGGCCAGGGTCAAGCCCATGAACATGGCTGCCACGGCCCCAGCGCGCTTCTCGGGCGGCACCACGCTGGCCGCGACGATCGAGCCGATGCCGAAGAAAGCACCGTGGTTGAGCGAGGTGACCACGCGGGCCACCAGCAAGCTGGCGTAGTCACTGGCCAGGGCCGACATCAAATTACCCAGGGTGAAAATGGCCATCAGCCCGATCAACAGGTAACGCCGTGGGATCTTCACCGTGGCCAGGGTCATCAAAGGCGCGCCGATCAGCACGCCAATGGCATAGGCACTGACCAGCAGCCCGGCAGCAGGAATGGAAACACCAAGGTCGGTGGCGATACTGGGCAACATGCCCATGGGGGCGAACTCCGTGACACCGATGCCAAAGGCACCGATGGCGAGTGCGACGAGAGGTGGATTGATACGCATGGCAAGCTCCTTATCTATGCCGCGAATGCTACGATCTGTTTCAAAGTCGCACTAGACTGCTTTTTTGCGAACCACCTTTGCTTGTGAGGCACAAATGGACTTCAGTGGCAGATCTGGAGAGATGGAGGTTTTTGCCAGGGTGGCGCACGAGGGCAGCCTATCGGCTGCCGCGCGGGCACTGAACCTGACGCCTTCCGCGGTCAGCCGCATCCTCGCCCGCACCGAACAGCGCCTGGGCACTCGCCTGCTGCTGCGCACCACCCGGGCGATCACCCTCACCCCCGAGGGTGAGGCGTACTTGCGCGGCGCGCGGCGGGTGCTGGCAGACATGCTCGAAGTCGAAGAGGCCATCACAGACCAGGGCGTGCCACGCGGGCGCTTGCGGGTCAGCGCTGCGCTGGGCCATGCCCGGCTGACCGTCGTGCCGCTACTGGCAGCCTTCAGCGCGCGCTACCCGCAGGTGCTGGTCGACCTGACCCTCAGCGACGAGGTAGCCGACATTCTCGGCGGCCAGGCCGACGTGGCGCTGCGTTTCGGGCACCTTCCGGACAGCTCGTTGAGCGCCCGTACCATTGGCGAAACCGGCCAGGTGGTAGTTGCCTCACCTGACTACCTGCAACGCTGCGGCACCCCGCTTGAGCCTGAAGACCTGGCCCGGCACAACTGCCTGCGCTTCAACTTCCGCCGCGCCGCCCCCGACTGGCCGTTTCGTCGCGACGGGCAAACGTTCTCGTTGAGGGTGGCGGGAAATATCGAATGCAGCAGCGGTGAAGCCTTGGCGCAACTGGCCAGGCTGGGTGCCGGCATCGCGCGAATCGGCACCTTCACCGTGGTCGATGACCTGGCCAGTGGGCGGCTGGTGCCGTTGCTCGAGGCATACAACCCTGACGACCGCGAGCCGATCCATGCAGTGTTCGTCGGTGGCCCGGCGATGCCCGCGCGAGTGCGGGTTTTTGTGGACTTTCTGATACAGCACCTGTCCTAATGCCGCACGCTTACATCAACCCTGCAAAGGATCGCCCATGCTTTACGTCGTCATGCTCGGAGGCCGCCACCCCGGCGCCAAGATTGAAGTCCACGACGTGGTATTCGCCCAGGCCGATACCTTCGAACAGGCCTACCCGCAGCTGCGCAAGGCGTGGTTCGGTAGCCCGCAAGGCTTGCACATCGATTCGTGGTTGGAAGTGCACGGCGTAGACGGCCAGCGCATTGAACTGCGCCCGGGCTCACCCGCACGCGGCGCTCTGCGCCTGTATTTCATCAACCTCGGCGGGTATGAACGCGATGTGTTCGGCGAGGCGCACCGCTTCCTGCTGGTTGCCGCCCACAACAAGGCTGCAGCCAAGGCCCTGGGCAAGCAGCGGATGCAAGCGCATTGGCTGAAGCCGCACACCGATGCCCTGCTCGATGTCGATGACTGCCTGGCGATCGATCAGGTGGACGGGCAGTTTGTGCACCTGGTCGAAGGGCCGCATGAGCCGCTGGTGGTACGCAGCGACTACATCCTGATCTGACGGCAATAGAACGCCAGGGCCAAGCCACCCTGCGCGATGCCGGTCCGCGTTAACCGAGCAGGTGCAGCCCCAGCGTAAAGACCGCCACGGCCAAGGCCAGCAACGACACGGCGTGCCGTTCCAGATACGCTGGCCAACCGGGTGCTGACTGCTGTTCGCATTCACATTGACGCTCAGCCAGGCTTGCTAGCCGTGACTCCACGCTGTCCACACGGTCTGCCTGAGCGCTGGTTGCCAGTGCGAGCTTCTTCAACGCCGTGGTCATTGTGGTGGACAGGCCTTCCCGGGCCAGGTTGCTGGCTGCCAGTTGCTGCTGATGCTGCTCAAGGCTCTTGCGAATCGCCCCTTCCTTCTGCACCCGGGCCAGGGTACTTGCCACCAGCTTCTTGTTCAGCACCTCGATACTGGCCAGCAACGCGCCTTGCTCGGTGGCCTGCCGGGTCAAAGCGTCTGCCTCAATAGTGTTCTCGATCACCCTGTCCACATCCGCCTCGCTGGAAGGCGTCAGAGTGCTGTGTTCGTGTGGCTGGTTCATCAATCTATCCGGATACTGCGATAAAGCGGGGGAAGCTATCAAAATGGCATCACCGGATCCACTGATGAGTTATGGAATTGAGAAATTGGCCAGGTATCTGACAAGGCTGACCAAGCCAGATATGTAAAGTAGCCAGTCACATCTTGGTGAAGGCGTGCACCGTCTGCTCACGGCACCCTCAATGCTGGCAAAGCCTTGTCCACCGTGGCATCGCTTGCACTGAGTGATATCAAATTGCCTGCCGCTGCGTCATGACGCGCCAGGGCGAGTCCCGCTGAACCTGCACCATTCTCTTACCTGTATAAGTCATCACTATCGACATGTAATTATTGGCGACATATCTTTTTGCTTACCAGCTGATGACCACTCCCGAGGAACGTTACATGGAAGCAATCGAAATCGCCCTGCTGGGTGTCTGCGGCATTACTCTGCTGCTGGTGTGTCTCCAACTTGTCCGCCAAGGCGAGATATGGAGCCTGCTGCAAAGCGACCGTGAACTGGAACACACCGCACGTATCCACAGGCAGGAGAACAGCACGCTGCACGCGGCTCTGCGCACGGAGCGCGAACATGTGAGCCAGCTGCAACACCAGATTCAAGTACTGCTCGGGCTGGCGCCGGAGGCCTGAGGGCTTTCGACGCAGCGTGCGCGTACACTCGCTTTCAGGCCACTTGCAGGAGCAACTCATGCCCTACCCTATTGAAGAAAAACTGGTCATCGGCGTTGCCTCGAGTGCGCTGTTCGACCTCACTGTCTCGGACGACATCTACAAGTCCGAAGGTGTCGAGGCCTATCGCCAACACCAGGAGCAAAACCTGGACGAGCCGTTTCCCCGAGGTGTGGCGTTCCCTTTCATTCGCCGCTTCCTGAGCATCAATCAAGCCTTCCCCGAGCAATTGCCAGTGGAGGTGGTACTGCTCTCGCGCAACTCGCCCGAAACCGGCCTGCGGGTGTTTCGCTCGATCAACCATTATCAGCTGGACATCACCCGCGCGGCGTTCATGTCGGGCCGCTCGCCTTACGAATACATCCCGGCATTCAATGCCTCGCTGTTCCTCAGTGCCAATGAGGAAGACGTGCAAAAAGCCATCGACGCCAACTACCCGGCCGGGCGCGTGCTGCCTACACGCATCTACGACGATGAAATCGACACAGAGCTGCGAGTGGCCTTCGACTTCGATGGCGTGATCGCCGACGACGAGGCCGAGAGCGTGTACAAGCGCAACGACAACCTGGACGACTTTCAGGAACATGAGCGCGTGCACAAGGGCACCCCGCATTCGCCTGGGCCGTTGGCGGACCTGTACCGCAAGCTTTCGCTGATACGCATGCTTGAAGATCGCAAGCTGGCCGAGGACCCGACGTACAAGCGAATTTTGCGCATTGCCATCGTCACGGCGCGCAATGCACCTTCCCATGAGCGGGTGGTGACCACCTTGAAGGATTGGGGCGTGTCGCCAGATGAGTGCTTCTTTCTGGGTGGGATGGAGAAACCCAGGGTGCTGTCGATCCTCAAACCGCATGTGTTCTTCGACGACCAGCGCACGCATTTGCAATCGCCAGCGGGGAATCTGCCGATGGTGCATGTGCCGTTCGGCGTGGCGAACAAGAACGCTACGCTGCAGCGTTCCCAGGCCGCCGTGCCACCCGCCGAAACGGTGCAAGCTGAACACCTACAGCACGATAGCCAGTAGCCATCAATTTACCGGCAACGTAAACTGCCCGTGCTGTGCTGCGCAGCCCTCTCTACCGCCACGGAGCCCCTAGGCATGGATCGCGACGCCCTCGTTCAACAGGTTCAGTTGAACATCCTGAAACGCTACGACGTCTTGCTTGATTGCAGCGAATTCGACGACAGCACACTGAACAAGTTAAGCAAACGCTTGCCCAAGGCGAATGGCGAGCACGCGACCTTCGCACGCTGGTGCGAACATGTGTTGGGGGACCACCGCCCTGCAGTGGCACGCTTCAAATACCCAGTCTCCGGACAGACGCGTATCGACACACTGCGCCTGGGCATGCGTGAAGGCCTGTCGACCCAGGAAAGGGCACTGACAGCACAGGTTGAAGAACTGAAGAAACAGATCAACGCGCTGCAGGCCAAACAATCGGCGCTACCCACTCACGTTCAACCTGCCGTGGACTTCGAACAGGTGCGTTGGGAGCACGCCTGGCAGTATTTCTATGCAGGCCGGCGTGACGTATTGCGCAACTTGCTGGCTGATGTGCGGGATGTCGAAGGGCACATTTTCAACGCTCAAGGTGAGCGCAACCGCAATTATCGCGAAGTGCTCGACGAAGGCATCCGTTACATGCTTGAGGGTCTGCAACGCCTGGGTTTCATCATCGACGTCACATTGACCACCGCCAGGGAACATGGCTTCATGCCTCAGTACTTCGATTACTACCGTACGCCTGAGCGCGACGATCGATTCGACCATTTGCTCAGCTTCGAAATACCGGAGATGCCGACCGATATCCTGGTTCCGCTACCCGAGGAGGTCAGCGACAAGTCGATCTGCCACGTCTCGCTGTACCGTGGCAGTGCAGCACGGGCTACACCTGAAGAAGTAGAGCACTTGGGGGCATTTCTGCACAGGATGTTCGCTGCGCTCGCCAAGTCGGCCGACCACGTACCACGCGCAGGGCTGCGAGAGCATCTGCTGCTCGCCCTGATGCTGTCCTGGAGCGCCCCCGGGGTAAGCCTGGACGATATGCACTACAGCTCGGTGTACTCACACTCTGACGAGGCGTGGGTAACGCCGAATGCGCAGCCGGCCGACCAGCCCATCGAAATGAGCCCACTGAAGGTTTTCAAGCTGCTGGCCAACGCGGTGGCAGCGCACAGCAATAATTGACCGCTCTGTGCAGGGGGGCAGCTTAGCGTGGGCCGCCGCCTTGGTGGCCGCCAAAGCCACCGCCACCGCCGTGGCCACCACCATGCCCCCCACCACCACCCGGCGGCATGAACATCCAGCAACCCGACAAGGCGGATACCAGCGCCGCCACCAGGGCTGCGCGGAAAAGGTGTTTCAACTTCATAGCAACGCTCCACTAGGCTAGATCCGCTGCCCGCCGTTGGCCGGCTTGGCAGCGGGCGGATTCTAGAGCTGCGGCATGATGGCCCGGGGAAACTTTGCCTATCTTTACAGTCGGCGCAGGCGCACGGGCACAACCACGACGTCCTTGACCCACGCCCGCCCGCCGACGCATGCTCGAACGCTTCCACCCACGCTCAAGGAACGATTGCATGAAGCTGGAAACGCTTGCCATCCATGCGGGCTTCAGCCCCGACCCGACCACCCGGGCGGTGGCCGTACCGATCTACCAGACCACCTCCTTCGCCTTCGACGACACCCAGCACGGCGCCGACCTGTTCGACCTGAAGGTGGCCGGCAATATCTACTCGCGCATCATGAACCCGACCAACGATGTGCTGGAGCAGCGCATGGCTGCCCTCGAAGGCGGGGTGGGCGCGCTGGCGGTGGCGTCGGGTATGGCGGCCATCACCTACGCCATCCAGACCGTCGCCGAAGCCGGTGACAATATCGTCTCGGTGGCCAAGCTGTACGGCGGTACCTACAACCTGCTGGCCCACACCCTGCCACGCATGGGCATCCACACCCGTTTCGCCGCCCATGACGACATCGCCGCCCTCGAAGCGTTGATCGACGCACGCACCAAGGCGGTGTTCTGCGAGTCCATTGGCAACCCCGCTGGCAACATTGTCGATATTGCCGCGCTGGCCGAGGCCGCCCACCGTCACGGTGTGCCGCTGATCGTCGACAACACCGTGGCCACCCCAGTCCTGTGCCGACCGTTCGAGCACGGCGCGGACATCGTCGTGCACTCGCTGACCAAGTACATTGGCGGCCACGGCACCAGTATCGGCGGCATCGTCATCGACGCTGGCAAGTTCCCCTGGGCCGACAACAAAGAACGGTTCGCCTTGCTCAACACCCCCGATCCGTCCTACCACGGCGTCACCTACACCGAAGCCTTCGGCCCTGCCGCTTTCATCGGCCGCTGCCGCGTGGTGCCGTTGCGCAACACGGGCGCCGCGCTGTCACCGTTCAACGCCTTCCTGATCCTGCAAGGCCTGGAAACCCTGGCCCTGCGCATGGAACGCCACACCGAAAATGCGCTGAAGGTCGCCCAGTACCTTCAGGCCCACGAACAGGTGGCCTGGGTGAAATACGCCGGGCTACCCGACCACCCCGAGCATGAACTGGCCCGGCGCTATACCGGCGGCAAACCGGCATCAATCCTGTCGTTCGGCATCAAGGGCGGGCAGGCGGCCGGCGCACGCTTCATCGATGCGCTGCAGTTGGTGGTGCGCCTGGTGAACATCGGCGACGCCAAGTCTCTGGCCTGCCACCCCGCCTCCACCACCCACCGCCAGCTCAACGACGAGGAGCTGGAGAAGGCCGGCGTGCCACGGGACATGGTGCGCCTGTCGATCGGCATCGAGCACAGCGACGACATCATCGCCGACCTGGCCCAGGCCCTGGAGGCCAGCCGCGCCTGACGCATCCGCGCCCCACCCAATGCCGACGGCGGGCGCGCCTTCAATTAGCCTGGATACACCCGCAATGACCCTGTTTTACCTGAAACTGACGGTCACTCCTTTGTTGATGTGGGCCATCTCGCTTGCTTCCCGGCGCTGGGGCGGCCTGCTGGGTGGGCTGCTGTCCGGCCTGCCGATCACCTCGGCGTTGGTGATCACCTTTCTCTGCCTGGAACAGGGCCCGGCCTTTGCCTTGGGGGCGATACCCGGTGCACTGGGTGGCCTGGCAGCGGTGCAGACCACCTACACCTTCTATTTGTTGGCCACCCGCCGCCTCGGCATCGCTGCGTCCGTCCTGCTGGCGTTGCTGTGCTATGGCCTGGCCGCCTATGCGTTTACCCACTGGGGCAGCCTGTACCTGTCGATTGCCGTGGCGCTGGCGCTGATCTGCGTGTTGATCGACGCCAGCGGCCGCGAGCCCACGCCGGATACCCTGGCCCGCCCCCGGCACCGCTACTGGGAGATCCCCCTGCGCATGGTGTCTGCCACTTGCCTGCTGATGGTCATCACCCGCCTGGCCAGTTGGCTGGGCCCGGCGACCAGCGGCATGCTGGCGCCGATCCCGGTGATTGCCTGGCCGCTGGTGGTGTTCGCCCATGTGCAGGGCGGGCGGGCCGCAATGGCGGCGATGGTGCGGGGCAATGCGATCGGCGCAGTGGGGGTCATTGCGTTTTATCTGGTGTTGGCGGGGCTGCTCGAAACCTTGGGCATGGCCATCACGATCAGCCTGGCCATGCTCTGCGCCGTGGTGCTGACTGTCGGGTTGGCCACTGTGCTGCGGCGGCGCTGACTGGCCATGCAGGCCGATCACCCTTTTTCATCCAGCAAAGCCTGTATCACCTGTTCCTGCCCGCCATAATCCCCTTCGCCAAAGTGCACATGGCGCACCTGCCCCTTGCGGTCGACAAAGTAATGGGCCGGCCAGAACTGGTTGCCCCAGGCATTCCACACGTTGTAGTCGTTATCCACCGCCACCGGGTAGGCAATCCCCAGGCTGGCCACCTTGCCCCGCAAGGTGGCGACATCATGCTCGTAGTCGTACTCTGGCGTGTGCACCCCAACCACCACCAGCCCCTGGTCGGCATAGCGCCGCGCCCATTCGTTGACATGCGGCAGGCTGCGCTGGCAGTTGATGCAGTCCCAGGTCCAGAAATCCACCAGCACTACCTTACCCTTGAGCGCCGGGCCATCCAGTGGCACCGAGTTGATCCACTGGCTGGCGCCCGACAGCGACGGCATGGCGCCGTAGCTGTCGCGTGCCATCAGGTGCCCGGCCAGGCCCAGCCCCGTCAACGCCAGGGCAACACCACCCACCTTCAACATCAGGCGGCGATCAATTGTCATGGCAACCGCCGGTGGCGTAGGTACGGTACTGCACGCTCTGTGGCTGACCATGGGAGTCAAGGTAGTCCATGCGGGTGTTCACCAGCCCACAGGCATTGCTCTGATCATCCTGCACCGACAGCACTTTCTTCACATCCAGGTGCTCGCCGTAGCGGTACTGCATGGCCCCGCCATCGTGCATCGGGGTAGCGGCGGCCTGGGCAGCGATGGCACCGAAGCTGAGCACGGCGAACAGGCTGGCGCTGGCGAAAGTCTTGACGTTCATGGCATCTCTCCTGAGTAACACTTGGGTGTGGGGAGTGTTGTTCCCCGGTCGAGAGCCATTTCACGCCTGCCAGGTATCCCGTATGTGTCGCCCAACACGGTGATGTGCTTTCTGCTGTATCTGTACCCATGGCAGATACACTGCAATACAAACCCCCGCAGGCAAGCGCGAACGCGCTCGGTACACTGCGCCCATCCCCTCTTTGCACAGGAACGCAGCGCATGGAACACGTCGATCACATCCTGATCGTCGACGACGACCGCGAAATCCGCGAACTGGTCGGCAACTACCTGAAGAAGAACGGCCTGCGTACCAGCATCGTCGCCGACGGCCGGCAGATGCGCGCCTTTCTCGAAGCCAACAGCGTCGACCTGATCGTGCTCGACATCATGATGCCCGGCGACGATGGCCTGCTGCTGTGCCGTGAACTGCGTGCCGGCAAGCACCGCAACACCCCGGTATTGATGCTGACCGCCCGCAACGACGAAACCGACCGGATCATCGGCCTGGAAATGGGCGCCGACGATTACCTGACCAAGCCGTTCTCGGCCCGCGAACTGCTCGCCCGTATCAACGCCGTGCTACGCCGCACGCGCATGCTGCCGCCCAACCTGACCATCAGCGAAAGCAGCCGCCTGCTTGCTTTCGGCCAGTGGCGCCTGGACACCACCGCCCGCCACCTGCTCGACAGCGAAGGTACCCTGGTGGCCCTGAGCGGCGCCGAATACCGCCTGTTGCGGGTGTTCCTCGACCACCCGCAGCGGGTGCTCAGCCGTGAACAACTGCTTAACCTGACCCAAGGCCGCGAGGCCGACATCTTTGACCGCTCCATCGACTTGCTGGTCAGCCGCCTGCGCCAACGACTGGGCGACGATGCCCGCGAGCCCAGCTGTATCAAGACCGTGCGCAGCGAGGGCTATGTGTTCTCGCTGCCGGTGCAATTGCTCGAGTCGCTGTCATGAAATGGCCTCGTACCCTGGCCTCGCGCCTGGCACTGATCTTCTTCACCGGCCTGGTGCTGGCCTACGGCCTGTCGTTCGGCCTGCAGGCCTACGAGCGCTATATCAGTAGCCGCTCGATGATGCTCAACAACCTGGAGCAGGACGTGGCCACTTCGGTCGCCATCCTCGACCGCCTTCCCGCAGCCGAACGTGCTGCCTGGCTGCCACGCCTGGAACGGCGCACCTATCGCTACCGCCTCGACCAGGGCCAGACAGGCGAAGCAATGACCAGCAGCGACCCGCCGATGGCCGCCGAGTCGATCGTCAAGGCCATTGGCAGCGACTATCGCCTGACCTTCCAGGAAATCCCCGGACCGAATGCGCACTTCCAGGCACACCTGAACCTGGCCGACGGTGCGCCACTGACCATCGACGTGACCCCGTCGCCGGTGCCGGTGGCACGCTGGCTACCCGTGGTACTGCTGATTCAGCTGGCTGTGCTGTTGCTGTGTACCTGGCTGGCAGTGCACCTGGCCATCGGCCCGCTCACCCGACTGGCCCGGGCGGTGGACAACCTCGACCCGGACCGCCCCGGTGTGCAACTGGATGAAAGCGGCCCCCGCGAGGTGCGCTACGCGGCGGTGGCCTTCAACGCCCTGCAGGCGCGCATCGCTGCCCACCTCAAGGAACGCATGCAGTTGCTGGCGGCCATTTCCCACGACCTGCAAACGCCGATCACCCGCATGAAGCTGCGCGTCGAGGTGATGGACGAGGGGGTGGAAAAGGACAAGTTGTGGAGCGACCTAGGCGAAATGGAGCACCTGGTGCGCGAAGGCGTGGCGTATGCCCGCAGCATGGATACCAGCACCGAAGCCCCTTGCAGGGTCAACCTTGATGCCTTCCTCGACAGCCTGGTATTCGACTATCAGGACAGCGGCGCCCAGGTGGCGCGCCACGGCAGCACCGGCAGCCTGCTGGAAACCCGCCCGCATGCCCTGCGCCGAGTGCTGGTGAACCTGGTGGATAACGCGCTCAAGTTTGCCGGTGCTGCCGAACTGGAAGTGTGCCGCGAGGGCGGCATGACCGTGATCCGTGTGCTCGACAACGGGCCTGGGATACCCAGTGGCGAACTGGATGAAGTGCTAAAGCCGTTCTACCGGGTGGAGGGTTCGCGTAATCGCAGCACGGGTGGCACCGGTTTGGGGCTGGCCATTGCCCACCAGCTGATCCAGGCCATGGGGGGGCGACTGACCCTAAGCAACCGCGAAAGTGGCGGGCTGTGCGCACGGATCGAGCTCAACTGAAAAGCGCGCACCTACAATCCGATACACAACCCCCGCACCGCCGACACACTGCAGACACCCCACAACCACACACTCCCGGTCACACAACTAGCCCCGGGAGCCACCTTGATGAAAGCCATTACCCTGACCACCTTCGACCACATCGGCAGCTGGAGCGCCGACCTGCCGTTACGGCTGTTCCTGGCTTGGGAGTTTTTTGAATCCGGCTGGGAGAAGTTCAATGGCAGCAACTGGTTCGCCGACCTGCAAACCCGCTTCCCATTCCCCTTCAACCTGCTACCAGTCGAGCTGAACTGGCAGCTGTCGATGTGGGCGGAGCTGGTGCTGCCGTTGCTGCTGTTGTTGGGCCTGGGTACCCGGCTGGCTTCCTTTGGCTTGATGGTCGTGACCGTAGTAGCGATTGCGGCGGTGCATTGGCCGGCGCACTGGTCAGGTTTGGCTGAGCTGGCGCAGGGGTATGCGATTACCGACCAGGGCTTTGGCAATTACAAATTGCCGCTGATCTACTTGGTTGCATTGCTGCCTCTGCTGCTCAAGGGCGCCGGGCGCTTGAGCCTGGATCATTGGCTCAGGATGCGGTTCAGCAAGTAGTATCGCGGGGGCGTTTTTGCGCCCCCAATGCTCTCAAACCGTGCCGACAATGATGCCCGCTTCGCGCATCCCCTGGAGCAACCCCAGCCCCTGCTCCAGATCCCCACCCAACGCCTGCAACCGCTCCCGTCCACGCCCCTGCTCCACCAGCAACCGATACGCCATCGGTGCCAACCGCGCAAAGCGCACCTGCAACCCCGCATCGCGATAAACCAGCAGCAAGGTCGGCGCCTCTGGCGCAACCGTTGGCTGGTAATCGGCGCTGATGCGCTCAACCGGCCACCGGTAGGCCAGCACCCGCGCCACGCAAGACAACAGCGGCTCGCCAGCCAGCAGGTCACCCGCAGGATCATGCAGCGGATCCTCGGCATCGCTCAGGTACAGCTGCGTCTCGATCCACTCGTAATGCGCCAGTTCCAACTGCCAGGGCGCATCCGGCTGCACGCCTTGCAAGTAATCGACGAACGTCTCTGCAATCTCGGTGAACAACGGTGTCTGGCTACGGTAGTTGGCATAGAAATCACGCACCCGCACATGCCAACGTTGCTCGCCCAGGGCCTGGCGCATGACAGGAAAGCTGCCGGCCAGCAAGCCTTCGATGGCGCCATAGAATAACTCCCGGTAAATCTTCAGGCGCCGTGCTTGCGCGCCAGGTGGCGGAGCATTGCGCAGCGGGTCGCGCAGGTGGCGAGCCAAGGCGTATTGCTGTTCGCGCAAGGTCTCATTCATGCCTCTGCCCTCCCCAGCTACGCTGCATGTCACGGATACGTGCTGTCTCCTCCAGCAGCTGTGCCAGTGGGGGGAGGTTGAAGTCACGTTCGAGCACGGTCGGCTGCACCCCAAAGCGTTCACAGGCGAACGCGTACAGTGCCCAGACATCTTCCTTGACCGGCGCCCCATGGGTGTCGACCTTGAGGTCCGGGGCCTCATCGTAATGACCGGCAATGTGCATGCAGGTCACCCGCGCCCGGGGCAAGCCTTCAAGGAATTCCCGGGCGTCATAGCCGTGATTGCAGGCATTGACGAATACATTGTTGACGTCCAGCAGCAGGTCACAGTCGGCTTCATCGAGTACTGCACGAATAAATTCAAGTTCACTCATCGCAGCGTAAGGGGCGGCGTAGTAGCTGATGTTCTCGACAGCGATACGCCGTTCCAGGTGCGTCTGCGCCCGGCGTATGCGCGCCGCCACATGGTGCACCGCTTCATCGGTGAACGGGATGGGCATCAAGTCGTACAGGTGCCCGTCATCACTGCAGTAGCTCAGGTGTTCGCTATACAAGCGCACTTGGTGGCGATCGAGAAACTGCCGGATCTGGTCGAGGAACTGCCAGTCCAGCGGCGCACTCCCCCCCAACGACAACGACAACCCATGGCAGGTGATGGGAAAACGCTCCGCCAACTCGGCCAACCCCTTACCGTAGGCACCGCCCACGGCAATCCAGTTTTCCGGCGCGCATTCGAGAAAGTCCACTGCACCCGGCGCCATGGCGAGCAGTTCCGGCAACAGGCCACGGCGCAAGCCCAACCCAGTATTCAACAGTGCGGGAAGCATAAACAGGTCTCCAACAGGCACAACGCCCCGCCTGACCAGCAGGAGGGGCGTTGCATCACATCAAGGGATAAGGTCAGGACTTATTGTTCAAGTGGCTGAACAGCCCTTCAGGCATGGCCTTGCCGTTGGCCTGGTAAATCGCCTTCAGGTGATCCGCTGCTTCCTGTTCGGAGATGAAGCCATCATGGTTACTGTCGATCTTGTCGAAGTCGCCCGCACGGTCCTTGGCCACCGCCACGAACTCTTCGCGCGAAACCTTGCCATCGTGGTCCCTGTCGGTCTTGGCGAACGAGGCGTCACCGCACTTGCCTTCGCCGCATTTGCCTTCGCTCTGGGTGACCTTGCCGCTGGCGCCGCATTTGCCTTCACCACACTTGCCCTCGCCGGCCACCTTGGCCGATGCCAGCTGGTAACCCTGGGCCAATGGTTCGACGGCAAACGCGCTGCTGCTCAGTGCCATGCTGCCGATCAGGGCGGCGCCGAGCAGGCCGAGGGTAGTTTTTGCTTGAGTCATGATGTAGCTCCACAGTGGTTGGAAAGTGGAGCCATTAGGCCGTTGCGGTTTGTCGTGGATGTATCGTGTGGGGCGCGCTTTTGTATGGCAGTAGGTCTGCCGTGCGCGCAGATACAGTGGGATACACAACACCTGGCAGCTGGCCCCAACGTGCCTTGGGGCCATGATGCGTGTTCAGTCTTCCAGCGGTTTGGGCGGGGCCGCCGGTTTGGCTGGCTTGGCCGGCTTGGTGTCCTTGGCCTTGGCTTCCGGTGCCGCTGCTACGGGCTCGGGCGCCGCCACCGCCTTTTCGCTGGCAGGCAGTTCATCGACTGCCTTGAAGATCACCTGCGGGTCGATGGCCTCGCCAGTGTCGTCGTCCTTGAGCATGTGCCGCTCGCCATCCTTGCCGACCAGGATCACCTTGGTGCCCTTGCTCGCCCCCAGCTTCAGTTCACGAATCAGGGCCATGGTGGTCTGCTGTTCGAGGTTCTTGTCCTCGCGCTTGCCCATCATGTTGGCGACGCTGTACAGCACAAGGTTGCGCTCCTTGAAGGCTGCCTGGGTGGCCGGATCCTCGAGCGCCTTGTTCAACCCGCGCAAGGTCGGGTCGGCACTGCTCGGGGCGATAACCACCAACGGCCTGGCCTTACCCAGTTCCTTGGCTAAAGGCGCATCACTGTCTGCGGCAAACAGGGGGCCGGCAACAGCAAGCAAGGTTGCGAGGGTCAGTGACCGGACGAGCATGCGTATCTCCTTATCGTCTCGATATACCAATGACTACAGATCACGGAGAAAAATCCGACAAGGAGCCTAAACCACTTCACACAAGAACGGGGGGTGCAAAAGTAACTGTCGATTTCCGAGCTACCTGAAGCCAGGGCAACGGCGTTGGCACAATCCACCGTCACCCAGACTGAGCATAGCCCAAAGCCGCCTTGGTCAGGGCCAGGTAAACCCTTACCCTGAGTTGTGGTCAACGCACCGGTATGCCTAGCTCCTCGGGCCCCGCTTCCATCGCACGAATCGTCATGTCCAGCATCAGCCCCCTGCGTGCAGCACGCTGCGCATCTCGAATGGCATCCGCCTGCTCGATCTTTGCGCCCTCCAGGAGCGCTTCATCGTCAAGTACCGTTTCAAGCTGTCGCCTGAAGGGCAAGTCGACCGCAGCGAATTGGTCAGGATGGGTACGCTCCAGGTGCGCCTGCCAAAATTCACGATCAACCATCGAACGTGCGATCTCATCCGGGGTTTCCGCGTTCCGCACAGCGGCTTCTGCCTCTGCCAGGTCCGCGTCCAAAACGCCTGAAACAGCCTGGAAGCTCATTTCCCCCACCTGCAGGGGCAAGTCAAGCCGCTCCCTTAGCCCGATCCTGAAGGCCAACCCCACTTCGCTGCCTTCCAGCGCCCTGGCGTGTTGGATTGCCCATCGGCTGGCGAACCTGTCGACTGCATCCTGGCGCCATAAGCGTCTTCCCAGGCCAAGCAAGGCGCCTTCGCTATGTTCTCCAGCGGCATGTTCTACCTGCCAGACAAGCATGTTCAGTTCGAGGTTGCTCAAGCACCAGGTTGCACCGTCCTGGCACCCCCACTCATCATTGGCCACGGACAGCAAGTTCTGGCGCAATTCCGGCGTCATGGCCATCGCCTGCACTAACGCCATTACCCGATTGCCCAATGCCCGCGCGTTGACACGAAAGTCCTCGGACAGCAAAAGCTGCCCAAGGACACGGAAAAAGCGCCCGGCATCTTGCCGTTCATCCAGCGAGTCCCAGGCCGCAAGCATCAAGCCGCGATGCTCCGGGGCCACCGCATCGCCCCAGACTTCACGCGCGTGCTGCAGGCGCAGAAACACTTGCTCCTCGTCGACCACAGGAACGTCGCTCCTCAGCGAGGCTCGCAAACGCCCCATCTGGGCCTCGCCCAACGGGTTCGCGCTCAGGCGGATCCGCCGCCGACGCCATACGGGCATCTGGAAAAACTGCTCCGGAATATGCCTGATGCGGTTCTCCCGCAAGTCAACGGATACCAGCTGAGCACGCTCGAACACGCCTGCGGGGAATTGCGTGATGTGTGTGTCGCGCAAGTTCAGCCATCGCAGTTCGGTCAAACCGGCCAGCGGAAACGGGCGCCCCAGTGGATTGTGGGACAGGTCGAGAGACTCCAGGCTCGTACAACTGGCCAACGTGGCGGTTTGCTCCATGTTCAGACGAATCCGGTTATGGGTCAGACTCAGATGCCGTAGTTGCGGTATTTGCAGCAGCGGTTGTGGTAGGCGCGTCAACAGGTTGCCGCCCAGGTCAAGGGTTTGCAGGTTGGGGAAAGCCAGCAGGAAACTGTTGGGTACTTCCAGGAGATTCAGGTGCAACATCGATAGGCTGGTAACGCCTCTGAAGCTGACTTGCGCAGGCATGCTGGGCAAGCCGTCCAATCTGAAATTGCAGAAGATGGCATGCAGGTTTTGTTGCGCATCGATTTGCAACGCCCCAACACCGACCGACCGTCTCCAGCAATTGAACAAGGTCTGGCGCAAGGCATCTCGATCCTCCCTGGCTTCGCCCTGTCCCTGTGCCACCCAGGTATCCAGCGTGTTGCGCAGTACCGTGAGCTCATTGCTCAGGTCGCTCAGTACCCGTTCAAGTTGATGCCCTGAACGCCTGGCCTCATCGACGAGGGTCTCGATCTGCACATCACTCAACCAAGGAAAGAGATCCCGCAGCGTTGCTCTCAGGGCTCTGCCTCTCGATGCGAAACCACTCACGCCAGCGCCACCCAGCGGGTAGCCCAAACGCCCATCTGCCAAGCGCAGGGGCATTCGAACAGCGCCCGGGCGTACCGCGCCGAGCAGACGAGCGATCTCATCACGGCGGCTGACTGCTTCGCGCCCCAGCAGCACCCTGAGGTTGTGCGAGAACGGCTCGCCGACCCTCATCGCCTCACGTTGCTCATCGGTATAGGCTAGCGCCATGACGTCGAACAACTCTCCCGGCGCCCCGAGCGCCGTGCCTTGGTCATCAAGCAACTGGAAACTGCCATTCAAGTGCACCAGATCGAACGCCCGCTGCCCCTGTTCGGTTTGCGCCAGCTTCGGCCCATCCAGGTAACCTTCGTACAAGCGCCAGCGCACACCTTGTTCGCTTCCAGGCAGGTACCGCAAGAGGCCCAGGGCCACCCGAGCCAGGTCTGCATTCTGTGGCGTATCCAGGTACAGCGCTTCAAGTACCCGGACCTGACGCATAGCCGACAGGCTGCCCCTGGCCGCTTCGGCCAGCCCCAGCGCAACCCTGCCGCTAGAGAGCAGACGCTTGCGCTCGACACCATTGGCGGCTTTTACCAACGCTTGTGCAGCGCGCACGTGCAACCCTGGAAAAACCCGGCGTAGGGCTGCGCTGCCAGGGCTGTCGGTAGGCTGCAGCGCTTCGTACAGGTGATGCAATAGTGTTCGGCGCTGCGTCCATGCCAACTCAGCCAGTGCCTGATCTGGCAGGCCATCCGCACCTGGCAACCGCCGCGCATGTTCAAGCACGGTTACATCCTCTACCGGCATGCCACTGCGCAGACAACCAATCATGCTGCGAATGCGCTGATCGAGCTTGACCCGCAGCACACTGTCAAGCATGCCTGGGCTTGGCGCCTGGGCATGTACATGCAAGCTACGCACATCGTCACCATCAAGGTCATGAAGCAGCAGGACCTGGTCGATCTCTTCGTCACCCAGCCTGCTGAATGCCCCGCCAAAGCGCCGGAACATGCGGTATCTATCGGCCCACTGACTCGGTTGCTCGCTCCACAATCGCCAAGCGCCAGCACCATTGTGACGTAGCATCGGCCCGTGGCCGTCGACGGGGCACAGTTGCCACTGACCGTCGCCAGCCGGCGCCGTCACGCGGTAGTCATACCCGTCCATTTCGATCCAGGCCTGCCCATCCAGGCGCCGAATGCCCAATGCGTCCTGGCCGGTGGCCGCAACGGGGGGCTGGCTTTGAAACGGCGTCAAATCGAGTTGCCAGAGTTTGACAGTGCCGTCCTCCAGCCGAGCCGGCAACATGGCATCAACGCACGCGGAGCGCGCCCAAATCCGTCGTGCCACGGCAACCCCCGCAACCGTGGTCGCAAGCACGACAAGGTCAGTGGCGACATGGGTCAAATGATCGAGTGCCGCTTGGCGATCCCCTTCCTGCCATGCCTCGAAGCCATGGTAGACCTCGCCCAGCAGCTCCCAAGCCGTCACGGCAAGCAGCGCCACGCCAAGGCCCGGCACAAAGAAGCTGGCCAGGTTGAGCAGTGCCCACCCCTCGGCCTCCAGGCGCTCGTCATGCTGGCGCTGAACCTCACGATCAAGCCGTGCCACAGGTACCGCGATCATCGCTGCATCTTCCTTGATCTGGCGTATACGTGCCTGTGCCAGGCTGTTGAACAACGGTTGCGGGTAAGGGTGCAAACGCGGCTCGAGATCACGGAATGCCCAAACCGCCAGATCATCGAATAGCGCCATGACCTGAGCGAAAAACGCCTGGCTGTCACGGCGCAGCACGAAGCGGCTGAAGAAACGCTGATAGGCCTTGTCTCGAAAGCGGCGACCCAGTTCCCGGTTCAATTTGTCGATGCTGTCGAATACGCTCCAAGGTGACACCGGATCCCCAGGCACATAGAGCAATACCCGGCGCGTGGTATTGAAAAGAACGCCCTGGTCAATTACCTCGAACACGATCACCTGCTCGATAAGGCAACCCAGCAGCTTCAGTTGCCTGGCTTCAACACGGTCCCCCGCCAGACGCAGCAGCTTGCCATCCGCGCACACAGTCACCATCAGTTTGAGCTCGCTGTCATCCAGCTTTCCCTCCTGCCTGGCTTTATAGGCGTCCACCAGCATGGCGTGGCGGCTGGTATCCCCAAGCTGAGACTCCACGCGCCTGGCATCACCCGCGGGCTTCAGAATGGAATCCAGGTGACGTTGATAACACGCCCCCAAATCCAGCTCACGGCACAGCGTGGCAAGTTCGATGCTGGTGGGCGGTGCACCCCTGCCCTGACGCGAAACCAGTAGGCGATTACCACGCGGCTGGCCACCCGCCTGGGCCTGCTCGGCAGTGAAGTTGCGCAGGACCACCTCGAGCAGCGGCTTTTCTTCGTAGACCACTTCGGTAAGGTGCGCGCCAACCGGCTGACTGTTGATCACAGGTTCCCGACGGCCCTCCAGAAACCTGAGCGCGCGCGCGTTACGAACAATCCCGTAACGCTCGCCAAGGGCCTTTTCCAGGCCCGCTGCAACGAAACTGTCGATGCTTTCGATGCCCCGCAGCAGCGCATTCACTTGCTCACGACAGCGCAGGCTATTTGCCAATGCCATGCTGATCTCTGGCAGTTGCTCGGCGGGTGCCTGACGCAACCAGAGTGGCAGGCGCTTGCCGATGATGCCGTCCTGGAAAGCATCGATGGCTGCCTGTGCGCTTGATAGCGGAGTAGTGTCCATTGCCTGAGGCCTCTTCATGAAAAGAGGCAAGGCTAAGCAGCATGCTTTACGTCGGGCGCTAGATAACTAACGCCTGCGGTCAGAACAGTTGTAACTGGCGACCGGTCAAGGTGGCGAAGTCATCGCCAACGAACGGCAGGATGGCATCGGCCACCGGCTGCAACTGCCGGCTGAGGTAGTGTTCGTAGTCGATCGGCGATTGCAGGTTCTCCATCGGCTCGGGGCCGGCGGTGGTAATGACGTAACTGATCCAGCCACCGCGCTGGTACTGACGGGGGCGGCCGAGGCGGCTGTTGTACTCATCGGCCTGGCGTGCGGCACGCACATGGGGTGGCACGTTGCGCTGGTAGTCAGCCAGCGGCCGGCGCAGGCGCTTGCGATACACCAGCAGGTCGTCCAGTTCGCCCGCCAGGGTCTGCTGCACGTAAAGGCGCACATAGTCGCGGTACGGCTGGCCGCGAAAGATTCGCCCATACAGCGCCTGCTGAAACTGCTGCGCCAGTGGCGACCAGTCGGTGCGCACCGACTCCAGGCCCTTGTAGACCACATCCTCGCTGCCGTCGGCACGCTGCACCAAGCCGGCATAACGCTTCTTGCTACCCTCATCGGCGCCACGAATGGTAGGCATCAGAAACCGCCGATAATGCACCTCGAACTGCAGCTCCAGCGCGCTTTGCAGGTTCATCTGCTGGCGCAGGTGCTCACGCCACCACTGGTTGACCTGAGCCACCAGTTCGCGGCCGATCTGCGCCGCGGCTGCTTCGTCATGGGCACCTTTGAGCCAGACGAAGGTGGAGTCGGTGTCACCATAGATGACCTCATAACCCCTGGCCTCGATCAGCGTGCGAGTCTGGCGCATGATCTGGTGACCGCGCATGGTGATCGACGAGGCCAGGCGCGGGTCGAAGAAACGGCAACCGCTCGACCCCAACACCCCATAAAAGGCATTCATGATGATCTTCAGTGCCTGCGACAGCGGCGCATTGCCCTCACGCTTGGCCGCTTCCCGGCCCTGCCAGACACGCTCGACAATGGCCGGCAGGCAATGCTGGCTGCGCGAGAAACGCCCACCGCGAAAGCCCTCCACCGAATGCTCATCGTCGGGCAAGCGCAGGCCCTCGACCAGCCCAACCGGGTCGATCAGAAAAGTACGGATGATCGACGGGTAGAGGCTCTTGTAGTCCAGCACCAGCACCGAGTCGTACAGGCCTGGACGCGAATCCATGACAAAGCCACCGGGGCTGGCTTCATCGGGGCGGCTGCCGAGGTTGGGGGCGACAAAGCCCAAACGGTGCATCTGCGGGATGTACAGGTGACAGAAAGCGGCCACCGAACCACCGCTGCGGTCTACCGCCAGCCCGGTGACCGAAGCACGCTCCAGCAGGAACTCGAGCAGGCGGGTATGGGCGAAGATGCGGGTGACCAGCTCGCAGTCCTTGAGGTTGTAGCGTGCCAGTGCCGGTTTGTCTTCGGCGAAACGGCGGTTGATTTCATCCATGCGCTGGTACGGCGTGTCGATGGCCTTGCCTTCTCCGAGCAGGGTCTGCGCAACACTTTCCAGGCTGAACGACGGAAAGCTCCAGGTCGCCGAGCGCAGTGCTTCGATGCCATCGATCAACAGCCGCCCCGGTGCGTCGGCGAATACATGGCCGCCCCCGGCGTGGCTGCGCAAGGTCATGGGGGCACCGTTGCGGCCTAATGCCAGCGGTACCTGCAACAGTTTGGCGTGTTCATGCAAAAGGCGCAGGTCGAACTGGATCAGGTTCCAGCCGATGATCGCATCCGGATCGTGCGTGGCCATCCATTGGTTGAGGCAGTCGAGCAACGCGGCACGGTCATCGCAATAGTGCAGAGCGAAGTCGACGCCATCAGCGTCGCCGTTGGCCGGGCCAAGCATGTACACCTGACGCTGGCCACACCCTTCCAGGGCAATGCTGTACAACTCTCCCCGTTCGCTGGTCTCGATATCCAGCGACACCAGACGCAGCGGTGGGCGATAGCCGGGCAAAGGCTTGAGCTGGGCGTCGCAATAAACACCCTGGGCATTCGGCTGACCGGTGAACTGCACAGGGGCGGTGATGAAGCGCTCCATCAGATAGCGCTCGGGCGGGCGGATATCGGCCTCGTACACCTCGATACCCGCGCTGCGCAGGCGTTGCTCCAGCTGCATCAGTTGCCGGTGTTGGCGGCAATACAGGCCAAGCACCGGGCGCTGGTCGAAGCCCTTCAGCCGCAGCGGCTTGAGCTGAACGCCAGGCTCCTTGGACAGCAGAACACGGGCATGCTCAGCCTGCGCCTGGGGATGAACGCCACCGACTCCTGGGCGCCAGGCGCAGCTGCCGCGGCCCCTGATCGGTGGCCAGCCAGAACTCCACGCAAGTGCCTTCGGGCGTGTCATGCCAATGCCGGGTCAGGACAAAGCCCTGCTGCAACTCCACTGCGTCGACCTCTGAATCATCTGTAGATGAGATGATTCTACCTTTGTCGTGCCTGGGGTGAGTGTTTTAGCGCCTTCCTGGCACAAACCCGCTGCGCCGCCCGGCCCAGCTCAACAGCCAGGCCAGCGCGATCAGGCCCAGTACCACCGCGCCAAACCCTTCCACTCCTGGGCCGCTCAACAGCAAGCCGCCAATGATCCCGCCCAGGGCAATGGCGCTGTTCCACACCGTCACCAGCATCGACTGCGCCACATCCCCGCCTTCGCCCGCCGCATCGGCGCAAGCGGTCTGCAACAGAGTCGGCGCACCGCCGTAGGTCACGCCCCACAAAGCGATGCTCAGGTACATCAGCCACGACGACGCCTGCCCCAAAGCCAACGTAGCCAGGGCAAAACCCGCCAGGCTCAATAGCACCAGCGTGCGCAGATGCCGGTCGACCAGCAACCCCACCAGGCCAATCCCGGCCAGGGCCGACAGGCCAAACACCATCAACACTGGGCCAATTTCCGTCACCATGCCAGCCGCCGCCAGTAGTGGCACGATATAGGTGTAGAGAATGTTATGGCCAAGGATCCAGCTGAGGATCACCAGCAGCACGAGCATCACCCCCGGTGTGCGCAGCACCTGCATGGCCGCTGGACGCTTGCCGGCGGTGTGCCCAGGGTAGTCCGGCACCGACCGCAATACCCACACCACCAACAGCAACGCCACCAGCGTGACCACCACGAACGTCGCGCGCCAGCCCAGCCCCGCACCTAGCCAGGTGGCAATCGGCAAGCCAAGCGACAGGGCAATCGGCTGGCCGAGCATGGCCAAAGCCATGGCTCGCCCCTGCTGTGCCACCGGCACCATGCGCCGCGCGTGACCGGCGATCAAACCCCAAGCCAGCCCGGCTGCAGCGCCGGTAAAAAAGCGCAGCACCAAGGTCAGGCTGTTGGAATTCGACACGGCCGTCAGCCCGTTGAACAGTACGAAACCGACGATCGCCAGCAACAACGCCCGGCGCCGATACCAGCCTTGGGTCAAGGTCACCAGTGGAATGGCGGTCAGCAACGAGCCCAGGGCATAGGCCGTCACCCATTGCCCGGCCATGGCCTGGCTGATGTGCATACCCTCGGCGATCTGGTCGAGCAGGCCAGCCGGCAGGGTTTCGCTGAGGATGGCGATGAAGCCGGTCATGGCCAGCGCCAGCAGCCCGCTGAGCGGCAAGCGTTCGTTACTGGTTGCCAGCAACGATGCGGAAGGTGTTTGGGACATGTGCTTTTGCCTTGCGTAGGAAAACGAGAGGAACAGTCTGCAAGACCCACGCATTACGGAAAAAGACGGTTACAATGCCACTCACCCAGGACACCAATGTCCGCAATCAGGTATGCAGCATGGACAGCCTCAGCGGCTTCGTGGTCTTCAATCGAGTGGCCGAAACCCGCAGCTTTGTCGCCGCGGGCCAGTCACTGGGGATCAGTGCCTCGGCAGTCGGCAAGCGCGTGGCGCGCCTGGAGAACCGCTTGGGCGTACGCCTGTTCCACCGCAGCACACGCAGCATCACCCTCACCGCCGAGGGCACGTTGTTCCTTGACCGCAGCCGGCGCATCCTCGCCGAAATCGAGGCGACCGAGCAGGAACTGTCGCAAGCCAGCGAAACCCCGCGCGGGCGCCTGCGGGTGAGCATGCCGCAGGTGACCGGGCTGGTGATGCCGGCACTGGCCGAGTTCATGGCGCTGTACCCGCAAGTGGAACTGGACCTGGACTTCTCCGACCGTATGGTGGATATCGTCGGCGAAGGCTTCGATGTGGTCATGCGCGGCGGGCAGCCGGTGGATTCACGGCTCAATGCCAAGTTCCTGGGGCACTTCCAGCACCGCCTGGTGGCCTCGCCCGACTACCTGCGCGAACGCGGCACACCCCTGCACCCACGCGAGCTGGCCACGCACACCTGCCTGCACTACCGCTTCCCCAGCAACGGCAAACTGGAAACCTGGCCGCTGCGCCAGGAGCACCCCGAGCACGCCTACGACATTCCCATTTCGATGGTTTGCAACCATGTCGAGACACGCGTCTGCTTTGCCGTGAACCACCGCGGCATCACCTGCCTGCCGGACTTCACCGTAGGCCGTGAACTGGGCAACGGTTCGCTGGTCAGCGTACTCGACGATTTCATGGAACAGCGCGGCAGCTTCTACCTGCTGTGGCCGTCCGGGCGGCATATGCCGCCGAAGCTGCGGGTGTTCATCGATTTCATGCTCGAGCGGGTGTTCAACCGTACAGGTAGTTGATGTCCTTGTAGGCCAGCGGCGCTACCTGGCCGAGCAGGAAGTCGCGCAGCTTGTGCATCTGCCGCGCTTTTGGGCTGGCCTTGAGCCAGGTCATGTAATAACCGTCGCCCGTGGCCACCGCATGCTTGAATGGTGTGACCAAGCGCCCGGCCGCCAGGTCGGCACTGGCCAGCACCAGGTCGACCACTGAAATGCCCAGGCCCTGCTGAGCGGCCGAAATGCCCTGGTCGAGGGTATCGAACACCTGCCCCTGGTCAATGCTGATGTCCAGCGCATCCATGCGCGCCAACCAACGCCGCCAGTCACGGCGGTCGGGGGATGGGTGCAGGAACTCGCATCGGGTCAGGTCGGACAGTTGCGGTTGTGCCTGCGCCATGTAATTGGGGTGGCATACCGGAATCAGCCATTCATCGAACAGCTTGAAGCTCTCGATATCGGCGGGAAAGCGCCCATTGGCCAGAAGAATGGCGCAGTCGTAGGGCTCGGAATAGAAGTCCACGCTGTCGATGTCCATCCACACGCTGGACAGCTGCACACTGCAGTTGTCCTCGATTTTCTTGAACGCATCCAGCGCCCGCAGCAGCCAGCGCACGGTGAGCGTGGACGGGGCCTTGAGGCGCAAGCCATAGCGGTCCTGGCGCAGCAACGCGCAGGCATTTTCGATGATCTTGAAACCCACTTTCAGCTCTTGTGCCAGCAGGCGGCCGTGCTCGGTCAGGCTCAGTTCAGGGCCGCGACGTTCGAACAGGTCACAGCCGAACATGGCTTCGAGCGTCTTGATGTGGTGGCTGACCGCACCCTGGGTCAGGGCCAGCTCTTCAGCTGCACGGGTGAAGGAGCCATAGCGAGAGGCCACCTCGAAGGCACGCAGCGCGTGCAAGGCCTGAATCCGTTCCGACATGGCGACGTCCCGAGCATGAGTGAGACTAATAGTAGGTCATAGTTCCACGCGTTTTACAACGTCAGAAGCGTCTCGGAAAATGCAGGTAAATAACAAACATAACCAAGATCCTGCCTGCATGTGACTGGAACGTTCACTTAAATCAACGCCTGGGGAAATCATGTTTACGGGATATGGAAATTGCTATCGCCTGGATGCGCTAGAGCTAGCCGCGGAACATGGTCCTAACATGCAACACTGGACGTACAAAACCATAGAACACTTTCGCAGTGTTCTCGCCAACCCCGAATTCCCCTGCTTGTTCGGCCGCAAGGCGGTAAACGGCGAAACCTGTCACATTCTGTTCGCCCGCGCCGAGCAACTCGCCGATGACATCGCGCAGGGCTTGGCCGACTATGTGCGCACCGTCGCACAAATCACCGCCAAGCAGCGCATCGGCAGCCCTTTGGTGGTGTTTCTCGAAACGCCAGCCGGCAGCAACCTCGCCGAGCAGCAAGCGTTGGCCTGGAAGGTGCTGCGCGGGGTGCATGCACGCGACCCACACCCTTGGCCACAGGGCATTCCGACCGACCCTGACGATTCGGGCTGGTCGTTCTGCTATGCCGGCATGCCGCTGTTCATCAACATGAACTTCCCCGGCCATCAGCAAATGAAAAGCCGCAACCTCGGCCAGCACGTCACGTTCGTCATCAACCCACGGGCGAACTTCGACGAAGTGGCCAACGCCAATACCGAGAGTGGCAAGCGAATCCGCGAGCGCATTCGTGAGCGCGTGCACCATTACAACGACGGCGTCGTCCCCGACACCCTTGGCGCTTTCGGCGACGCCGACAACTACGAGTGGAAGCAGTATCAACTGCAGGAGGCAGGCTCGCTCAATCCAGCGCGCTGCCCGTTCCACGCCCATGCCGCACACCTGGCGACACCCGACATACTGATCGAGAACTGACCGTGAATACCGCACTCACCGCCACTTATGCCCTCACCGTCCTGCTCCTTATCGCCACCCCCGGGCCGGTGGTGGCACTGATCGTCAACACGGCCGCTGCCTCCGGCTCACGCAAGGCCATGTTCACCGCTGTCGGCACCAACTGGGCGTCACTGGTGCTGATCGGCGCCGCCGCCTGGATCATCCTCACCAGCGCCGCCATCGACAAGGCATGGCTCAGTACCATGAGCCTGCTGGGCTGCCTGTTCATTGGCTACATCGCCGTGGGCACGCTGAGGGACGCCCTGCAGTCACCAACCCAGGAAGCGGCGAGCGAGGCCCCAAAGGCCGGGCGTGGCGGGCTGCTACAAGGTTTCATGGTGGGTATTTCCAACCCCAAGGACATCATTTTCTTCATCGCTTTCTTCCCCCAGTTCATCCAGATCACCGAGTCGTTCGGCAAGAGCATGGTGGTGCTGTCATTGCTGTGGGTGGCCATCGATTTCGCCGTGCTCAGCCTGTACATCTTCGCCATCGGCAAGATCGCCTCGCAGCGCAGCAACCGCGTCATCAGCCTGGCCTCGGGCGTCGCCCTGCTGCTGATCGCCGCCGGTGGCCTGCTGTACAACCTCAAGGAGCTGGCGGCCTGAACGTGAAACGCAGCACCCGAACAACCGGAGGAGAGAGCATGACCGCGACTGACACGAGCCCGTCTCCTTCGCCGTTGCAGCAGGACTACCAGCGTTTTCTGCTGCTGGGCAGTCGGCGTGCCCCACACACCGTGCATGTGCACGAAACCGGCTACCGCTCCGGCACCATCAACACCGACGCACTCGGCCTGCGCTACAGCCATTGCGCCGGCAAGCGCTTTTCGCCGGCCGAGCGCGGCGGTGCTTCGCGCATCAACCTGCTGGTCGGTGGCTCCACGGCGCTGGGCATTGGCGCCAGTTCCGACGAACACACGGTGGCTTCGCACCTGTCGATGCTCACCGGCGAAGTCTGGCTGAGCCTGGCCGGCTGCGGGCTCAATGCCAGCCAGGAGCTGCTGATGTTCCTGACCCACCAGCACCGCCTTGGCCAGCTCGGCCACGTGGTGGTGCTCAGCGGCCTCAACAGCCTGGCCCACGAAGCCCTGTGCGAAGTTCTCGCCAGCCCCAACGATCCACAACACGCCAAGGCCTACCAGGCCTTTCTCAACAGTTTCAGCGAAGGCATGCAGGCCACCGCACCGTTGCGTCGGCAGTCGCTGTGGCGGCGCATTGGCCAGGCCTTGGCCACGCCTGCGGTCGCAGCCCCGGTCAGCTGGCCGCTGTCGCCCCCGGAAAAGCGCCTGGCTCGTGCCGCCGACAACATTGGCCGTACCTTGCGCCAATGGGACCGGCTGCTGGCAGACAGCCACGCCACCCTCACTTTCATCCTGCAACCGTTACTACCCTGGTGCCGGGATACCCTGCCCGCTGGCGAGCAGGCCATGCTGGCCGCGCTGCAGCAACAACCGGCAAACTTCGACCGGCTGCTGGAAGGCGCCTTCGACAGCCAACTGCACTCGGCGTTTTTCCGCCGCATCAAGAGCCAGGCCGACCCGGTGCCCTGCTACGACATGAACTGCATGCTCAACAGCTCGCCCGTGTTCGGCGCAGACCTGTTCATCGATCGCCTGCACCTGAACGATCTGGGCAACAACGCACTGGCCAAGGTAATCACCGCCAAGCTTGGCTTGGCCCAGGAAAAACACGCCCAGCGCAAGGTTACGCCAATCAAGCTCGTCTGACAGATGCCGAGTGGTCTTCCGGCCAGCCCCCTTGGGTGGCTAGAATATGCCGTCGTTCCGATTTGCCTGAGGCGTACGCTTGACCGCCATGAACATCGAAGCCGTCCATCCTTGTCTGGCCGCCCCTGGGGTTCGCCTGTGAGCCGCATGCGTCGCTTGCCCCCGCTGTTGATCGCGCTGTTACCGCTGGCTGGGCACGCGCTGGAAGTGCACATCGACCCTCATGCCGACCTGCTCTACCGCCAGGCCTTACCCCTGCTGGAGCAAGCCGACAACCAGGATGACGGTGCCAGCACGCTGCGGACCGCCGTGGGCGACGACCCCGAGCTTAGCCGCCAGGGCCAGGCCATGGCCCACACCTTGCCGACAGCGGTCGCCCTGCTGAAAAAGTCGGTGGAGCTGGGCCACCCGGTCGCGCAGTACCGCCTGGCGCTGTACTACATGACCTACCTGCCCGCCGCGCAAATTGCAGATGCCGCCTGCCCGTTGCTCGAGGCCAGCCTCCAGCAGGGTTTTGCCGCACCCGCGCCAGCCATCGCCACCTGGTGCCGGCCCTACAACGCCAGTAACGAATACCGCGCAGCACTGGAGGCCATCCCCAACATGGCCACCGTGTACGCCCCCTACTACCCGCAACCGGCCACCCGCCTGGCTTGCAACCGCAGCCGGCCACAAGGCCTGGAAATGCTGTGGGGGCGCCAGCGCGACTACCAGGCCGAGGTGTACCGCCTGCTTGGCGACCTCGACCCACAGCACCGCCTGAGCCTGTTGCAGAAGGCCGTGGACATCAACGGCTGCGTGACGGCGCAACAGCACCTGACCAGCCACCCATAGCCCTCGGCCGGCCGCGATCCTTGTAGAAGCCGCGTCGACCAGCAAGATCGTTCAAGCCATCCCCGCTGCTCCGTCTGGCATGCTGGCCTGCCAAGTACAGCATTGCAGCCATCATGCCCCACATCGCTCGCCAAGCTTTTCTCCACGGCGCCATCGCCATTCTCCCGTTGTCCCTGGCCGTCGCCCCCGGGGCCTGCTGGCCGGTTCCATGGCCATCGAGGCCAACCTCAGCGCCTGGCAGGGGCAAGGGCTGTCGGCCATCGTCTTCGCTGGTGCCGCGCAACTGGTGGCTATCGGCATGCTCAAGGGCGGCGCAAACCTGGCGTCGATCCTGCTCACCACCCTGCTGTTGACCTCTCAGCACCTGCTGTATGGCCTGTCGATGCGCCCGGTACTGTCCAGCCAGCCGCTGCGCTGGCGCTTGGGCCTGGGCTTTCTGCTGACCGACGAGTTCTTCGCCCTGACCAGCCAGTACGACCAGCAGCAGTTCAACCGCTGGTATGCCCTTGGGGTGGGCCTGACCTTCTACATCGCCTGGAACCTGTTCACCCTGGCCGGCATCCTTCTGGGCCAGAGCATTCCCCACCTGGACCAGTTCGGCCTGGATTTCTCCATCGTCGCCACCTTCGTCGCCCTGATCGCACCGCTGGTGCGCAACCTGGCCACGGTGGTGTGCGTCGCCGTGTCGCTGTTCTGCTCGGTGCTGTTCAGCTACTGGCATTGGGAAACCGCCCTGGTCGCCGCAGGCCTGCTGGGCATGAGCGCCGGGTTCATCTGTCAGAAATTCACCGGAGCCCGCGCATGACCTGGATCCTGATTTTCGCCATGGGCGCCATCGTGTTCCTCAACCGCTATGCATTCCTGGAGCCGCGCCTGCCCTTGCGCCTGAGCTCCAATGCCCGGCAGTTCCTCGGTTTTGCCGTGCCGGGTATGCTCACCGCCATTTGCGGCCCGATCATTTTCATGCCCGAGCACCAGCTCAACCTGAGCCTGACCAACCCCTACCTGCTGGGCTCACTGGTGGCCATCGCCCTGGTGTTATTGACCCGCAGCGTATTGCTCAGCATGCTGGTGAGCATGTTGATCTTCTTCCTCCTGCGCAGCTGGCTGGCATGAACACGCCCCTGCGCGAGCAGACACACCTCTGGCAGGCGCCGGCCCTGGGCGACGTCGAGATGCTGCACGCGCGCTATTTCCAGCAGCGCTTTGCCCCGCATGTGCACGAAGGCTATGTGTTCACCGTGATCGAGTCCGGCGCCCAGCGTTTCTGGCACCGTGGCAGCGAGCACTTGGCGCCGGTCGGCAGCATGGTGCTGATCAACCCCGACGAGCTGCATACCGGCGCCACAGCCCACGAAGCGGGGTGGCGCTACCGCGGCTTCTACCCCGAGCACGCGCGGGTCACGGGCGTGCTCGACGAATTGGAGCTGGGCCGCCATGGCATGCCGAGCTTCAAGGACAGCGTGATCCATGACGCGGCCCTGGCGATCGCCTTCAGCCAGCTGCATCAGCTGTCCGAAACTGGCGCCAGTGCCCTGCAACAGCAGACCGCCTGGCGTCAGGCGGTGCTGGCCTTGGTGCAACGACACGGGCAATGCGCTGAACCCTCTGCCCCCGGCCACGAGCCACTGGCCGTGGCCCGCGCCCGCGAACTGCTGGAAAGCCAACTGGCCGACCCACCCTCGCTCGAAGCGCTGGCGGCGGCGGTCAACCTGTCGCCGTTCCATTTCGCCCGGGTGTTTCGCCAGGCCACCGGCCTGCCGCCGCACGCCTGGCTGAAGCAGCGGCGCCTGGCCCGCGCGCGGGAAATGTTGAAGTGCGGCTTTGCTGCTTCGCAGGTGGCGTTCGACCTGGGGTTTGCCGACCAGAGCCATTTGAGCCGGCAATTCAAGCAGGCATACGGGGTGACACCCGGGGCCTATCGCAGCGCTTGCCTGCCAGGCTGAGCTGCGACATCCAGCCTCAGGCAAGCCGGCCAGCCGCTGCTACACTGACAAGGCTGAATGGAGGATCCTGCCATGTCTGAAAGAGATCTCACCACCCTGCTGTCACTGATGAACCAGCGCCAAGCCTGCCTGAGCAGTGCCTGCAAGGAGATTGCCGACTGGATCGACCGGCAGGGCGATGTGCCCGCTGCCGGCAAGATCCGCGCCAGTCTCAAGGCCCTGGAGGCCGACGAAGCCCAGGTCCGCAAGACCTTGACCTCGCTGACCCTCGACAGGCCGCTGCCACGCTTTCGTAGCTGAAAGGCGCAGCTAAAAAAAGGGCCGCTGAACGCGGCCCTTTGATCTGTCAGTGCTTCATGTGCATGTGATCATGCCCACCGCCCGCCTCGGCGTTGAGCGCACGCACCTCAGCCTGTACGTCCAGGGTTTCCTTGCCACCCTTGGCATCTTCGATGGTCAGGGTCAGCGGTACTTTTTCGCCTTCCTTCACCTGATTGTTCAGGCCCATCAGCATCACATGCAGGCCATTCGGGTCCAGGGTCACTGCCTTGCCGGCCGGCAGTTCGACGGCCTTGACCTCACGCATGCCCATCACGTCGCCGTTCATGGTCATCTCGTGCACCTGCACGGTCTTGGCCACGGGCGATGCCACGCTCACCAGCTTGCTGTCGCTGCTGGCGGTCAGGGTCATGAAAGCACCGGTGGACTGCTGGTGCGGCACGCTGGCGCGGACCCAGGCATCGCTCACGGTGGTCTGGGCCAGTGCCGGCAAGGCCAGGCCCATCAGTGCCAGGGCAGCCAGGCCGCGTTTGATCGGTTGCATCGACATTCAGCAGATCTCCATCAGGGTGACCAGGTCTTCGGCGCATTCCTTGGCGTTCAGGGAATGGCCCAGGCTCAGGCGCAGGGTGCCACGTGTATCGTAGACGTAGCTGGTGGACGAATGAGAGATGGTGTAGGTGTCCCCGGCCGGGACCTTTTCGTAAAACACCTTGAATTCCTTGGCCACCGCGGCGATTTCTTCGGGGGTGCCGGTCAGCGCGGTGAACGTAGGGTCGAAGGCCTTGACATAGGCATCGAGCACCTCGGGGGTGTCGCGCTCAGGGTCCAGGGTGATGAACACCACCTGGAACAGGTCGCGATCACGGCCGCGCAGCAACTTGCGGATTTGTGCCGCACGCGCCAGCGTGGTCGGGCAGACAGCCGGGCACTGGGTGAAGCCGAAGAACACCATCGGCATGCTGCCGTAGAAGCTCGACAGGGTGCGCACGTTACCTTGCGGGTCTTTGAGGCTGAACTTGCGCCCAAGGATTTCGTTGCTCATGTTCTTGCCGTACTTGAACTCGAGCCCCCGGGCCGGGCTGCAGCCTGCGAGCAGACCAAGCCCGAGAACGCCCATGCCGGCGACAACCGCACGCCGGGTCAAAAGATCATTCATGAAACCATCCTTTACAGGGAAGGTGCCGGCCCTCGGGACGGGCCGGTCGAAAAACCGGGGCATTCTGGCATGACACCCAGAGGGGTTCTACCCGACCAAGGCGCTGATGGCCCGCAGCCCTTTGAATACGGGCTGCGGCCTGTTGTCGCAGGGGTTGAAACCGTAACACTTTGTTGCTAAGAGAGCCGCCCCGCAGGCGCGTAAGCCTTAGTAGTAGGCGTTCTCTTTCTGCGTGTGGTCAGTCACGTCACGTACGCCTTTGAGCTCCGGAATACGCTCGAGCAAGGTGCGTTCGATGCCTTCTTTCAGGGTGACGTCGGCCTGGCCACAGCCCTGGCAGCCACCACCGAATTGCAGCACGGCAATGCCGTCGTCAACCACGTCCACCAGGCTCACCTGGCCGCCATGGCTGGCCAGGCCGGGGTTGATCTCGGTCTGCAGGTAATAGTTGATGCGCTCGTTGATCGGGCTGTCTTCGTTGACCATCGGCACCTTGGCGTTCGGCGCCTTGATGGTCAGCTGACCACCCATGCGATCGGTGGCGTAGTCGACCAGCGCGTCTTCCAGGAATGGCACGCTGACTGCGTCCAGGTAAGCAGTGAAGCTCTTCAGACCCACGGCGGTGTCGTCAGGCTTCTCTTCGCCCGGCTTGCAGTAGGCAATGCACGTCTCTGCGTACTGGGTGCCCGGCTGGGTGATGAAAATGCGAATGCCGATGCCAGGCGTATTCTGCTTGGAAAGCAGATCGGCCAGGTAGTCATGGGCGGCGTCGGTAATGGTTATAGCGCTCATGTAGGTTCCTCACAGACTTGCCGCCAAGTGTACGCCAACCCAGCCTTCGAACAAAGTCCTAGTATTTGACTCGGGAAAGCGCATATTCAGGCGCCGGCTCCCGTGGCGCCGCCAGCCAGGCTTGCATGCGCCGGTACAGGCCGCGCTCCAGCCACTGGTAGCTGAACCACGACATTAGTCCAATGGACGGCACGCACAGGGCGAACACCAGGTACGGGTTCAAATGCAGGCGCTGGCTGGCGAACCAGCCGGCGTACAGCACCAGTACATGGACCAGGTACACCGAGTACGAACAGTCGCCCAGCGCCTTGAGCAACCGGTTGCCCTGGAACACGGGCTCCAAGGCAATGAAAGCCAGCACGATCATCGCGCTTGGCAGGCCCCAGTGCAGCAACCGCTGTGACGCATCCAAGTGATAGATGGCCAGGCCTGCCACCCCCAGCACCACCAGCGGCAGCCACCGCCCTTGGCGAATCAGGCCACGGCGATGAAGCACACCCAGGCCAATGCCGAGCAGGAACTCGTAGATGATGTCGTTGTTGTAGAAATGGCTGAGCACACCCACACGGCCCAGCACCTCGCTGACCAGCAACAGTGCAGCGCTCACCAGCAGCAGGTGGTGCCGTTGCCGCACCAGGAACGCCAGGCCGAACAGCAGGTAGAAGAACATCTCGAAGTTCAGCGTCCAGCCCACGTTCAGGGTCGGGTACAGGCCATAACCCCCGGGGTTTTCCGCCGGGATGAACAGCAGCGACAGGAACAGGTGACGCCAGGCGAATTCCTGATGTGGCATCCATTGGCTGAAGGCCAGCAGCAACATGGCCATCAGTGCTGTGTAGAACCAGTAGGCAGGGACGATACGCATAACCCGATTGAGCAGGAACTGGCGCGGCTCGATGGATTTGTCGCGGGTCGACAGGTAGATGACCAGCCCGCTGATGACGAAGAAGATGTCGACGCCTATGGCGCCACGGTCGGTGAGCAGTTGGCCGATGGGGCCTGTGGCATGGAAGTCGAAGAAGATCTGCATGAAATGGTGGCAGACCACCACCCAGGCGGCGAACGCCCGCAGTGCCTGAAGCGAATACAGCATGAAATACCCTGAGATTGCCGGTGCATTGAGGCCTTCGGGCTGCATAGCAGCCCCGGACCACCCACCGATTCCGACCGCAGGGTATTCGGAAAGATCAGCTGACCCGATCAGAGGTTCTCATAGCGGTTCATGTCCAGTACCCCGGCTTCGACCGGTTCGGTCTCCTTGATGAAGCTGTTCAAGTCATGGAAATAGCGCCAGAACTCGGGGTGACTGCGGCGCACGCCCCAGCGCATGACAATGCGCTCGAACTTCGCCGCATCATCTTTTGCATATTCCATATCCTCGACGAACTCCGGCACATCCTTGGTCGGGATATTGAAGATGAAGTTCGGGTAGCTGCTGAGCACCCCAGGGTACAGGGTCAGCGTGTCCAGCCCTGGCTGGTAGCGGTACGCCTCGCCCAACAGGAACGCCACATTGCTATGCGCGCGGTTGCGCAGCAGGCTGTAAACCTGGCGCTGCCCGCCCTGCCCTTCGATGCGCAACATGGTCGCCTCGGGCAACTGGTTGATCACCTTCAGCCCGGCAGCCGGGCGCGACACCAGGCGGCTGAGCGACTGCTCGGCATTGCGGAACTCCTCGCTCACCTGCGCCCGCGAGCAGAACGCACCCTGGCAGCGGTTGATCGGGTCCGGCGCGGCATTCAGGCTGCCGGTGCGCTGCAGCAGCTTCAGGCCAAAGTCACGCTTGGGGTTGTGCGCGTCAAGCTTGATACCGCTCGGGGTATCGGTGTCGATGTCCTCGTAATCCATCCACATCTTCACCTTGCCGCTGTTCTGGTACCAGTCGCCGAGGATCGCCTTGCGCTGGTCGGCAGGCATCAGGCGCAGGAAGTTGACCTCGGCGCCGTTGCGGATCAGGTCGAAGTACAGGCGTGTCTGCAACTGGTGAGAAACGTTGCCGTACACATCGAAGTTGACCGCCAACTGATAATAAGTGCGCTCGAACAACGGGTAGTCGAACAGCCACACGGTCAGCGGCACATCACCGATCAGGCCCTTGGTCACCGAGGCGCTGTCGAAGTGGCGGAAGATGCTCAGCAACGCGTTGTCGTTACCGGCCCACAAGGTCGACCAACCGGGTGCTGGCATGTCGGCATAGGCTTCACGGCGCAGTTTCTCGTACTCGTTGCGCTTGTCGCGGTAGGCGTGCCACAGGCTCAGCACACTGCCCACATCATCGATCTGCCCCGGCATGGCCAGCAATGGCGTAGCCTCGCCCCGGTACTTGGCATCGGTGATGTAGCGATCGAAGGCCGGCTCTTGGAACAACGCCCAGAAATTGTCGCGGATCACGTCGGTGGCAATCTGCCCGCGGCACACCGGGCCACGGATGAAGGTGCGCACGAAGTATTCGGCGTTATCCAGCATGAACTGGTAGCGCGCCACCGCCGGGATCGCCTCGAAGGTTTCGAACGGGTTGGCCCGGTGGCGCGGGCCGTAGCCTGGCAGCGCGGCGGCATGCCAGTCACCGGCGTAGAACAACTGCTTCACCCGCTTGAGCTTCTGCGGCCCCATCGGGTAGGTGATGTGCGTTTTGTGCACGATCACGCCCTGTACCGGGATCAGCCGGTAGTAGAAGTCGGTGCCCGGCGGGTCGTTGGGGCGACGGGTCGCAATGATGTCGACGGGCTTGCCACTTGGCGTGCGCGAGCGCACCCACTGGAAGAAGTGGCCCTGCTCGCCGCCAACGAAATAGATGTGCGCCAGGAACAGGTGCTCGTATAGCCAGCGGCCAACCAGCGCCTCGGTGGAACCGGGGCGGTTGAGCAGTTCTTCCCAATCGCTGATCTGCCTGGCTTCGGCAGCGCTCGGCTGGATCGGCTGGTACTCCACCGGCGCACCGGCCGCCAGCCATCGGCGCATGGTGTCGTATTCCTTGTCGGTCAGCCCGGTCACCGCCAGCGGCATGCCCTCATTGGGGTGGGCGCCGGCATAGGCGTCGAACTCATGGGGCAACGGGCACATGTTGTTGCGGCTCAGGCCCAGGACGATCTCCTCGGGCAGCTTGGCGTTGGGCGTGAGCGGGGTCTTGTGGCCCAGCTCCAGCATGCGCGCCATCAACGCGGCCTGGCTGCCCTGGTTGTCGAGCACCGAGTAGAAGCCCTTCTTGCGCCATTGCTCTTCGCTGTGGGCGTCATAGAACAGCCGGGTGGGGGGCACCGCCTTGCTGCGCTCGCCTTGGTACACCGGCACCTTGCTGGCCCCGCGCACCGCGCCTTCGGGGCTTTCCAGCTTCAGCTGGCAAGCGGCGTCGTTGCAGGCGTGGCAGGCCACGCACTTCTCGGTGAAGATCGGTTGAATGTCCCGGGTGTAGGAAATAGCCGGGCTCGACTGGGGGGCTTGCCCGAACACCGCGCCGCTGATGAGCAGGGCGAAGGCGCCGGCAAGGATACGATGCACCATGTGCGGAAAGTCCTGGTTCTTGAAAGCCATCACGATTTGTTGCCTGGTCGTCCTTGGGTGCTCTGCGTTACCGACACCCGCCCAACATGAGCACTTTTCATGCAAATGGGCGATGCGCCTAAAAACCGCGCAGGTTTGTTATGATTCCGCACCTTCTGATATTTGCCCGACCAGGTAGTTCCTATGTCCGACCGCAGCGCTCGTCTCCAAGCACTCCAGAACGCCCTCAAAGAGCGCATCCTGATCCTCGACGGCGGCATGGGTACTATGATCCAAAGCTACCGTCTCGAGGAACACGACTATCGTGGCACGCGTTTCGCCGATTGGCCAAGCGATGTCAAAGGTAACAACGACCTGCTGCTGCTCAGCCGCCCGGACGTGATCGCCGCCATCGAGAAAGCCTACCTGGATGCCGGCGCCGATATTCTCGAAACCAACACCTTCAACGCCACGCAGATTTCCCAGGCCGACTACGGCATGGAGTCGCTGGTTTACGAGCTGAACGTAGAAGGTGCGCGCATCGCGCGCCAGGTGGCCGATGCCAAGACCCTGGAGACGCCAAACAAGCCGCGCTTCGTCGCCGGCGTGCTTGGCCCCACCAGCCGCACCTGCTCGATTTCCCCGGACGTCAACGACCCCGGCTACCGCAACGTCACCTTCGACGAACTGGTAGAAAACTACATCGAGGCCACCCGTGGCCTGATCGAGGGCGGCGCCGACCTGATCCTGATCGAAACCATCTTCGACACCCTCAACGCCAAGGCGGCGATCTTCGCCGTGCAGCAAGTGTTCGAAGACGACAACGTCGAACTGCCGATCATGATCTCCGGCACCATCACCGACGCCTCCGGCCGTACCCTTTCGGGCCAGACCACCGAAGCGTTCTGGAACTCGGTGCGCCACGCCAAGCCGATTTCCGTGGGCCTGAACTGCGCCCTCGGCGCCAAGGACCTGCGCCCGTACCTGGAAGAACTGTCGACCAAAGCCGATACCCATGTATCCGCCCACCCCAACGCCGGCCTGCCCAACGCCTTTGGTGAATACGACGAAACCCCGGCCGAGATGGCCGAAGTCGTCGAAGAATTCGCCGCCAGCGGCTTCCTCAACATCATCGGCGGTTGCTGCGGCACCACCCCGGGCACATCCAGGCCATCGCCGAAGCCGTGGCCAAGTACAAGCCGCGCGAGATCCCGGAAATCGCCAAGGCCTGCCGCCTGTCGGGCCTGGAACCGTTCACCATCGACCGCCAGTCGTTGTTCGTCAACGTGGGCGAGCGCACCAACATCACTGGCTCCGCCAAGTTCGCCCGGCTGATCCGAGAAGAGAACTACACCGAAGCCCTGGAAGTCGCCCTGCAGCAGGTCGAAGCCGGCGCCCAGGTGATCGACATCAACATGGACGAAGGGATGCTCGATTCCCAGGCCGCCATGGTCCGCTTCCTCAACATGATCGCTGGCGAGCCGGATATCTCGCGCGTACCGATCATGATCGACTCCTCCAAGTGGGACGTGATCGAAGCGGGCCTCAAGTGCATCCAGGGCAAGGGCATCGTCAACTCCATTTCCATGAAGGAAGGTGTCGAGCAGTTCAAGCATCACGCCCGCTTGTGCAAGCGCTACGGCGCTGCCGTGGTGGTGATGGCATTCGACGAGGTCGGCCAGGCCGACACCGCTGCGCGCAAGAAGGAAATCTGCAAGCGCAGCTACGACATCCTGGTCAACGAAGTGGGCTTCCCGCCGGAAGACATCATCTTCGACCCGAACATCTTCGCCGTCGCCACCGGTATCGAAGAGCACAACAACTATGCCGTCGACTTCATCGAGGCCTGTGCCTACATCCGTGACCACCTGCCTCATGCGCTGAGCTCGGGCGGGGTGTCCAACGTGTCGTTCTCGTTCCGCGGCAACAACCCGGTGCGCGAGGCGATTCACTCGGTGTTCTTGTTCCACGCCATCCGCAACGGCCTGACCATGGGTATCGTCAACGCCGGCCAATTGGAGATCTACGACGAGATCCCGGCCGAGCTGCGCGAAAAAGTCGAGGACGTGGTGCTTAACCGCACGCCGGAAGGCACCGATGCACTGCTGGCCATCGCCGACGACTACAAAGGCGGCGGCGCCACCAAGGAAGTCGAGAACGAAGCCTGGCGTTCGCTGCCGGTCGACAAACGCCTGGAGCATGCCTTGGTCAAGGGCATCACCGCGCACATCGTCGAGGACACCGAGGAGTGCCGCCAGCAATGCGCACGCCCGATCGAGGTCATCGAAGGCCCGCTGATGAGCGGCATGAACGTGGTCGGCGACCTGTTCGGCGCAGGCAAGATGTTCCTGCCCCAAGTGGTCAAGTCAGCTCGCGTGATGAAGCAGGCGGTGGCGCACCTGATCCCGTTCATCGAGGCCGAAAAAGGCGACAAGCCCGAAGCCAAGGGCAAGATTCTGATGGCCACGGTCAAAGGCGACGTGCACGACATCGGCAAGAACATCGTCGGCGTGGTGCTGGGCTGCAACGGCTACGACATCGTCGACCTTGGCGTGATGGTGCCGGCCGAGAAGATTCTGCAAACCGCTCGCGACGAGAAGTGCGACATCATCGGTTTGTCTGGCCTGATCACCCCGTCGCTGGACGAAATGGTCCATGTCGCCCGCGAAATGCAGCGCCAGGGCTTCGAGCTACCGCTGATGATTGGCGGCGCCACCACCTCCAAGGCGCACACTGCGGTGAAGATCGAGCCCAAGTACAGCAACGACGCGGTCATCTACGTCACCGACGCCTCGCGCGCGGTCGGCGTGGCGACCCAACTGCTGTCCAAAGAGCTCAAGCCGGGCTTCGTCGAAAAAACCCGCCTGGAATACGTGGACGTGCGCGAGCGCACCGCCAACCGCAGCGCCCGCACCGAACGCCTCAGCTACACCCAGGCCATCGCCGCCAAACCGCAGTACGACTGGGCCGGCTACCAGCCGGTAGAGCCCACCTTCACCGGCGTCAAGGTGCTGGAAAACATCGACTTGCGCACCCTGGCTGAATACATCGACTGGACCCCGTTCTTCATTTCCTGGGACCTGGCCGGCAAGTTCCCGCGTATCCTCACCGACGAAGTGGTCGGCGAGGCGGCCACCGCGCTTTACCAGGATGCCCGCGAGATGCTCGACAAGCTGATCGACGAGAAGCTGATCAGCGCCCGCGCGGTGTTCGGCTTCTGGCCGGCCAACCAGGTGGCCGATGACGACATCGAAGTGTACGGCGAGGACGGCCAGACGCTGGCCACCCTGCACCACCTGCGCCAGCAGACCATCAAGCCGGACGGCAAGCCCAACTGGTCGCTGGCCGACTTCGTCGCGCCAAAAGCCAGCGGCGTCACCGACTATGTGGGTGGCTTCATCACCACCGCCGGCATCGGTGCCGAGGAAGTGGCCAAGGCCTACCAGGACAAGGGCGACGACTACAGCTCGATCATGGTCAAGGCCCTGGCCGACCGCCTGGCCGAAGCCTGTGCCGAGTGGCTGCACGAGCAGGTACGTAAAGAGCACTGGGGTTATGCCCGCGACGAGCACCTGGACAACGAGGCGCTGATCAAGGAACAGTACAGCGGTATCCGGCCTGCCCCGGGCTACCCGGCCTGCCCGGACCACACCGAGAAGGAGACCTTGTTCCGTTTGCTCGATGGCACTGCCATTGGTGAAACCGGGCCAAGCGGCGTGTTCCTCACCGAACACTTCGCGATGTTCCCCGCGGCGGCGGTCAGCGGCTGGTACTTCGCCCACCCACAGGCGCAGTACTTTGCCGTGGGCAAGGTCGACAAGGACCAGATCGAGCGCTACAGCGCGCGCAAAGGCCAGGATGTGAGCGTCAGCGAGCGCTGGTTGGCGCCAAACCTCGGGTACGACAGCTAAGGCCGCGCTGGCCTCTTCGCGGGCAAGCCCGCTCCCACAGGGGCCGCACCGTTTTTGAAACGTGTGCAGTACTTGTAGGAGCGGGCTTGCCCGCGAAGAGGCCAGTCCAGGCAGTTCCTTTTTCATTGCCTACACTGTCCCTGATTGCCTCTGATTTCCCAGGAGCCAACATGGACGATTCCAGCCAGGGCAAACCCCCGACCTTCTGGCAGATGCTGCACAGCATCCTCGCCGCTGCCTTTGGCGTGCAAAGCGGCAAGAACCGCGCCCGCGACTTCACCCACGGCAAGGCCAGCCATTTCATTGCGCTGGGGACGTTGTTCACCCTGGTGTTCATCGCGGTATTGATCGGCCTGGTGCAACTGGCCCTGCACCTTACCGCCCGTTAGAAGTGAAAACGCCTGCGGGGATTCCGTCCCCGCAGGCGCGCTTGCTGCATCACGGTCTAGAAGACAAGTCTACTGGTGGCTGACCCAATACACGGCAGTGACCACCACCAAAACGATCAGGCAGAGGATCGCCCAGGCATCGACGCTGCTGTCAGCTTTGCGGACCTTGGTTGAGTTTCCCATTGCATTGCCTCTTGTAGTGGTTATGGGAATGCACTTCACCACCAGCAGTTAAGACGAGCAATGCCCTTCACTCAAGCAGGGTCTTTCAATATTCGACCGGTGACGTAAGAAATGGGTAGCGGTAGCCCGGCGGCCGCCCTTCAGCGCTGTACCGCTGGAAATCGACGCCGTAATCGTCCCGTTCCAGCAGTTTCAGCCAGCGCTTGGCTTTGGCCTGATCGATCGCCTGCAATACCGGGGCACTGTGCTCGCGCAGCCCGTCGCGGTTCAACGCCAGCCCTTGAGCGTCATCGTGCAGCATAACCATCGCCCAACCGCCCAGGGTGAAATGCCCACCCATCAGCACGCTCAGGCGCCCATCGATACGCGCCCGCAAGGCCTCGGGCGAACTGTTGACGGCGCCGAACAGCACGTCGCGCCCCGGTGTGTGCCCAGCTTCCTCGAACGCCTGCATGGCACCAAAGGCCATCTCGTCATTGGCCGACCACACCAGCCGGGTGGCCGGGTAGCGCTCCAGCAACTGCTGGGCCTGTTCATAGGCGCGCTGGCGGTTCCAACCGCCGTACACCACCTGACGCAGGCGCACCTGGGGGAAGTCGGCCAGCGCACGGCGCATGCCCTCCTCACGCAACTGCGAGGCCGGGGTGGTCTTGACCCGGCAAAGGCCACCAGGTCCACCGGAAAGCTGTCGCGAGGCAACTGTGCGACCATCTGGTGCAGCATTTGGAAGCCCGCCTGCTCGTCGTTACTCATCAAGGTCCCCAGAGGCTCGGCGTACTTGTCGGGCTGGGCCTCGATGCTGCGGACCTGGCTGGCGGTCAGGCCATTGTTGACCAGCAGCAGCTTCACACCCGTGCCACGTGACAGGCGCAGGATTTCCGGTGCCACGTACTGCTCGTTGACCAGCACCAGGTAGTCCGGCCGCTGCGCCCCACCCAGAATTGCCCGGGCCTGGCTCAGCGCCAGGTCGGCGCGGCGCTCGCTGTACTCCACCCGCAGGGTCATGCCCAGCTCATCCGCGGCGGCCTGCATGAAGCGGGTATAGCTGGTCCAGAACGTCTCGGTGGACAGCCCAGGGTTGAGGAACACCACCGAAGCCGGCTGCGCACTTGCCGTCAGTGGCAGGGCAAGACACAAGCTTTGGCACAGGGCCTTGAGCATGGGGTCACATCTCTGCGAAGCAAACGCCGGATTATAAACGCCTGGCTACGCTCAGCGCACAAATGGCAGTCAGTCTCACATAGTCCATTTGGTTCTTTTCATATGCAAAAACATCACTTTAGCGCATAACTGCAACCTGATATCGTTCCCCGGCTCCGTACCGGAGTGCGCGGCCGTGCGCGCGAATAGCTGCATGCCTGAGACAGGACTTTTATGTACGTATACGACGAGTACGATCAGCGGATCATCGAGGACCGCGTCAAGCAGTTCCGTGATCAGACCCGCCGCTACCTGGCCGGTGAGCTGAGCGAAGAAGAATTCCGCCCTCTGCGCCTGCAGAACGGCCTTTATATCCAACGTTTCGCGCCGATGCTGCGTGTCGCCGTGCCGTACGGCCAGCTGAACGCCACCCAGGTCCGCACCCTGGCCAAGATCGCTCGCGACTACGACAAGGGCTATGCCCACATTTCCACCCGCCAGAACGTGCAGTACAACTGGCCGGCGCTGGAAGACATCCCGGACATCCTCGCCGAGCTGGCCACCGTGCAGATGCACGCGATCCAGACCAGCGGCAACTGCCTGCGTAACACCACCACCGACCAGTTCGCCGGTGTGGCCGCAGACGAAATCATCGACCCGCGCCCATGGTGCGAAATCGTCCGCCAGTGGACCACCTTCCACCCGGAATTCGCCTACCTGCCGCGCAAGTTCAAGATCGCCATCAACGGCTCGCAGGAAGACCGCGCCGCCATCGAAGTGCACGACATCGGCCTGGAGCCTGTGCGCAACGCTGCCGGCGAGCTGGGCTTCCGTGTGCTGGTCGGCGGTGGCCTGGGCCGTACCCCAGTGGTGGGCTCGTTCATCAACGAGTTCCTGCCGTGGCAGGACCTGATCAGCTACCTGGACGCCATCCTGCGCGTGTACAACCGTTACGGGCGCCGTGACAACAAGTACAAGGCGCGGATCAAGATCCTGGTCAAGGCCCTTACGCCGGAAGTGTTCGCCGAAAAGGTCGAGGCCGAAATGGTCCACCTGCGTGGCGGCAGCACCACCTTGACCGAAGATGAAGTGCAGCGTGTGTCGCGCCATTTCGTCGACCCGCAGTACCTGGCCCTCGACAATGTCGACTACGCCGCCCAGGACGCCGAGTACCCAGGTTTCGCCCGCTGGCGCTCGCGCAACACCCGCGCCCACAAGCGCCCTGGCTATGTGGCCGTGACCCTGTCGCTCAAGCCCACCGGCGTTGCCCCTGGCGACCTGACCGACAAGCAGCTGGACGCCGTGGCCGACCTGGCCGAGCGCTACAGCTTCGGCTTCCTGCGTACCTCGCACGAGCAGAACATCATCCTCGCCGACGTCGAGCAGCGCCAGTTGCACGCGCTGTGGCTGGAGCTGCGCGAGGGCGGCTTCGCTACCCCGAACATCGGCCTGCTGACCGACATCATCTGCTGCCCAGGCGGTGACTACTGCTCGCTGGCCAACGCCAAGTCGATCCCGATCGCCGAATCCATCCAGCGCCGCTTCGACGACCTGGACTACTTGTTCGACATCGGCGAAATCGACCTGAACATCTCCGGCTGCATGAACGCCTGCGGCCACCACCACGTGGGCCACATCGGCATCCTCGGTGTGGACAAGAAGGGTGAGGAGTTCTACCAGGTGTCGCTGGGCGGCAATGCCGCGCGTGGCGCGAGCCTGGGCAAGATCCTCGGCCCGTCCTTCGCCCAGGATGCCATGGCCGATGTGATCGAGAAGCTGATCGCCGTGTACGTCGAACAACGTACCGAGGAAGAGCGTTTCATCGACACCTACCAGCGTATTGGCATCGACCCCTTCAAGGAACGCGTCTATGCAGCGAATCATTAAGAACAACCAGATCGTCGACGAAACCTGGCACCTGCTGCCCAAGGAAACGTCCTTTGACGAGCTGACCAACTGCGACGACTACATCGTCCCGCTGCAGATGTGGCGCGACCATGCCCACGTGCTCAAGGCCCGCGATGGCGGGCTGGGTGTGTGGCTGGACAGCGACCAGGAAGCGGAAGAGATCGGCGAAGACGTGCAGCACTTCCAGGTCATCGCCCTGAACTTCCCGGCATTCACCGACGGGCGCAGCTACTCCAATGCGCGCCTGCTGCGCGACCGCTACAAGTTCAAGGGCGAGCTGCGCGCCATCGGCGATGTGCTGCGTGACCAGCTGTTCTTCATGGCCCGTTGCGGCTTCGATGCGTTCGCCATCCGTGCCGACAAGGACCCGGAAGACGCGCTGCAAAGCCTGAAAGACTTCTCGGTGACCTACCAGGCCGCCACTGACGAGCCGCTGCCGCTGTTCCGCCGCCGCTGATCGTCCAGCCCCAGCGAACAGCCCGCCTTTCAGCGGGCTGTTTCGTTCATAGGCCCTGGCGCTCAATGGCCTCGCGGCTCAACTCAAGAAAAAGCTGGCGTTGCGCGGCCTCACGCTCTGCACTGATCTGCTCGATTTGCATGAGGTAGTCATGATCGCTTAGCGCTTCCGATTGCTCGAGCAATGTATCCAGGCGCTGCTGGAACGGCTCGTTCATGCGGCTGAAACGCGCCGATTGGTGACTGCTTAAGTAATCTTGCCAAAAGGATCGATCGGCAAGCGCTTGAGCCAAGGATTGTGGCGTCTCCTCCCGCAGTACCTCGCTGCGGGCCGACTCCAGGTCTTTATGGCTAACCCCGCTTACACTCTCGTACGCCATATGTTCAGGCTGCGCCGGGAGGTCGAGGCTTTCAGCCAGTTTGACACGATAGGCCAGGTAAACTTCGACGGGATCGTCCGAGTAATAGTGGGCGATATGCCGTGCCGCTATCGCGTTTACCTTGTCCAGACGAGACAACGAACGCCCCAGCATCACCAGCGCCCGCTCCCTTTGCAAACCACTACTGGCCGATGCAGCCCTGGAGGCCATCGCGCCAACCTCCAGCTCGCTCAGCGTCAGCAGCAACTCGTCACTGCAACTGCGCGGCCGGCTAGCTTGCTCGAAAAGGCTGGCACGCACTTCGGCGTGCTGCTCGCACGCTTCGAGGATATGCCACACGCGCGCTTGAAGGTCACGGGGGCGTGCGTGGTATTCACGCAAATCCTGCAAATCAGCGATAAATTGGAACAGATCACTCGCCCCGTCCTCTTGGCGCAACAGGTTCCAACGCGCCAATCGAACTTCGCGTTGTGCCGCAGTAAACCCTGACAACCATGGGGTTGCGTCGCTGGCGTCAATCGATAGGTGAGTCGCTTGCGTACGCTCAGATGCCCCCGCTGCGGCCCTGGCCAATTGCAAGCGTTGGAGGGTTTCATCCGAGAGTGGATTGTCGTGCAGCTCCAGCCCCCCTAGCAAACGTAGCGGCAACATGGACAGCGCTTCAGGCAACGTCTGGATCTGGTTGCCACGCATGTCCAGCAACTCCAGATTTCCGTGCCTGGCCAATTCAGCTGGCAAGTTGCCCAGCCCTGTGTTGCGCAAGGACAAACGGCGCAGCAAGGGGAATGATGTCAAGGGTGGCAGCAGGCCCACAGGGTTGCCGTTGAGCTCCAGACGGCGCAGCCCCACAAGTTGGCTCAAGCGAAGATTATCGTCGCTGGAAAGAACGATCCGATTGCCACCAAGGCGTAGGTTCCTCAATTCGGCCAGTTGCTCGATACCTGCAGGAAGGCGTGTAAGCTGGTTGCCACGCAAATCCAGGTTACGCACCTTGCTAAAGCGAGCAAGGAAACCCGCGTCAAGGGCCGCCATCCGCATATCACGTAGGGTCAGGTGCGTGATATGGTCAAAAGCCACGTTCTCGGGCAAGGACGGCAAGTCACCCACTCTGTCACCCGCGATCGTCAGGTGATAATCACCCGTCAACTCCCCAGGGTTCATGCGCTGCCAACTCGCCATAATGCGCCTGGCAACCTTGATGCGACGCAACCGGCGAATAATGTTCAGCCCCGTTTCATTCCGCCAGCTTTGCAATGCCTGCTTGAGACTAAACTTGGCCCGTAACAGCTGGCTGACATGGTTCCACGGGTCAATCCCCCGTTGAGCCAGGTCTTGCAGATACGCCTCCAATTGTTCGTTGCTCATTAGCGGGTACACGTGATTCAACGTGCGCTTTAGTGCCTGGCGCGTCCCCGACAGGTGGCCGCTGAGCGGATAGCCCAAACGCCCATCGTATAAACGCACAGGAGGGCGTATACCCTGCCCCACCTGGGCCAGCCCAATCAAACGGGCCGCCGCTTCACGGTCAGCAAGCGCTTCACGCCCAAGCCGCTCGCCCAGCGCGCTTTCCGTCATTTGGCTACCGCCGAGCAGTTGTAGCTGGCGGCTGTCCAGCTGCCGCATTAACGCTTGCAATAACCCACCCTGGTCAGCGGTAGGCAGTTCAACCTCGACCCCAGCCGGCCAGGGTGCGATGGCATCGATCAGCCCCCGCGCGAGCCTTGCGCTGTCGTCATTTGCGGCAGAGGCCTGGCGCAAACCTGCGCAGGCACGGTCTATCCGGCTGTCGCGCACCGCCCAGCGCGCCCGCTCCGCCAAAGCCAACGGTACCCGCCCTGCGCTGGTCAGGCTTTCCAGTTCGTCGCTATTTGCCCCTTCAACGATTTCCCATGCGCAGCGGTGGGAAAGGCTCGGGAAGTTCCGCATCAATAGGTGGTCCGCTGCCTGCGGATTGACCTGCCGCTCATTGAACAATTCCTCGAAAGCACCACCCCGTAATGCCGGGTAATCATGGTGCAATTGCTGACGCTCAAGGGCGTCGAGCAAGCGTGCCGGGGGTGGCGCATTTTCCAGTAACAAACGGCGCAGGCAATCTGCATCGAAACCGGTGAACTGTAGCGCAACAGACGCCGCCTCGTCGGACACTTGGGCCGTGCGGCTGGCAAGGCGGCGCACCATGTAAGCGGCGTCCTGCCAGCACTGCGGCTGCTCAAACTCATGCACCCATCCTCCGGCACCATTGTGTTCAAGAGCTGGTACATAGGCCCCCGGCCGCGTGGGGTGATGAATACGCAATGTGCCATCGCTGTGTTCGCTTACCTCATAGGTAGCATCGTGCAGGCGCCTCAGCGTTCGGCCATTTTCAGTGGCCGCCTGCCCAACGATCAAATTGACGCCATCATGCTGATACGCCGACAGCGCTGGATCGCACAAGCGTAACTGGCCATCCTCCAAACTCACCGGCACCATGGCATCTACGCGTGCCACTCGCTGGGCCAGCTTGCCGAGTGCCGCCGTGCCGGCGGCCGTCACCGCCCCCAGCGCCACCGTCTCGGCCACGTTGAACAGGTGCCCCAATGCGGCGTTGCGGTCGCCCAGTTGCCAATCCTGGTAGCCTTCGTACACCTCGTCCGCCAATTGCACTGCCGTCAGCCCAAGCAAGGCCTGACCCAACACCGGCACGAACAGCGCGGCCAGGCCTGCAATGCTAAGCCCCAAGTTCAGATAACCTTGTAAGCGTGCGTGGCGGTCGGCGATATCCTCATCCTCTGTCGACACCGCCAAAACCCGAGCGTCATCCAGTATTTTGTGGAGACGGGCTTTGCGCAGTGCGACGAACACGCCCCCCTCGACCACAAAGCAGCGGCCATCCAGCTCAAGCGGTGAACCTGTATCGTCTTGCGTGAGCTGCAAGTTCAGGGCCGTATGGAAGGCGACCCGATCACGCTCTGCGATAAAACGCTGGAAGTACTTGCGATACGCTTCGCTGCGCAAACGTACGCCAAGCGCCGTGTACAGCAGCTCCCAGGTTGCATACCCGCTCACCGGGGCATAGGGGTCCTCGGGAAACCACGCGATAACTCCTAGTAGTTCAGCGTGCTGACGCACTTCGATCACAAGTGCACCAACGACCTGCTTGCCCAGCAGCCTCAAGGTATGGCACTTCAACACAGTATTGTCGGCGGGCGACAAAGGTGCTGCGTTCACAATGCGAGCAATACGTTGATACGTCTGCTCGTCGATCTCACCCTTGGTCCTGGCGAGGATGGCCGCAGCGTCCAGGTTGGCGCTTGACGCCTCCTCCATGACTTCGGTGATCACCTCGCCTTCAAGGTGCAATTTCAAGTGGTTTTGATACTGCCGCCCGATATCGAGCCGTCGGCAGAGCTCGACGAATGCCTTCACGCTCAGCGGTAGCACCTGCCCACTCGCATCGACCAACTGTGACCCTGTAGCGAACCAGCCAGGCTGCGTTTCATTTTCGTGAAAGTTATGCAGCGCCGCTGAAAGAAGCACCTGGGTGCTGACAATTTGCGACCAATACAGTGGCAAGGAGGGCGCGATCGGCGGGTTCAGTCGCCGGGTCACCAGGGTGACCTGGGCCAAGCGCAGGTCTAGCTGCGTGATCGAGTGCTCCGCGAGCGCGCTTGCAAGCAACGACTCGGCAAAGGTTTCCAGGGGGCTGATGGCTTGCAGCCGGGCGTTGAGGGCGTCCTGGGCTTTTTGTTGACGCAGCAACGCCACACGCAATAAAGCCAGGTGTTCGGCTGAAGCACCTTTGAGCCAACCTGGCAGTCGGCTGGCAATCAGCGCATCGATGGAGTCAGCAGGTATTACAGAAGTAGCCATCGGCAGTGTGTCCGCTTGATAAAAGCGGTAGCTGACCAAGTTATCGACCTGTTCAGGCCATACTTATGTAATGGAGACACAGCTTGACGGGCGATTCGTGCCTCCCGATCAAATGACTTTGACGCAGCGGCCGCTTATTCACTGCCTGCCAAACCTGCACACTGGCCATCACACGAACTTCCCCAACTTTCCAGGAGTAACCCCATGAGCGTTCCTTCATTCGGCCTCGGTACCTTCCGCCTGACCGGCCAAGCCGTCATCGATTCGGTCAAATCGGCACTGGCGCTGGGCTACCACGTCATCGACACCGCACAGATCTACAAGAACGAAGCCGATGTTGGCCAGGCTATCGCCGAAAGCGGTGTACCGCGCAGCGAGCTGTTCATCACCACCAAGATCTGGGTCGACAATTATGCCGCCGACAAGCTGATACCCAGCCTGCGCGAAAGCCTGGAAAAACTGCGCACCGACTACGTCGACCTGCTGCTGATCCACTGGCCAGCGCCGGGCAACGGCGTTGAACTTACCGAATACATGACGGCCTTGGCCGACGCCAAGAAACTAGGCCTGACCCGCCAGATCGGTGTCTCCAACTTCAACATCGAACTCACCCGCCAGGCGATTGAAGTAGTCGGCAAAGGCGAAATCGCCACCAACCAGATCGAACTCAGCCCATACCTGCAGAACAGAAAGCTGACCGCGTTCCTGAAGGAACAGGGCATCACCGTGACCTCTTACATGACCCTGGCCTACGGCAAAGTGCTGAAAGACCCGGCCCTGGCCGAGATCGCCGCCAAGCACAAAGCCACCGTCGCCCAAGTAGCCCTCGCCTGGGCACTGCAACTGGGCTACGCCGTGATCCCATCGTCGACCAAGCGTGAGAACCTGGCCAGCAACCTGCTAGCCCGCGACCTGAAGCTGGACGCCGACGACATGGCACGAATCGCCACCCTCGAGCGTAATGGACGCGAAGTCAGCCCTGACGGACTGGCGCCGATCTGGGACTGACGACAGCACGGGGGGGAGCACCACGCGGGTGCTCGCCCTGTGGGTTTTGCGCTGACCAGTTGCTGGCAGTGGCTGGCCAGTCAAAAGCGCACCCCCACATTGACCATCCCCGCCGCTGCCCCCAGCACCACGAATTCCGCCCCCAGCGGCCCCCAGTGCACGCCAAACGACGGAATGATCACCGGCGCAATACCAAAATGGTTCAACGGGATCTTGTCGTCGTACTCACCCTTGTAGCCTTCTATCAGCCCCCCGCTCAACTTCACGTACACGGGATAACGGTCGTTTTCCCAGACCTTGCCCAGGTAGGCATAGTACGAACGCTGGTAGAACGAGTTCTTGAACGTTGCCGCGCCCCACAGCAAACCATCCGTATAGACTCGTTCGATGCCGACCAGCTCCTGGTGGTTGTTGTGATCCGGGTCATGGCTCCAGTGCTTGGTGTAGGCGCTGGTCTGCACGTACCAGTAATCTCCTTCACGCTCGCCATCCTCGGCGTTTGCAGCCAGACTCATGATCAGCAGCCCTACCGCTGCAAATGACGTCCTGTTCATGTTCAACGCCTCATGGGTCAATCCAAAGACCCTAGCCAAGCCCAAACCATCACGCCAATGCAATGGCTTCGGGAAAGAGCTGTGCACCTAAATCACCGTTGCACCTGGCGAAATTATGAAGTCCCCAGCCCAGGCATTCTCGCCACGGCGTTGAACCACTACGCTCCTACGTGCCCCTTCAACCCTTGGGAGTTACCCTGATGCCCCGCCCCCCGTTCCCCCCTTCACCCAGGAAAGTGCCATCGAAAAGGTTCGCCTTGCCGAAGATGGCTGGAATGGCCGCGACCCAGCCAAGGTCGCGCTCGCCTACACCCCCGACACGGTCTGGCGTAATCGCGTCGAGTTCCCCCGTGGCCGTGCCGAGGTCGAGGCGTTTCTGACCCGCAAGTGGAACCATGAACTGGAATACCGCCTGATCAAGGAACTGTGGGCATTCACCGGCAACCGCATTGCCGTGCGCTATGCCTACGAGTACCACGACGATAGCGGCCAGTGGTTCCGCGCGTATGGCAACGAAAACTGGGAGTTTGCCGACGACGGCCTGATGTGCAACCGCCATTCGAGCATCAACGAGCACCCCATCAGCGAAGCCGAGCGCAAGTTCCACTGGCCTTTGGGGCGGCGCCGGATGACCACCCGGGCTGAGCGAACTGGGCCTCTGATCACCCCAGCGGCAGTGTGACCTTGGCTTGCAGACCGCCATCGGGGCGGTTGCTCAATGTCAGGCTGCCGCCTTGCTCCAGCACGATGGCCCGTGCGGCGGGCAGGCCCAGCCCCACACCGCCAGTGTCGCGGTTGCGTGAGCCTTCGATCCGGTAAAACGGCGCGAATACCTGCTCATGCAGTTCAGGCGCGATGCCCGGTCCGCGATCCTGCACGGTTATTTCTATCTGCCTGGCGGTTACCATCAACATCACCGTTGGCTCGCACCCGTACTTCGCGGCATTGTCGATCAGGTTGACCAGCACCCGTTTGATACCCACCGGCCTGCCGGTGTACACGCAGCGGCGTGGCCCGCTGAGGCCAACTTCTACGCCCGCATCCTTGAAATCATCCACCACGGTCAACAGCAGTTCGCCTAGGTCGAATGCCGTGGTGGGCTCCAGCCGAGCATCATCACGGAAGAACGCCAATGCGGCGTCGACCATTGCCTGCATTTCATCGACGTCCTTGAACAACTTGGCCTGCAGTTGGGCATCCTCGATGAACTCGGCACGCAAACGCATGCGCGTCAGCGGTGCACGCAGGTCGTGAGAGATGGCCGCCAGCATCTGGGTACGGTCGTTGAGGTAATGCCTGAGCTGCGCCTGGGTGGCATTGAACGCCAGAATGGCCTGGCGCAGGTCGTGCGGGCCGACCACCGGGATGGGTGGGGCGTTGAAGTCCTTGCCAAACCTGCGCGCCCCTTCGGTAAAGCGCTCCAGGGGTTTGGCCAGAAAGCGCGTTGCCAAGAACGCGACGGCAAAACTGGACGCCAGCATCAAGCCGAGGATGATCAGGTTGCGCGGCAGTTCATCCAGGCCCCAACTTCGGCTAGTAGCGCGAAACAGCACCCAGGACTTGTCGCTCAACTCGACCATCAGGGCATAGCCACGCTCAGGGGCGTATTCCGGCATGTCGGAAGGCTCGAATGCCTCAACCCTGGCATCCGGCCGCTTGAGCAAGGCGCGCAGAATAGGCGTGCCCTCGCGGAACTCGGCATCGACCAACACCGGGACGCCCGCTTCGTCATGGCGTTGCAGCCAGCGCACGGAGTAAGAACCGTCGCCCGCCGCGCCGGCAATATTGCTGCGCTGCGCTGCGGGCGCGGCATCGAGGATGCGAGTCACCGCTGCTACTTTCTCGATCACGCCACTCTCCAGCAGTGGCGGTTGCGCCCACACGCTCAGCAGCAGGCTGAACAGCATCTTGAGTAGCAGCAGGAACAACATCGCCGTCAAGGTGGTCAGGGCAATCCAGCGGGCAATGGTGATTCTTGGCTGCGGCACAGCCTGGCGCAGCCGGGCGAACAGGCTCATCGCCTGGCGACCACGGGTGTGAACAGGTAGCCGACGTTGCGCAGGGTGCGGATCAACGGCTCATTGCCGCTGTCGGTTTCAAGCTTGCGGCGCAACCGGCTCACTTGCACGTCAACGCTGCGGTCATAGGCGTCGTAGGCTTCGCCACGGGCCAGGTCCAGCAACTGCTGGCGGCTGAGCACCCGGCGCGGATGTTCGGCAAACACCAGCAACAGCTCGAATTCACCGTTGGACAAGGGAATCATGACGTTTTCCGGCGAGCGCAGTTCGCGCCGCACCACATCCAGTTGCCAGCCGGCAAATTCGAGGGCCGAGGCATGGCTGGTTGCACCTCCCGCCCCCTCGCCGGCCCTGCGCAGCACTGCCCTCACCCGTGCCAGCAGTTCACGGGCGGCAAACGGTTTGGTCAGGTAGTCGTCCGCCCCCAGCTCCAGGCCCACCACCCGGTCACTCAGCTCACCCATGGCGGTCAGCATGATCACCGCCACCTTGTAATCGGCCAGCAGCCGCTGGCACAGCACCAGGCCACTGTCACCAGGCAACATCACATCGAGGATGACCAGGTCCGGCACGCGCCGCTCAAGCGCCTGCCAGAGCGCATTGCCATCACAGGCCACATCTACCTCGTAGCCATGCTGGCGAAGAAACTTCTGTAACAGGTCGAGCACCTCGACATCATCGTCGACTATCAGCAAATGGCTCACAAAAAAGCACCGCAAACAAAGTAACCAAGCGGTACTTTACGGCCATCGCCACGCGGCCGTCATATATTTCAACCCTGTAACAATGTGTCCGAGCAGAGACAATCCAGACATTCCCAGGCAAGAAAAACCGGGCAGCATCGCCGCCAGTTCTTGCCAGGAATGCACCTATGTCCCGTTCATCCTCCACCTCCCGCTCCGCGCGCTCTGGCGCGCTGGCATTGTCGCTGCTCATGGCCGCAGGCTGCAGCCAGCGCGCCCCGGCCAGCATGGCCTGCGGCCCTGTTGCCTATCAGGTCAGTGACCCGGCGGAGCCCGCAAACCGCGTGGTGTTTGCCTTCAATCGCACGGTCGATGACTACCTGCTGACCCCTGTCGCCCGGGGCTACTCTGCGCTGCCAGATTTTGCCCAGCAGGGCGTGCACAACTTCGCCAGTAACTTCGGGGAGCCCAAGGTGTTCGCCAACGACCTGCTGCAAGGCAATGGCGAACGGGCAATGACCAGCCTTACCCGCTTCATCTTCAACACCACGCTCGGTGTGGCGGGGTTGGTCGATGTGTCCGGCAAGATGGGGCTGAGCCAACACCGCTCGGACTTCGGCCAGACCTTCGGCGTTTGGGGCATCGGCAATGGCCCCATCGTCGAGCTGCCGCTGCTGGGCTCGCACAATCTGCGTGACGCCACCGGCACGGTCTTGAGCATGGCGGTGGACCCGTTCGGCGATCACAGCGATACAGTCGATACACTCACTACCGTGGCCACTGCCGGGCACGTCGTGGACGGCCGCGCTGCCGCGCTACCGGTGACCGACTTGCTGCACACCTGGCCCGATTACTACCTGGCAATGCGCGATTACACCGCGCAACAGCGCAGTAACCTGGTGGCGCAAGGCAAGGCAGGCGAACCTGGTACGTGGCAAGCCAAGTGCCCGCAGGTACCCGGCCATGAATGATGCCCACGCCGCCATGCTGCTGTTCCGGCGCCTGGAGGGTGCCGCCCGGCAACCGCTGTTGCTGCACGAACTGGAGGCCCGGGTGTCTGCCGATGGCCGCAATCTGGTCCTCAGCCGCTATCGCGAACGCTATACCGCCGAGGGTGAGCCCTACCGGCACGAGGCTCACCGCAGCGTACCGATCGCTGCGTTGCTGCGCTGGATGGCAAGGCACGAACGGTAAAAAGGCCTCACGGGCACGGATGCCGCACAGATGCCCGAAACGCGGCAGTGGCTGCCTGTTCGGCGTGAGACAGGCAACCCAGGCACTGGCTAACCTGCGGCGGCAATGCCTTGCTCCCTTGCCACAGAAGAACCTTGCCCATGACAACCTCTACCGCCTCCATGGCCACCGCCACGCCTGCCGACCAGCCTCAGGGCTTCGCGGTCCGTATCGTCGGTGCCGCCGCATTCGCCCACTTGCTCAACGACTTGATCCAGGCCGTACTGCCGTCGATCTACCCGATGCTGAAAAGCGATTTCACGCTGAGCTTCGCCCAGATCGGCTGGATCGCCTTGATCTACCAGGTGACCGCCTCGCTGCTGCAACCTTGGGTCGGCATGTTCACCGACAAGCACCCACAACCCTACCTGCTGCCGGCCGGCATGTTGGTGACACTGGTGGGCATCGCCCTGCTCGCCTTTGCCGGCAGCTATGAAATGCTGCTGGTGGCGGCCGCCGTGGTCGGCGTGGGCTCGGCGACCTTCCACCCCGAAGCCTCGAGGGTGGCCAGGATGGCCTCCGGCGGGCGCTTCGGCACCGCGCAATCCGCCTTTCAGGTCGGCGGCAATACCGGCTCGGCCCTCGGCCCGCTGCTCACCGCCGCCGTCGTCATTCCGCACGGCCAGCCAGCCATTGCCTGGTTCATGCTCGCAGCCGCGCTGGCGGTAATGGTGCTGCTGCGGGTGACCGGCTGGAGCGTGCGTCACGGCCAGGCCCGGCTCAAGACCTTCGCCAGCCAGCAGGCGCCCGGGTTGTCGCGCAACGCCATGTGGCGCGCGGTGGTGGTGATCGCCGTGCTGATGTTCGCCAAGTTCGTCTACATCGCTTCGTTCACCAACTTCTTCACCTTCTACCTCATCGAGCATTTCGGCCTGAGCGTGCAACACAGCCAGCTGTACCTGTTCGTGTTCCTCGCAGCCGTGGCGCTGGGCACCTTTGCCGGCGGCCCGGTGGGTGACCGTATCGGGCGCAAGGCAGTGATCTGGGTCTCGTTCCTCGGCGTGGCGCCCTTCGCACTTGCCCTGCCCCATGCCAACCTGGCCTGGACAGCGGTACTGGCAGTGGCCATCGGCCTGGTGATGTCCTCGGCTTTCGCAGCGCTGGTGGTGTATGCCCAGGAGGCAGTGCCAGGCCGGGTCGGCATGGTCTCGGGAGTGATGTTCGGGCTGATGTTCGGCATCAGCGGTATCGGTGCCGCCGGCCTCGGCGAGCTGGCCGACCGGTATGGCATCGAGTGGGTGTACCAGGCCATCGCCTTCCTGCCGCTGCTGGGGCTGGCCACCGCGCTGCTGCCGGCTACCCGCTCACAAGCCCGGCCCAGCCGTTGCTGCTAAAGTGGCGCTGCCAGGCTGCATCTAGACGAGGACACGATGGTAAAGCCGCAGCGTGAATTGCTGGTGGAGGTCGATGGGTGGACCTGGGAAGTGGGTAGCCGCGCGACGGACTACCCGAGCGACTGGTTCATCGAGCCCCATCACCATGCCAAGCATCAACTGATCTATGCCATCAAAGGCCTGATGATCGTCGTCCGGGCAACGAATGCTGGACTGTGCCGCCCAGCCGCGGTGTATGGATGCCTTGCGGCCAGGTGCACGCCATCCGCTGTGTCGGTGATGTGAAAATGCGCAGCGTGTTCGTGCGCACCGACGCGGCGGCGGGCCTGCCCCTGCAGAGCAAGGCCATCAGCATTTCGCCGCTGCTCAGTGAGCTGATCAAGGCCTCGGTGGGCTTTACCGCGCCGTTTGCCGAGGACTCGCGAGAAGCCCGGGTGATGCGGCTGATCCTCGACGAGATCTGCGTACTGCCCACCTTGCCGCTGAAGCTGTCGCAGCCCAGCGACAAACGCTTGCGGGTGATCTGCTCGGCGTTGCATGAACGGCCCGACGATAATGCCACCGTAGCCGACTGGGGCCTGTATCTGGGGGTGGACGAAAAGACCATCCAACGGTTATTCCGCAAGGAAACCGGCATGACCTTCGGCCAGTGGCGCCAACAGGCGCGACTGATGCAGGCGCTGGAACGGATTGCCCTGGGCGAGCGGATCATCGATGTGGCGGGCGCACTGGGGTATGACAGCCCCAGTGCCTTCGCCAGCATGTTCAAGCGCCAGTTCGGCACCACGCCGAGCCAGTTCTTCAAATAGCCTGCAGGCTATAAAGCCATCCTCAGTCAACAGCCTGGGGCTCGAACACAGTCACCGCCCGCGCATCCACCGGTTTGGGCAGCAGCCCTTCACGGTAGAAGGCATCGGCAATACGCTGCTGCTCACCCAGGTTGTCCAGTTGCACCGGCTGCACGTCATAGCTGCGCCGGCCATTGGCCTGCTGCACCGTGACGCTGTCCAGGTTGCCCCACAACGGTCCCAGCACCCGGGCCGCCGCGGCAGGGTTGGCCTTGGTCCAGGTACCGATCTCGCGCAGCGCCTGATACACCTGCTGAAGCACTTCAGGGTGCGCCGTGGCGTAGTCGCTGCCGGCCAGATAGTAACGCTGGTAACTCGCCAGCTCGCTGCCATCGGCCAGAATGCGTGCATTCTGCTGACGCTGGGCACTGGCCACGTAAGGGTCCCAGGTGACCCAGGCATCAACCTTGCCATTCTCGAAGGCCGCGCGGCCATCGGCAGGGATCAGGTACGCCGGGGTGATGTCCTTGAAACTCAAGCCGGCCTTGGCCAGGGCCTGGATCAACAGGTAGTGGCTACCCGCCGCCTTGGTCACCGCCACGCGCTTGCCCTTGAGATCGGCCAGTGTCCTGAGCGGCGAGTCGGCCGGAACCAGGATGGCCTGGGCCGAAGGGGACGGTGCCTCACGGGCAAAATAGGTGAGCTTGGCGCCGGCTGCCTGGGTGAACACCGGCACTGTATCGGCCACGTCCGCCGACAGGTCGACATTGCCCAGGTTCAGTGCCTCCAGCAACGGCAAACCACTGGGGAACTCGTGCCAGCTGACGCGAATGCCTTCGGCTTGCAGGCGCTGCTCCAGCGTGCCGCGTGCCTTGAGCAACGTCAGCAGGGTGGAGGATTTCTGGTAACCGATGCGCAGGGTCTGCTCGGCGCTGGCAAGCGACGGCAGCAGGCCACCGAGCAGCAGGCCCAGGGCCAGGTGGCGCAGGCGTTTGCGGTGCAGCATGGGGTGTCTCCAGGTCAATGTTGGGCCAGTGAGTCAGTGGCGGGCACGGTAAAGCCAGTGGCGAAGGTCGGGCCGACGTCCAGGCGCTGATTCATAAGGCCGTGGGCGTGGTAGAAGTCGGCGGTTTCCTGTTGTTCACTGATGGTCTTGGCGTCGATGACCTGCCAGTGCAACTGACGGCGTTCAAACTGCAGCCGCGCGGCGCCCTCCGGGAAACCAATGATCGCCGCCAGGGTTTTCGAGTAGCTGTCCAGGTGTTGGTAGGCCCACACCTGGGCACCCGCCAGGCGGGCCAGGTAGTCCTGCAGTGCAGCGTGCCGAGCCGGGTCGTCCAGCGCCTTGTCGGTAGCGGCCAGGAAACTGTTGCCACTGGACAGCCCACGGCCGTTGACCAGCACCCTGCCCTGGCCGCTCAGCTCGGCCAGAGCGGTGTAAGGCTCCCAGGTCGACCAGGCATCCACCGAGCCGTTGGCCAGGGCGACCTTGGCGTCGACCGGGCCGAGAAAGCGGAACTCCACGTCTTTTTCGCTAAGGCCGACCTGATCCAGTGCCTTCAGCGCCAGGTGATGGCCAATCGAGCCGCGGCCGGTGGCGATGCGCTTGCCCTTGAGCTCGGCGGCGCTTTGCAAGGCTGCATCGGGGCGCACCAGCAGCGCTGTGCCGTAGGGGTCGGACTTGTCCACGGCAATGGCCTTGACCGGCGCCCCGGAGGCCAGCACGAACAGCAATGGTGCGTCACCGATGATGCCGGCATCGATCGCCCCGGCGTTCAGTGCCTCGGCCAGGGGGGCGGCTGCGGGGAATTCGGCCCAACGGATATCGTAAGGCAAGTCGCGCAAGGCATCGGCCGCCTCCAGCTGGGCACGCATGTTTCCTTTCTGGTCGCCGATGCGCAGGGTCAGGCGTTCGCTGGCGAAAGCCTGGGTGGTCAGCAGCGTAGCGGCTGCGAACAGCAGCAGGCGAGATCGAATGGACATCCGCAGTTCCTTGCAGGTAAGAGAACGCTGAATGTAACGGGCCAAACCAGATAAATGAAATTAATTTTAGAGCTAAGCTAATATGCAAAAAATATAGATACTTATCTGACCAACGCTGGCCGCGGCAGCTCGATCACAGCCTGCCCGACAAAAGCGCGCACGAACTTGTCCCGTCACATTCCGATACCGCCATGTCATGCAAACAGACGCAACAACCCTGCCAAGCCGTGTACAGTACCCTTACAACAATACCCGCAAAGGAGCCCGGCACATGACCGTGACGCTGTCCCCCCTGCAGATCGACTGCGACTTCGATTCCGGCAACATCCAGGTGCTGGATGCCAGCAACCCGGCCCAGGTACACCTGGCCATCCGCCCGGACACCCACAGCGGCCACTACCAATGGTTCCATTTCAAGGTCAGCGGGCTCACCCCGGGGCAGGTGCATCGCTTCAGCCTCGACAACGCGTCTGGCTCCTCGTACAAGAACGCGTGGAGCGGCTACAACGCGGTGGCCAGCTACGACCAGCAGAGCTGGTTCCGCGTGCCCAGCCGGTTCGACGGTACGGCGCTGTCGTTCGAGGTAAAGGCTGAACAGGAACATATCTGGTTCGCCTACTTCGAGCCCTTCTCGCGCCCGACACAACCAGCTGATCGAACGTGCACGGCAACTGCCGGGGGTCGAGTTGCTGGCCAGCGGCCGCAGTGTCCAAGGCCGCGATATCCCGCTGCTGCGCGCCGGTGACGGTGCAGATGGCAAGCGCAAGCTCTGGCTGATTGCCCAGCAACACCCAGGCGAGCACATGGCCGAATGGTTCATGGAAGGCGTGATCGACCGCCTGCAGGCCAACGATGCAGTGGTTAAGCAATTGCTGGCCAAGGCTGACCTTTACCTGATCCCCAACATGAACCCCGACGGCGCCTTCCTCGGCCACCTGCGTACCAACTTCAAGGGCAAGGACCTCAACCGCGCCTGGCAGGACGCCAGCATCGAACTGAGCCCAGAGGTGTTCTTTGCTCAGGCGCAGATGAAGCAGTACGGCGTGGACGCGTTCATCGACGTGCATGGTGACGAAGAGATTCCGCACGTGTTCACCGCCGCGTGCGAGGGCAACCCAGGCTACACCCCGCGACTGGAAAAACTCGAAGCGCAGTTTCGCAATACCTTGTGCAGTGTGACCCGCGACTTTCAGACCGTGCACGGCTATACCCGCGACGAGCCTGGCCAGGCGAATACGACGCTGGCCTGCAATGCCGTGGGCATGGCACATGACTGCCTGTCGCTAACGCTGGAGATGCCATTCAAGGACCATGACGACGCGCCCGATGCGGTAACCGGCTGGTCGGGGGCACGCTCGAAGGCCCTGGCCGGGGCGGTGCTGGAGACCCTGGCAAAAATGGTGGGCGATTTGCGCTGAGCCAAGGCTGACGCGGCCCTACAGGGGCCGTGTCAGCGGCAGGCATCAGGCTCCGTCAGAGCTGCATCAGAACTGCACATCCAGTATCACACTGTCGGTATAGGTCGCTGCAGGCGGTGTCGCCTGGTCGGTATAGACCTTGGCGTTGTAGTTGAACACCTGGCTACCCGTACCAGTCCCCACACCGGGGTTGACGTCGGCATCGGTGCTGGAGCGCCTGGCAGCCCCGGTCGCGCCCCAGCGCACCGTCCCAGCACTTTTGAAAATGTCATAGGCCAGGTAGTTGTTGGCCGCCGACTTCATCCGCCGCCGCCCAGCGGACACGTTCTGCCCGTCATCCAGCCCCACCGTGTAGCTGCTGCCCTTGGTGCACGACACGTTTATACCCTGGCTCACAGTGCCGAACCCTGCCACCACCGGCGCACTGGCGAAGCTGATGTTGGGGGTGGTGATCTGGCAGTCGTTGGTCACCGTCAGGCTCACGTTCAAGGTCTGGCTACCTGAACCGATGTCACGCCCAAGGCATATCCCTAACGCGCCAATCCCCGAACAATAGTTCCAGCTCCAGGCCACGGTCAGGTTCTCTTGGTACACCCCTGCCGCGACATTGCTGCCAATCTGGGTACGCATGTAGATAGGCACCGCTTTGGGCGTGGTGCCGCCGAGCAGCCCTAGCAGGTCGATGATACCGTTGCGAGCGAAGTCGTAGGCCAGACCGCGGGTGATCGGGTAGTTGGTGCTGTTGTCGGCATACAATGTGTAAGAGATGACATCGCCTGTCGGGCCGACCAGCCCGCCCGAGGCGGGCGTGATGGTTGCGTAGAAATGATCATTGCTGCTGAGCAAGGTGAGTAGCGAGCCGGTGCACTGCAAACCGGAGTTAAGGGTGGAAGCCGTCTGTACCGTGGTGCGAACCTGCGTTGAATTGAGGCTGCCAAACGCCGCCGGCAACGTGGCTACCGACGAACAAACCGCCCAGGCCGTACCCGTCGGCAACAGCAGTACGCTCGCCCACAGACCACGCACCCAGGCATTCATCGGCACACCAGCGGGCCAATCAAGGGCACCGAGCCTTGTGACTCAGGCAGGTCGAATGCCACCTCGCAATGCCCGCCGCCTTCAATTTCCACCTGCAAGCGGTTATGCGGCGACAAGTTCTCCAGGTACACCAACCCGTCCCAACCCACCACCGCCTGGCCGCCACTTTCTGTGTGGGTCACACGGCTACCCAATTTGAGCACCTGCTGGTCGCCATCCACCAGCTCGACGCTGGCCGCCATGACCCGCTTGAGCGGGAACTCCAGCAAGTAACCGCTGCCCCGTCTTACCGCCACACGCTGCTCCACGTCTGACGCCAGCACATCCGGCGGCAGGTCCATGGGGTCGATTTCGTACTTGCCACGGTAGTAACCGCTGCTGTACGGCACCAGCAAGTGCCCCTTGGCATCGGTGCGGCCAACGTCCTGGTTTTCGTAGCGCACCGGCACATCGGCGTAGCCCGCGGTACTGACAACTACGAAGGCATCATCGATGCGGTTGGCTGCGAACACCCCGGCATCCATCCACACCAGAGAACCACTGGCGTCAGCCCAACGGGTCATTTCACCGCTACTGCCATACACACCCGCCTGCAACTGCACCGATTGCAGGCGCCAAGTGACGTCGGCCTGGCGATAGGCATCCCGGTCGCTGCCTGCGGCATAGCCCAGGTTGTAACCAACGCCGACACCCGCTGGCACCGCGTGGCTGTAGTTGACCCGCTGCAGTGTCTCGCCTTCTTTACTTCGCTCCATGCCCAGCGCCAGGGTGCCGTGCAAGTCGAACGGAATCACCAACTGCGCCTGCACCGCCCACTGGCTGTCACCCACTTCGCGGTTGGCCGACAAGTACACGCTGCTGCTGCCCCACAGCGGCTTGCTGTAGCTCAGGTTGATCAGCCGGGTACGCGTGCCGTCACCGGCGCGTACATCGAAGTAGCCGGCGCCAATGCTGCCGTACTCGTTCAGGTTCAGGCTGAGGGTGACCTGTTCGCTGCGCTTGCTCAACTGCATGTCCGGAAGGTCGACCCGGGTCAGGTCGGCATAGTCACCATGGCGTTGCAGGCGCTGGTAACTGAAGCCGATGCGCTGGCTGTTGTACTGGTACCCAAGGGCGACCTGGTGGCCCTTCTCGCCATCGAACTGGCTTTGCGCCAGGGCGGCATTGAGCACGCCGAAGTTGCCCAGCCGCATGTTGCCACCCAGCCCGCCCAGCATCAGCGACTCGGCAGTTTCGGCGTGGGTTTCGAGGGTGAAGAAGTCACTGAGCCCATAGCGCAGGCTGCCCGAGGCCACACCCGGCCCATAGCTGAAATCGCGCACGCCGTAATCACGGCGCAGGCTGCCGGCGGCCACCGAGTAGTCCGTCAGGCCCTTCTGCAGCAGGCTGCTGGTGACATAGAACGGCAAGGTCGTCGACACCTGCCGGCCAAGCGCATCGGTGGTGACCACCACCGCCTCCCCGGCGCCGTTGATGAACGGCACGTTGGTCAGGGTGTACGGGCCTGGCTGCAGCTCGGTAGTGCTGGACTTGAAACCGTTTATGAACAGGTCGAGCGACGTCGGCACCGCCGCTTCGCCTGCGAACGCCGGTAACGGGTAAGTGACCAGGTCGGGGCGCGCAGCGAAGTCACGCGACAGCTGCACGCCGCCCACCCGCACCGAGCTGCTCCAGGGCAAAGCGCCAGTCACGAAGTCACCGGCTTCATAGGACAGCAGACGCTGCTCGTCAGTGAAGCGCCAAGTAGTGTCATAACGCATGAAGCCTTGGCGCGTATCATCCGCCTGTGCGCCGTTGAATGACTGGCGCCACTGCCCGGTACTGGAGAAAGTGCCCCAGCTGTCAAACAGGCGCAGCTCGTTCCAGGCGGCCAGGTAGGTGCCGCCTTCATCGGTGTCATTGAGGTACAGGTCGTAGTTGAACAAAGCGCCGAAACTGCTGCGCGCATCACTGGCCGGGTACAGGTTGCGGTCACCCACTTGCTGGTCTGGCAACCAGGCCGGCGGCACCTGCAGCAGCAGGCGCTGGTTCTGGCTGTCGTAGTCGGCATGCAACCCCGCGATGCTTTCCAGGGCCACCTCGCCCTGGGGGCTGCCAGGCAACGAAATACCGGCTGACCGCAAGATGTCGCTGTCCAGGTACAGCTGCCCGGCCCGCTGCTGCACCGGGACCAGTTCAGCCCTGGGCATCTGGTTCACCACCAGGTCGAGGTACAGGGTGGCTTCGGCGATGGCGGACATCTCCGTGGGCGGTGGGGGCAGGTCGTCGGCCAACGCCAGCCCTGGGCTGACCATGACCAGCCCCAGGCACCAACGGCGAGTCGTCGCCGAAAGCTTTTTCACACACGGTTTCCGACCATTGCCGGGTACTCCCTGACCCCTGCACTGCATTCATTTGCTGGCTCATTGGCCTTGGCGAATAGCGTCCGCCGTACCCTGCCCATTGACCCTGCCCTTGAGCACGCTACCGCTGCTGGACGCCTCGGGAGCAGGCCAGCGCATGCTGGCGCCCGGCAGCACATAGCCCAGCAGCCCCTCGGCCAGTGGTTTGCTCTGGCTGCCTTGCTGCACCACTACATCGGTCAAGCGCGCATGCACGGGGCCAGTGTTGCGCAGTTCAACGTAAGGCTTGCCCTGCACGGTAACCGGGCGCCAGCTGAGCTGCGGCTTGCCCACACCCTCGGCATTGCGCTTGCCGTCAGGGTCGGCCTTGCCCCACAGCCCTTCGCCATAGACGAACAGCGGCACCGAATAACGCATTTGCAAACGAATGGCCGCGGTAGCGCCGGGGTCGGCTTTATCGACCGGGATGGCGGGCGGGATCTCGTCGATGATGATGCGGTAGGCCTGCTCCTGGCCGGCGGGTGATGAGCCCGTACGGGTCAGGCGAATCAGCTGCTTCTGCCCTGGGGCAATGTTGGCGACCGGCGGGCTGCCGATGATTTCACGCTGCGCCTGGAACTGTTCCTGGTAATCACCCTGGCGCCAGGCGAATACCCGCACCTGCAAGTTGGCCGGCGCAGTACCGCGGTTTTCCAGCCACAGGGCGCCCGCCTTCTGGTCGGCCTCCAGCACCGGGTCGATCGGCCAGATCAACACCGAGGTGGCCGCCCCGGCTGGCAAGCTTGCCAGCCACCACAACCCGATCAATCCTCGCGCCCACTTCGCGCCTACCCGCATGCAGCTCTCCTTAGACACTTGTCGTTGGTGGCGCTGGTGTTCACCAGGTCACCGTCACTTGCACCACATCGGTGTAGGTCCCTGCCGGCAGCGTGCCGGTCAGCTGAACCCGCCCGTACACCGGCAGCTTGATCGCCGTCGGGTCGGCATAGCTCACGGCCACGCTCTGGCCGATTCCCAGGCTCTGGCTGTAGGCCGCGTCCCGGTACAACTGGTAGGCCAGCACTTGCGTGCCGTTCGATCGTTTCAGGTTGCGTGTGCCGCTGGCACTGTTCTGCCCACCATCCAGGCTCATGCTCATGGCCACGCCTGGCGTGCACTGGAAGGTCACGGTAGAGCCACCCAACGACGTGCTGAGCAAGCCCGTGGACAGCGCGGACTGCGAGCCATAATCGAGCGTGCCGTAGCTGGTGACACCCCCACCACCAGGCAACCGGCGACAATCTGCGCCGTCACCGTGAATGTACTGGTGGTCACCGCCCCCAGCGGGGCCGCCAACAGCATGCCGATTCCGCTCAGGCCACTTGCCAGCCAACCGCGCATGGTTCAGAACGACAGCTCGACCGAAATCGTGTCGCTGTAGACCCCTGCGGGCAGGCCCGCCTTGCCCACGGCCTTGCCGTAAAGGTTGACGGTCTGGGCCGCGCCAGTACTGGTTGGCAGGGTGATGGTGCCGTCAATGGCCAGCAACGTCGTACGGCCGGAGTCGGTATAGAGGTCGTACGGCACGAAGTTGCCAGCGCCATCGGCGAGCGCACGCGTGCCACCGCTCGACTGGCCGTCATGTAGCCCTGCGCGCACTTTGATGGCAGGCACCGTACCCGCCGAGCACAGGATGCTCATGGCACCGCCCCCACCACCCAGCACCTGGGCATTGGCAGTGGTGAACAGGGCATCCTGAGTGCCAAAGTTCAGAGCGCCGAAGTTCAACCCCGAAGTGCCCGAACTGCCGTTGACCTGGCACGCGGCAATCAGGGTCAGCGTCGAGGTGATGTTCCCGGTCACCGTGGCGGCCTGGGCCTGGGAAGCCAGTGCCAGGCCAAGGCCTGCGAGCATGCAGCATGAAAGGTTCGTTCGCATCGGAGTCTCCTTGCGTGGTTACCAGTCCAGGGTCACTCTGAGGGTGTCGCGGTAAAGCCCGGCGGGCAGCGCGCGCGGCTGCGCCACTACCACGCCGTAGATGGGAATCGGCACTTGCTGGTTGCTGCGAATGGTGAAGGCGCGCGCCTGGCCGATGCCGTAGCGGCTGTTGCCGCCAGGGTCGACTGCCAGCTGATAAGGGATCAGTTCACGGCCATTGCTCAGACGCCGTATACCGTCGTCGCCATTCAGGCCACCATTGATGCGCACATTGAAAGCCCGGACTTCGGGCGTGCAACTGATCTGCAGGCTACCCTCGCCGCCCACTTCGTCCACCCGGCTGCGCAGTGGCTGGTCCCAGTTCGGGCCGCGCTCGCCAAAATCCAGCACCCCCGGGTTGCCCAGCACGGCCGGTTGTGTCTCGTTGCTGCTGATCTGGCAGGCCGCGCTGATCACCAGCCGCGCCTGGATGAAACCTGTGGTGCTGCCATGCGCCTCACCACCAGGTACCAGCAGCGGGCCGAGGGTAAGCAACAGGATCGAAGTGCGGTTCATGGCATGGCGTCCTTGTGCATGGTGGCGTCCCTACCAGGTGACTGTGACTTTGAGCAGGTCGGCATACAGCCCTGCATTCGGTACCCAGGCCAGTTTGTCGATACGTGCGTACAGAGGCAGCTCAACCGAGCCACTGTCCGGCACCCGCGCCGACTGGGCCACCCCCACCGCCAGAGGCTCGCGCCAGGCAGCATCGCGGTACAAGCGATAAGGAATGGGCCGGGCCGCGCGGTCGCTGCTGGCCAGGTAGCGCAATTCGCCGACGCCACCATGCTGGCCGCCATCGACGCGTACCTGGTAGGGGGTGCCAGGGTTGCACTCAAGTCGCGGTGGGCGCTGGCTCAGCAGTACCCCGCTCAAGGGCGCGCCAGGGCCATCGAGGCGTGCCGACACACCCAGGTCGATCCTCCCCAGGGCTTGGGCTCCCGCGTCGCGTGTCTGGTTGACCAGCATGCAGCCACGCTGCACCAATACCCGCACTTCCACGAGAAAATCCGCTGCCACGGTACTGCCGCTGAACAACAGGCCCAACAGCGCGGCCAGATAGCGCTCCGTCACCTTGTTATCCTTGTCGAAACGTCTTGGTTTGAGCGTAGCAGCGAGGCAGCGCAACCGTGGTGGCATCAAGCCATTTTTTTGTATTAGCGATAAAGCGATAGCGCCCCTTCAAAAAAAGCCTGAACGGCACAGAACCCCAGCGCACCGGCGTGCCTCCAATGGCGAGAGCCGGTAAATGTGCCGGGTTTCTGTTAGGGTGAACCAGTCTCATCCTGCCCCAGGCACCTATGCCATACATGGACGGACATGACAGGAGCGCTTTCATCGATGACTGCAGACAACACGCTGGCAGACGCCATGGAGCGCTGTGCCCAAGAACCGATCCACGTGCCGAGCAGCATCCAGCCTCATGGCTTTCTGCTGGTACTGGACGCCACCGACCTGCGCGTGCTGCAGGCCAGTGAAAACGTCGAGCACTGGCTGGGCTTGCCGGCCCAGGAACTGATCGGTTGCCCCTTCGCCAATCTGGTCAGCGACGGTTTCGACCTGCACGCGCACCTCGCACGGCTGCCCGAAGATGAAATTTTCCCCTTTCACATCGGCGACGTGCGCTTGCGCCAAGGCGCGCCCCACAGTGAGCCGCTGCACTTGCTGGCCCACTGTCACGACGAAGTACTGATTGCCGAGTTCGAACCCCCGCGCCTGCCACCGGAGCTGGCCGGGCAAGGCGACTACTACCCATTGGTGCGCAACTTCGTCGGTAGCCTGCAACTGGCCACAAGCCTTGAGGATCTGCTGCAACAAACGGTGGTGCAGCTCAAACGCATCACCGGCTTTGGGCGGGTCAAGGCGTACCGGTTCGATGCCGATGGCAACGGTCAGGTGCTGGCGGAGGTGGCCGACCCTGGCTACCCCAGCTATCTGGGCCTGTGTTTCCCGGCCGCGGACATCCCGCGCCAGGCGCGCGAGCTGTACCGGATCAACCGCATCCGCGTGATCGAGGATGCCAACTATCAGTCCTCCCCCTGTTACCGGCCGCCAACCCTCGCACCGGCAAGGCACTGGACATGAGCTTCGCTGCACTGCGCAGCGTGTCGCCGATACACCTGCAGTACATGCGCAACATGGGCACGCTGGCCTCGATGTCGCTGTCGATCGTGGTCGATGGCGAGCTGTGGGGGCTGGTGTCGTGCCACCACCATCAGCCACGCCCGGTGGACTTGCGTACCCGCACAGCCTGCGAGTTGCTGGCCAGCGTGCTGTCGTTGCAGATCGAGTCCCGCGAGGCCCATGCCAGCACGCGCAAGTTGCTGGCACTGCGTCAACACATCGTGCGCATGATCTCGTCCATGGCTGACCACGACAGCGTCAGCGACGGCCTGCGCGAACTGCCCCAGGTTTTGTTGGCCTTTGCCGGTGCCCAAGGTGCGGCGGTAATCTCGGCCGAACGCTGTGACCTGATCGGCCAGACCCCACCCGAAGCCCAGGTGACCGCGCTGGTGCACTGGCTTGGCCAGCGTGGCGAAGACAGCGTGTTCCAAAGTGACAACCTGCGCCGCGACATCACAGACCTGCCCGAACTGGCAACCCATGCCGGTGGTGTGCTGGCGGTGGCCATCTCGCAAATCCACTCGCACTACCTGCTGTGGTTCCGCCCCGAGCAAGTGCGTACGGTAAACTGGGCCGGCCAGCCGACCAAGCAGGTGGGGCCACAGGGCAACCTCCACCCACGACACAGTTTTGAACGCTGGCAGGAAGAACTGCGCGGCTATTGCGAGCCCTGGGACCCGCTGGTGATCGAGGGCGTGATGGAACTGCGCACCGCGGTGCTGGGCATCGTCCTGCGCAAGGCCGAAGAGCTGGCGCAACTGGCGGGCGAGTTGCGCCGCTCGAACAAAGAGCTCGAGGCGTTCTCCTACAGTGTTTCCCATGACTTGCGCGCGCCCCTACGGCACATCGCCGGCTATACCGAGCTGCTTGGCGAAATCGAAGGCCAAGACCTGAGCGAGCGCGGCAAACGCTTTTTGCAGCACATCGGCGAAGCGGCGCACTTTGCCGGCAGCCTGGTCGACAACCTGCTCAACTTCTCGCAGATGGGCCGCTCGGCCTTGCGCTTGTCCGACGTCGACCTCAACGCACTGGTCGAGGCCATTCGCAGCGAATTGACCCCAGATTACGAAGGCCGCGCAATCGTTTGGGACATCGCCCCGCTGCCCAAGGTGATCGGCGACCCGGCGTTCATCAACATGGCATTGCACAACCTTATCGCCAATGCCATCAAGTACACGCGCGGGCGTAACCCTGCCCGCATCGGGATCAGTGCCGTACAGCACCCTGGCGAAACCGAGGTCTGCATCCGCGACAATGGCGTGGGCTTCGACATGGCCTATGCCAACAAGCTGTTCGGCGTATTCCAGCGCCTGCACCGCATGGAAGACTTCGAAGGCACAGGGATTGGCCTGGCGAGCGTGCGCCGTATCATCGAGCGCCATGATGGCCGGGTCTGGGCCACTGGCCAGATCGAGCAAGGCGCCAGCTTCCACTTCACCCTACCCCGAAACACTGCTACCTGAGGCATCGCTACCATCATGCTCAAGCCCATCCTGCTGGTCGAAGACAACCCCCGGGACCTGGAACTGACCCTGCTGGCCCTGGAGCGCAGCCAATTGGCCAACGAGGTCATCGTGCTGCGCGACGGTGCCGACGCGCTCGACTACCTGCTGCGCCGCAACGCCTATGCCGAGCGCGATGACGGCAACCCTGCCGTGCTGTTACTGGACCTGAAACTGCCCAAGGTCGATGGCCTGGAAGTGCTCAAGGCTGTGCGCGCCACCGCCGAACTGCGCAGCATACCCACCGTGATGTTGACCTCCTCGCGCGAAGAACCCGACCTGCTGCGCGCCTATGAGCTGGGGGTGAACGCCTATGTGGTCAAGCCAGTGGAATTCAAGGAATTCGTCGCCGCCATCTCGGACCTCGGGGTATTCTGGGCCGTGCTCAACGAACCACCACCCGGCTCACTGCGGCTAAACCGTCGCGGTAGTAACTGAGGCCGCCGCAACGATGCAACAAACGCCGTTGAAACTACTGATGGTCGAAGACAGCTCGATGGATGCCGAGCTTACCCTGTTGCGCCTGGAACGCAGCGGGTTGCAAGTGCAATCACAGCTGGTGTTCGACCATGCGGGCGTCGAACATGCCCTGCGCGAAGCCCACTACGACCTGATCCTGTGCGACTGTGTGCTGCCAGGCTCGTCCGGCACCGAGGTGCTGGCCATCGCCCAGCGCCTGGCACCGGACATCCCGTTCATCTTCCTGTCCGGTATTTACGGCGAAGAACACGCGGTGGAAATGATCCGCCTGGGCGCCACCGACTATGTGCTGAAAAAAAACCTGCCACTGCTGCCCAAGGCCGTGCGCAGGGCGCTGACCGAAGTACAGGAGCGCCAGCGCCGGCGCCGCGCCGAAGAAGCATTGGCCGACGTTGAGGCGCGTGCTCGGATCGCCATCGACGCTGCCGGCATGGGCACTTGGGACCTGCGCCCGCAGGAAGGCCTGCTGGTTTGGGATGACCGCTGCAAGACGTTGTTCGGCCTGCCTACCAGCACCGAAATGAGCCTTGAGGTGTTCCTCGGTGGCATATACCCCGATGACCTGGCAATGGTGCGTGACGCGGTGGAATATGCCATGCGCCCCGAAAGCGGTGGCCAGTACCGGGTAGAGTTTCGTATCGCGCCAGTCGATGGCCAGGAGCCGCGCTGGTTGCTCAGCAGTGGCCAGAGCCAGTTCGTCGACGGCCAATGCGTGCGTTTTTCCGGTGTGCTGCAGGACATCCACACGCAACGCCTGGCCACCCAGGCACTGCGCCAGCTGAACGAGATGCTCGGTGAACGGGTCGAGCGACGCACGCGCGAACGCGATCGCGCCTGGGAGCTGTCGCAAGACTTGCTGGCCGTACTGAACAAGGACCTGACCCCGGTCGCGCTGAACCCCGCGTGGGAGGCCAGCCTGGGTTTCTCCCGCGAGCGCCTGAGCCAGTCGTCCCTGCTGCACCTGCTGCCCGAGCCCGATCAGGAACTGCTACTCACCGAACTGGCCGCCCTCGCCCATGGCCGCACCAGCGCCCGCTTTGTCGGCCGCATCCTGCATGCCGGCGGCCAGCAGCGCTGGCTGTCGTGGGTGGTGGTGCCGGAAGACACCCTGCTGTACGTGGTGGCACGCGACATCACCAGCGAACGTGAAGCCGCCCTGGGCCTGGCTGAAGCCAACGCCCGCCTGCGCGAGCAGATCAACGAACGCGAGCGCATCGAGGCTGCCTTGCAACAGATGCAGAGGCTGGAGGCGGTTGGCCAACTGACCGCAGGCGTGGCCCATGACTTCAACAACTTGCTCACGGTGATCCTCACCGGTGCAAGCTTTCTTGAGCGTGACCTGGCCAAGGCCGACCTGGACAAGGCCCGCACACGCCTCACGCATATCCGCGAAGCGGGCGAGCGTGGCGCCAAGCTGACCTCGCAGTTGCTGGCTTTCTCCCGTCGCCAGCGTCTGGAGCCGGTAGCGCTTAACCTAAACCGCACCTTGGCCGGCCTGGAAGAGCTGCTGCGCCGTACCCTGGGTGGCAACGTCTCGGTGCGCCTGGACCTGGACCAGGCCCTGTGGCAGGCAATGACCGACCCGACCCAGACCGAGATGATCATCCTCAACCTGGCGATCAATGCCCGCGATGCCATGCCCGAGGGTGGACAGCTGACCCTTACCACCCGTAACACCCGTATCAACGGGCGCCCGCATCGCCCAGAAGACCCGGACCCCGGCGAGTACGTGATGCTGAGCATCCGCGATACCGGCTGCGGCATGAGCGACGACGTGTTGGCCAAGGTGTTCGAGCCGTTCTTCACCACCAAGGACATCGGCAAAGGTTCGGGCCTGGGCCTGGCCCAGGTGTTCGGCTTCGCCAAGCAGTCCGGGGGTGGCGTGCGCATCGATACCACACCGGGGCGCGGCACCGAGGTGGCGGTGTACCTGCCCGCAGTAAAGGAGGAAGTGGTGGACGAACCTGCCGCAGCGGTGCTCAGCCAGTCGAGCAGCGAGAGCGGCCGTAACCGCACGGTGCTGCTGGTGGACGATGACCACCTGGTGCGCGACATGCTTGGCGATGTATTGCGCCAGTACGGCTATCAGGTGCGCCAGGCGCACAGCGGCGAGCAAGCATTGGCATTGCTGGATGACGAGATCGACCTGCTGCTGACGGATTTCGCCATGCCCGAGTTCAACGGTGCGCAACTGGCGCTGGCGGCGCGTGAGCGGTACCCGCGCCTGCCCGTGGTGTTCCTTACTGGGTATGCCGAGCTGCAGGGGCTGGAGCTGCCGGGCAGCCTGGTGATTCAGAAGCCGGTGCAGGCCGATGAACTGGCCAGGGTACTGAACGAAATGCTGGGCATTGCCGGGTAACCTGAGACGACGCAAAACCCGTGCAGGAGCGGCCCATCGCGACACAAGGCCGCTTCTACAGGCATCGCATTACGAAATTAAATACGGAAACGACAAAACCCAGCACTCATCTTTCGAAGCACCGGGTTATAGACGTTTGAAACTGGAAAATGGCAGGGGCGGCTGGATTCGAACCAACGCATGGCAGGATCAAAACCTGCTGCCTTACCGCTTGGCGACGCCCCTGTATCGGATGCAGTGTTTGCTGCTCTGACAATTCCAACTGAGTGACAACTGGGTTGTTGTCTTGGAATGCGCGGCACTTTAACAACAAATTTTCGGTCTGTGAACCCCCTGATGAAAAAAAATTGCTAAAAAACAGCGGGTTAGTCATTTCGGTGTTGGCCCATCGACCATCCGTCGCTTTCCTCCCGCTTCGCTTCAACAGAATCGCATTCCTTCCTTCCAATCAGATGAGCCCACTGCATCGACCAAGGAGGACCTCATGCCTGTCTCCCACGACCTCTACCAGGACCTGCACTACCCGCGCGAAATCGTCCAGCAACGCCGCCAGCAGGACAAGGCGCTGGACCGCCTGCTGGACGAGTACATGGACATCGACAACCAGGTGCTGGCTGCCGAGTCGATCTCGGCCGGCAACTTCGTTGACGAAGACCTGCGCCACCTCAAGGAGCGCCGCCTGGCGGTGAAGTACATGATCGAGCGCCAGCTGGAGCGCAAAGCCTAGGCAATGCAGGTGCGCGGCCAGACGTATCGCATGAAGTGATCATTGCCGGTCACTTTCTGTATTAGTCAAAATGGCCGCCCTCGGGCAAGCTGCACGCTGACCCGCCATCGCCCAAGGAGCGTTGCTTTTGTCTGCCTGGATCCCTGCCCCATTGCGCCAGCTTGGCCAGCGCCTGCGCGGCACTGCCGCCAACGAGAGCGAACTGCTCGATTGGTTCGAGGACAAAGCCCGAAGCCGGGGTTATCAGCTTAGTGACGGCCAGCGACGGGTGATCCACTGCATGGCCGAACAACTGGCACTGCTCGAACAAGGGCAGCCACGCAGCCTGTACCTCTACGGGTCGGTGGGACGCGGCAAGAGCTGGCTGCTGGACGGTTTCTTCCAGGTGGTACCGGTCGAGGCCAAGCGCCGCCTGCATTTTCATGACTTCTTTGCTCGCCTCCACCGAGGCATGCACCACCACCGGGCGCTGGACGATGCGCTGGGCGCAACCCTCGACGAGCTGGTGGGTGGCTGCCAGGTGCTGTGCTTCGACGAATTCCACGTGCATGACATCGGCGATGCCATGCTGCTGACACGCCTGTTCAACGCCCTGTTCGCACGCGGCGTGTTCCTGCTGGTGACGTCCAACTACGCGCCCGAAGGGTTGTTGCCCAACCCGCTGTACCACGAGCGCTTCCTCCCGGTAATCCGCCTGATCAACAGCTCGATGCAAGTGCTCGAAGTGGACGGCGACACCGACTTTCGCAGCTTGCCGGCCAACCGTGAGCATCAACGTTTTACCCAGGGCCATTATGTCTGGCCGGGGAATGCAGCGCAGCGCCAGGCGCTGAACGTGCCGAACGAACAGCTGGTGATGCTGGAAGTGAACAAGCGCCCGCTGCGTGCGCTGGCCATCGATGGCCGGCGGGTGGTGCTTGGCTTCGATGACTTGTGCGAGAAGGCCACGGCGGTCATTGACTACCTGGTGCTGGCGGCGCAATACGATGAATGGATCATCGACGGGCTGGGTGACCTGGCGGAGTGCTCGCTGGCGGCTCAGCAGCGTTTCGTCAACCTGGTGGATGTGTTGTATGACCAGGATCGGCAGGTGGTGGTGATAGGTAAACGGCCACTGGAAGAAAGCCTGGGCGGGCCGCTTGCCGACCTGATGCGTACCCGCAGCCGCTTGGGGCAATTGCACCAGATAGCCCCTTGAAACTGCATCGCCTCGACAGGCCTCTTCGCCGGTAAACCTGCGAAGAGGCCTGTAATGTCAAAGCATCAACCGGCTCTGGGTAAATCCGCCAGCACCGCCTCGATCTCCCCCAGCACCGCCGGGTCATCCAGGGTCGAAGGCGGCGCATAGTCCTGCCCGTCGGCGATCTTGCGCAGCACCGCACGCAAAATTTTCCCCGAGCGGGTCTTGGGGAGCCGCTTCACCAACCGAACCCGGTTGAAACAGGCCAGCGGGCCAATCGCCTCGCGCACACTGCCCACCAGGTCCACCAGCAGTTGCGCCTCGGCAATGCCCTCGCCGTCCTTGAGCACAACAAGTGCCAACGGCACTTGCCCCTTGATTTCATCGTGCACGCCAACCACCGCACACTCGGCCACCGCCGGGTGGCAGGCCACCAGGTCCTCCATTTCGCCGGTAGACAACCGGTGCCCCGACACATTGATCACGTCATCGGTGCGCCCCATGATGTAGACGAAACCGTCATCGTCCAGGTAGCCGCCGTCACCGGTGTGGTAATACCCCGGGTAGGTGCGCAGGTACGCCTGCAGGTAGCGCTCGTGGTCGCCCCACAGTGTCTGGCTACAACCAGGTGGCAATGGCAGGGCGATCACGATCGAACCCTGATGGTTGGGCCCGAGCAAGCGGCCTTCGTCGTCCAGCACGCGAACGTTGTAGCCGGGTACCGCCCGGTTGCTCGATCCCGGCTTCGCGGCGCTCCCCTCCAGCCCGACACACGGCGCAGTGACCGGCCAGCCGGTCTCGGTCTGCCACCAGTGGTCGTGCACAGGCTTGCCACTGACCCGTTCCAGCCATTCGTGGGTGCTGGAATCGAGCTTCTCACCCGCCAGGAACAATTGGCGCAGCGAGCTGAGGTCATGTTTGCGGATCAGCTCGCCTTCCGGGTCTTCCTTGCGGATGGCACGCATGGCGGTGGGCGCACAGAACAACGCATTGACCTTGTATTGCTCCACCACCCGCCAGTAGGCCGAGGCATCCGGGGTGCGGATCGGCTTGCCTTCGTAGAACACAGTGGTACAGCCGCTCATCAACGGCCCGTAAACGATCAGCGAATGGCCGACCACCCAGCCCACATCAGATATGCCCCACCACACATCGCCGGCCTGCATGCCATAGATATGGCGCATGGCATAGCACAGCGCCACGGCATTGCCACCGTTCTCCCGCACGATGCCTTTGGGTTTGCCGGTGGTACCCGAGGTATACATGATGTACAGCGGGTCGCCGGCATCCAACTCGACTGGGGCCACCGGCTCGGCGCCGGTCAAGGCCGCCTGCCAGTCCAGGTCGCGGCCTGGCTGCAGGTCGGCCTGCACCTGTGGCCGCTGCAGCACCAGCACATTGCGCGGTTGGTGCCGGGCCAGTTGCAGGGCGCGGTCGACCAGCGGCTTGTACGCAATCACGCGATCGAACTCCAGCCCGCAGGAGGCCGTCAGCAGCAGCGTGGGCCGGGCATCATCGATGCGCAAAGCCAGTTCGTTGGCGGCAAAGCCACCGAACACCACCGAATGCACCGCGCCAATCCGCGCACAGGCCAGCATGGCCATGGCTGCCTGCGGCACCATGGGCATGTAGATGATCACGCCATCGCCCTTGCTCACCCCCAGCTGGCGCAGCAAGCCAGCCAGGCGCGCCACTTCATCGCGCAACTGGTTATAGGTATACGCCTGCTGCACGCCCGTCACCGGCGAATCGTAGATCAGCGCCAATTGCTCGCCACGGCCTTGCTCGATCTGGTAATCGAGGGCCAGGTAGCAGCTGTTAAGGCGGCCGTCTGCGAACCAACTATGGGTACCGTCGGCGTGGTCTTGCAAAGTCAGGGCAGGCTTGCGGTGCCAGGCCAGGTGTGCGGCCTGTTCCGCCCAGAAAGCGGCAGGGTCGGAAATGGAATGGGCGTAGCTGTGCTGGTAGCTCATATCGAAAGAAACCCGGTACTTGTTGTTATTGAAGGGCGAAACCTGAGTATGGACCGCTACACCCACGCCGCCATGGGACTAAAGTCACAACCGACCTGCAAATTTGCAGACAACGCAAAAACGCCTCATAACGGTGCAAAGCCTCTAGAATAGGCCACCCCTCAGCCACCGAGCAGCCCATGGATATCGATCAGGCCCGAACCTTCCTGGAAATCGTGCGTTGCGGCAGCCTGGTCGCCGCCGCCGAGCGCCTGTTCGTGTCACAGACCGCGATCACCGCGCGGGTACAGCGCCTGGAGCAGCAACTGGGTTGCCAGCTGTTCGTACGCAGCCGCAACGGCGCCAGCTTGACCAGCGATGGCGAAGCGTTCGTCAGTTATGCCAACCAGCTGGTACAAACCTGGGAAGCAGCGCGCCGCGACCTGCCGCTGCCTGAAGGCTGCCAGCAGGTGCTGCATGTGGGCGGTGAGGTGAGTTTGGGCAACCCGATGCTGCTCGACTGGGTCAGCGCCCTGCACCGTGAACTGCCCAGCCATGCCATCCGCAGCGAGGTCAGCGACGGTGAATCACTGCTGCGCAAGGTCGAGATGGGCCTGCTGGACGCCGCGCTGGTCTATCAGCCGACCTACGGCCCCGGCCTGCAGGTGGAGCAATTGATGGAAGAAAAGCTGATCCGTGTGCGCCGGGTCGCCCAGCCCGAACCGTATATCTACATTGACTGGGGCGAGGCCTTCCGCCGCCAGCACGATGCGGCCCTGCCCGACTGCGCACGCCCGGCACTGAGCTTCAACCTCGGCCCATTGGCCCTGCAGTTCATTCTTGACAAGGGGGCAGCAGCGGCTACTTCCGCACACGCGTGGTGCAGGCCTACCTGGACAGCGGGGTGTTCGAGCGGGTACCGCAGGCGCCTGAGTTCACTTACCCAACCTTCCTGGTGTACCCGCGCAAACGCGACAGCGAAGCTCTGCAACAGGCCTTCGCCATCCTGCGCCGGCTGGTGGCTGCCGGCGCAAGCGATTGGTCACAACGCTGGGACCCGGTTATCTGATGCCTCAGCCTTGCTAAGCAGCTGACGTTTGAGGCCGGCGATCAAGTCGGTCTGGGTGATCACCCCTACCAGCTTCTCGGCATCGAGCACCGGCAGGCAGTGCAGGCCCTGTTCGCACAACAACGGCAGCAGCCGCTCCAGCGGGTGCTGGCTGCTGACACTGACTACCCGCCGACTCATCACTTGCTCCATGCGTACCGCTTTGCGGCCAAACAAACCGCGCCAGCTGAAACGGCCACGCTGCATGGCCGGGCCGACCAGGTCGCTGAGGCTGACGATGCCCACCAGCTTGCCGTGCTGCAGTACCGGCAGGGTTTTCAGGTGATGGCTGGCGAGCATTTTCCAGGCCTTTTCCAGCGTGGTATCAGGCGTGGCGAACTGTACATCGCGGGACATCACCGAGGCCGCGGTGATACCGCCCAGGCTACGCTGCAGGGCGTGCTGCTCGGTGGCGAGGATGATGCGCTCCAGTTCGTCACGGGTAACGTCGACGAACTCACCAAGCTCCTCCAGCGCCTGGTCCAGGTCTTCGCTGCGAATGCCGACGCGCTCGCCGGGCAGCGGGTCATGGGTGTGGTGCAGGTCTTTGCGCGGCACCGCGCCTTTCGGATAGCGCACGCCGGTCAGGCGGTTGTAGACGATTGCCACGGCCACCAGGATCAACGCATTGAGCAGCACCGGTTCCAACAGGTGATCGCCCATGGCGGTCAACCCGGAGTCGGCCAGCACCGCGCTCACTGCCACCCCGCCACCCGGGGGGTGTAGGCAGCGTAACAGGCACATGATCAGGATCGAAATGCCCAGAGCCGCAGCCGCCACCCAAAGCTCGGCACCGAAACCTTCGCGCATGGCAAGGCCAACTGCGCCAGCCAAGGCGTAGCTGCCCAGCACCGGCCAAGGTTGGGCCAATGGGCCGGAATGTACGGCGAAAACCAGGACCGCCGAGGCCGCCAGCGGGCCCAACAGGTGCAGGGCAATGCCAGGGCCATAGGCCATGCTGGTCAGCCAGCCAGCGAGGAACAAGCCGAGCAACGCACCGATACCGGCACGCAACCATTCTTTGGGAGGGATATTCAGGGGCGCCGGCAACAGGCGCTGCAGACGGCTTTCGGAACGCGAGGCAGACATTGGTATTCGGGGTCTTTGGTTTTTCTGATTAAAAAGAAAGCCCAGCCGAGATGGCCTGGGCCTTGTATTGCGCGTGCAATACCACAAGGGGCTCCGTCCATGGAGAGATGGAAACCGCAGGGTTTCGTGAGGGGGATTTTGCCGGGTGGGGTGCGATTGGGCTAATTCAAAAAACTGCGCCTGTACTGCATTTTTTTTGCAGTACTGACATTGCCATGGGGGCTCGCTGCCACAGAGGGTTTCGGCGCCTGCATCATCGGGCCTTGCGCGGCAGGTCGATGCTCACCCGCAATCCGCCCAGCGGGCTCTCCAGCAAGGCCAGTCGCCCGCCCCATGCCTCGACGATATCGCGCACGATGCCCAACCCCAGCCCATGCCCGTCCACCTGTTCGTCCAACCGCGAACCACGCTCCAGCACCTGCTGCCGCCGGCCTTCAGGGATACCGGGGCCATCGTCATCGACCCACAGCCGGTAGCCCTCGCCGTTCGGCGCTATTCCCAGGCGCACCTCGCTGTCAGCCCACTTGCAGGCGTTGTCCAGCAGGTTGCCCAGCAGCTCCAGGAAGTCCTCGCGGTCCCAGGGCAACAACAGCCCAGGCGGCACATCACTTGCCAATTGCAAGCCCTCGCCATGGATCATGCCCAAGGTCTCCAGCAACCCCGGCAGCTCGGCATCACAATCGAACTGCGCGCCCGGCAAGGCATCCCCTGCCAGCCGTGCACGGTTCAGCTCGCGCGCCAGGCGTTGCTGAATCTGCTCCAACTGCTCGCGCATCTGCGCGCGGACTTCGGGCAGATCTTTCAGGCGTTCGCTGGAGGCCAGGCTCAGCAGCACCGCCAGTGGCGTCTTCAGTGCATGGCCGAGGTTGCCGAGGGCATTGCGCGAACGGCGCAGGCTGTCTTCGGTATGGCTGAGCAAGTGGTTGATCTGCCCCACCAGCGGCGCCAACTCGCTGGGCACCTCGGCATCCAGTTGCGAGCGCTTGCCCTGCTGCAACTGGGCAATCTGCTGTCGCGCCCGCTCCAGCGGCCGCAACGAGCGGGTAACGGTGATGCGCTGCAGCACCAAAACCACAATCAGTGCCACCAACCCCATGCCCAGGCCGATCTGCTGCAAGCGCCGGAAACCTTCGCGCACCGGCGAATAATCTTGCGCCCGCTGATCGAAATATCCTGGCCCAGGCGCCGGTAGTCGGCACGCAGGGCCAGCAGTTGCTGGCCTTCCGGGCCGAGTTCATGGCTATCGGAAAGCCCAGGCGCGGCGGGCTTGGGCATGTCCAGGTCCCACAGCGAACGGGACCGCCAGGTACCTTGGTCGAAATCGATGCGGAAGTAGTAACCGGAAAACGGCCGTTGATAAGCAGCCGAAATACGCCGCTCGTCCAGCTGCAGGCCGGAAGGCCCACGCACCAATGCCACCAGCAGGTTCTCGCTTTCCTTGCGCAGGCCGTTTTCCAGGTACCGTTGCAGGCCGGCTTCGAACAGCCACAAGGTCAATTGTGCCAGCACCACGCCGACCACCACCAGCACGGCCACCAGGCCCAGGCTCAGGCGCGCCTGTATCGACTTCACTCGCCGCTCCCGGCATAGATGTAGCCTTGCCCGCGGCGGGTTTCGATGACACTGCGGCCCAGCTTGCGGCGCAAATGGTTGACGTGTACTTCCAGCACGTTCGAGTCGCGCTCGGTTTCACCGTCGTAAAGGTGCTCGGCCAGATGGCTTTTGGACAGTATCTGCTGCGGGTGCAGCATGAAATACCGCAGCAGGCGGAACTCGGCGGCGGTCAGCTGGATGTCCACGCCATCACGGCTCACGCACTGGCGGCTTTCGTCCAGGTACAGGCCGGCCGCTTCCAGCTTCGGCTGGTTGGCCAGCCCACGGGCGCGGCGCAACAAGGCCTGGATGCGCAGTTGCAGCTCTTCGGGGTGAAAGGGCTTGCTCAGGTAGTCGTCGGCCCCGGCCTTCAGCCCTTCGATACGCTCGGCCCAGGAGCCGCGCGCGGTCAGGATCAGTACCGGCGTGGCCAGGCCGGCGGCGCGCCACTGGGCCAGCACGTCCAGGCCCGGCAAGCCAGGCAGGCCAAGGTCCAGGATGATCAGGTCGTACGGTTCGCTTTGCCCTTGGTACACCGCATCACGGCCATCGGCCAACCAATCCACGGCATAACCCTGGCGCTGCAGGCCGGCAATCAGTTCATCCGCCAGCGGTACATTGTCCTCGACAAGCAACAGGCGCATTCAGTCGTCTTCCTCGTCTTTGAGCAGGGCGCCGGTGCTGGCATCGAGCTTGATCTCGCGCACCACACCTTCAGTCGTCAGCAACTCGACTTCATATTCGTAGCGATCGTCGTCCTCTTCCAGCTCGGCCTCCAGCAAACGCGCCCCGGGGTAACGCCCCAAGGCGGTTTCCAGCAAGTGCTCGAGTGGCAGGATAATGCCCTTCTGCCGCAGCTTCAGGGCTTCGTCCTGATCGAGGTCGCGGGCAGCGGCCAGCGAACACACGGCCAGCAGCGCCAGCGCGAGGTAACGCGCCGGCCGCGGTAAGTGGATCATCAGTTGTCCCGCTCGTCCTTCAGCACTTCACCGGTCTTGGCGTCCAGCGCCACGTCCCATTCGACGTTCTGCGTGTCGCGCAGCTCGACCTTGTAGATGTAGCGGCCGTATTCGTCTTCAAGTTCCGAGTCGGTGACGGTGGAGCCTGGGTGCTTGGCCACGGCGGCAGCCTTGAGTTCGTCCAGCGACTTGATGGTCTTGGCGTTGACCAGTTTGACCACTTCGTCGGGTTGAACATCCTTGGCGAAAGCGGCATTGGCGCCCAGAGCGAGGGCAGCGGCGGTGAACAGGGCAGTCAAGGTTTTCATCGTTCTTCTCTCCTGAGAACTGTGCAAGTTGTCTACGGGGTTAAGATTAACCACTGGTCCTTAATTCAACCTGAAAACAGCTGGCGGCATGATAGCGCAAGTCAAGACCGGGCCATCCTCAAACCCTTTATAGTGAACCGCGTACTGCCCAAGAGATCCCCCGCATGAGCGCCATCCACATCAAATACCCCGCCCTCACCTTCAAGGCTGGCCAACGGGCCCTGCGACATATCCGCGAGCGTGGCCTGCAGGCCGCCGATGTCGGGGTCTTGCCGGGCGCGGCGGGTGGGCCGAAGCCGCTGGGCATTCAAGGCCTGGACCTGGCGCTGTTCGGTGAGTGGCTGCCCTCGGCACCGCGCCCGCGGGCGCTGATCGGTGCCTCGATTGGTGCCTGGCGCTTCGCCAGCGCCTGCCTCGACGACCCGGTCGCAGGTATCCGCCGCCTGGGCGAGCTGTACACCGAGCAGGATTTCGCCAAGGGCGTGACCCCGGCCGAAATCAGCCGCAGTTGCCAAAAAATGCTCGATGACCTGTTGCAGGACCGTGACGGCCAGCTGCTGGCCAACCCGCACTATCACCTGAACATTCTGGTGGTGAAGAGCCATGGCCAGCTTGCCCACGACCATCGCGGGCGCCTGGGCTTGGGCCTGGGCTCGGTGGTCGCCAGCAACCTGCTCGGCCGTTCGCGCCTGGCCCGCCACTTCGAGCGCGTCATCCTGCACGATGAGCGCGCCGCCCCACCGCTCGAAGCGCTTACCGATTTCCCCTCGCGCTACTTGCCGCTGGGCCTGGCCAACCTGCGCCACGCCCTGCTCGCCTCGGGCTCGATCCCCATGGTCATGCAGGGCGTGAAAGACATCCCCGGCGCTGGCGCCGGCACTTACCGCGACGGCGGCCTGCTCGACTACCACCTCGACCTGCCCTATCGCGGCGACGACCTGGTGCTGTACCCGCACTTCACCGACAAGGTGGTACCCGGCTGGTTCGACAAGGCCTTGCCCTGGCGCAAGGGCGATGCCACTCGCCTGCAGAATGTGCTGCTGATGACCCCTTCCCCGCAGTACCTGGCCGCCCTGCCCTACGGCAAGCTGCCCGATCGCAACGACTTCAAACGCTTCATGGGCGATGCGCCTGGCCGCAAACGCTATTGGTACAAGGCCATTGCCGAAAGCCAGCGGCTAGGTGACGAATTGCTGGAGCTGATTGCCACCGGGCAGCTGTGTGAACGCCTGCAAGCCTTGTAGCGGCCATGCCTGCGCGACTACCGTTCCGACCCTTCCGCGGTGTTAATATGTCGTTTTGCCAGCATCAGGGGATCTGAGGGATGAAAGCGGTATTGGGCATCGGCGCTGCGATAGCGATTGCGGTGGCGGGTTGGTTCGGATGGAACCATTACGAAAGTGGCAAAGAACATGATGTAGCGGCAGCAGCTGTGCAGGTTTCCGTCACCCAAGCTGAACGACAGATGAAAGCGCAGTCAGAGGATGGAATCACTTTCGCGGAGTACTTCAAGCGAAGCGATACCGTGATTGACAATCTGGACAAGGAAATTGCCAACCTCGAGGGCCGAACCTGGAAACACAGGCTTGCCGAAAAGGATGCAGCCATCGCATTTATTGATCAATGCAAGGCTATTTTACGTGCGGATCAAACGGAAACCAGACTCCTGATGAAGGAGGGCAGCGCCCGAGAAGCGAATGACGAAGCCAAAAAGGAACTGAATGAGGCGGATTCGTCCGTTGCCAGAGAATGGGCATACAAAAGGTACAAGCGCACCAGCGATGCGCTGATTGATGTACTTGGGAAACTCATCAGCAATGCGGAAGAAAGCAAAGGTAAAATTGAGCGTATGCTGGCTGCGGATAACGCCGTGAAATCGACGTTTGGGGAGGGTCATGGACTCTCTCAGGGCACCGCAGAGCACTTGAAGAATCTGCTGAAACCGGCCGCCCCGGAAAAACCAGCGCAGAGCTGATTACAGCATCTTCAAAAGCCCGCCAGCAAGCGGGCTTTTTCATTGTATTTACAATGGCACAAGCTCTTCCACTTACTACCCAGGATCCTACCCCGCAACCGCGAAAATGCGACCGGCCGGAATACCTTCTATCGCAGATTCCGTGAAGCCCCCCCTAAAAAACAGGTTAAGATAGCGCCCAATTTGGTTGCCTGGCGCCAGCCGGCCATCACTCAGTGAATGACCTCTTTCACCCCAGCGACGACCAATCAGTACATTGAGCAGTACATTGAAATACCAATTTCCGCTCAAGCCCTTACCCCACCAGCTATACAGGTCCACCAGTGGAAATCTTCAAGGAATTCACATTCGAATCGGCCCACCGCCTGCCCCACGTCCCTGAAGGGCACAAATGCGGCCGCCTGCATGGTCACTCGTTCAAGGTCGGCCTGCACCTGACCGGCCCGCTCGACCCGCACACTGGCTGGATCCGCGACTTCGCCGAGGTCAAGGCGATCTTCAAACCGATCTACGAGCAGCTGGACCACAACTACCTGAACGACATCCCTGGCCTGGAAAACCCTACCAGCGAAGTAATCGCCAAGTGGATCTGGGACCAGGTCAAGCCGTTGATGCCAGAGCTGTCGAAGGTACGCATCCACGAAACCTGCACCAGCGGTTGCGAGTATACCGGCGACTGATTCAGGCTCTACGTCGGCCCCTTCGCGGGTAACCCCGCGAAGGGGCCGGTAGCTTCACCCACTCAGCGTCAACCTTGCCCCGTCGCCAAGGCATCGCGCAGGAAGCTGGGGGCGATGTAGCGCTGATAATGCGCCTCTGAAAGCAGGAAAAACTCGCGATCGATGGCATCGCGCAACTGCGGCAGTTCCCAGTCGCGAAATTCCGGCAACAGCACCATACCGTAGGCCTCCAGGTCACGGATCATCCGCGCCCCGCGGGCGATAAGCTGGTAAGCCCAGCAATATTCTGACTGCTGCTCGACAAAGCGGATCGAGCGCTGCTCCAGTTGCTGGCGCAGCAGGCTTTTGTCGAACACCTCAAGCTTGGCCATCATCACCTGCACCAGCAGTTGCTCAAGGCGCAACCACACGGCGCGCTTCTGCGTGTCGTCGTAACCGTTCCAGTTGATCACTTCGTGGTGAAAACGCTTGCAGCCACGGCACACCGTGTCTCCGTACACCGTGGAGCACAGGCCGACGCAAGGGGTTTTGATGGACTTGTTGGACATGAAAAACAACAGCTTGGCGGTGGAACACAGGCCCATGTTAGCCCTTTGTCTAACCAGGGTCACTCGTTAAAGTCATGTTCACCGCCTTACCTTCGGGCTTTTTTTGCCGTAGAATCATCCGGCCTTTTCAAAGGCAACAATGTCCGTTGGAAGCTGTTTTCAAAGCGTCACGAGCACAGTTAATCCGGTAGAACGGCGTTGGCCCGGGTCATGCTTCCCTCGCATGCCCGCGCCAACCCTCATCAGCCCCCGTTCTGCAGGCGTAAAACTTTGAAAGCAGCTTCTGTAAGGATTCTTTGCGACTCTGGCTGGGCGGCCCACAAAGCCGTGGCAGCGCATGGGTGCATTGAATGCTGGATAAGCGTCCCGGACCCCCTTTAGGGACCACTGATGAGGGAAATAACTGTGCTTGAAGCCTACCGCAAACACATCGAAGAGCGTGCCGCCCTGGGCATCGTGCCCCAGCCGCTGAACGCCGAACAAACTGCAGGCCTGGTCGAGCTGCTGAAAAACCCGCCGGCCGGCGAAGAAGCCTTCCTCGTAGACCTGATCACCAACCGCGTACCGCCAGGGGTCGACGAAGCTGCCTACGTCAAGGCCGCTTTCCTCTCCGCCGTCGCCAAGGGCGAAGCCAAGTCGCCACTGATCGACCGCAAGCACGCCACCGAACTGCTGGGCACCATGCAGGGCGGCTACAACATCGAAACGCTGGTCGCACTGCTGGATGACGCCGAACTGGGCGCCGTCGCGGCCGAGCAGCTCAAGCACACCCTGCTGATGTTCGATGCCTTCCACGACGTGGCCGAAAAAGCCAAGGCCGGCAACGCGCATGCCAAGGCCGTGCTGGAATCCTGGGCTGCCGGCGAGTGGTTCACCTCGCGTCCGGCCATCGCCGACAAGTACACCCTGACCGTGTTCAAGGTACCTGGCGAAACCAACACCGACGACCTGTCCCCAGCCCCGGACGCCTGGTCGCGCCCAGACATCCCGCTGCACGCCCTGGCCATGCTGAAAATGGCCCGCGACGGCATCGAACCGTCGCAGCCTGGTTCGGTCGGCCCGCTGGCCCAGATCGAAGCCGTCAAGGCCAAGGGTTTCCCGGTTGCCTATGTGGGTGACGTGGTCGGTACCGGCTCCTCGCGTAAATCCGCTACCAACTCGGTACTGTGGTTCTTCGGCGACGACATCCCGTACGTGCCGAACAAACGCGCCGGTGGCTTCTGCTTCGGCACCAAGATCGCCCCGATCTTCTACAACACCATGGAAGACGCCGGCGCCCTGCCGATCGAATTCGACTGCACCAACCTGGGCATGGGCGACGTCATCGACGTTTACCCATACAAAGGTGAAGTACGCCGTCACGGCAGCGACGAACTGGTCACCAACTTCGAGCTGAAAACCGAAGTGCTGCTGGATGAAGTCCGCGCTGGCGGCCGTATTCCGCTGATCGTCGGCCGTGGCTTGACCGAAAAAGCCCGCGCCGAACTGGGCCTGGGTGCTTCCGACCTGTTCAAGAAACCAGAGCAGCCTGCCGATTCCGGCAAGGGCTTCACCCTGGCGCAGAAAATGGTCGGCCGTGCCTGCGGCCTGCCAGAAGGCCAGGGCGTGCGCCCAGGTGCCTACTGCGAGCCGAAGATGACCACCGTCGGCTCCCAGGACACCACGGGCCCGATGACCCGCGACGAGCTGAAAGACCTGGCGTGCCTGGGCTTCTCCGCTGACCTGGTGATGCAGTCGTTCTGCCACACCGCGGCCTATCCGAAGCCGATCGACGTCACCACCCACCACACCCTGCCAGACTTCATCCGCACCCGTGGTGGCGTGTCGCTGCGCCCAGGCGACGGCATCATCCACAGCTGGCTGAACCGCATGCTGATGCCTGACACCGTGGGTACCGGTGGCGACTCACACACCCGCTTCCCGATCGGTATCTCGTTCCCGGCCGGTTCCGGCCTGGTGGCTTTCGCCGCCGCCACCGGCGTCATGCCGCTGGACATGCCAGAGTCGATCCTGGTGCGCTTCAAGGGCAAACTGCAGCCAGGCATCACCCTGCGTGACCTGGTGCATGCCATCCCTTACTACGCCATCCAGAAGGGCCTGCTGACCGTCGAGAAGAAGGGCAAGAAAAACGCCTTCTCCGGCCGCATCCTGGAAATCGAAGGCCTGGACGAACTGACCGTCGAGCAAGCCTTCGAGCTGTCCGACGCCTCGGCCGAGCGTTCCGCTGCCGGTTGCACCATCAAGCTGCCAGAGAAGGCCATCGCCGAGTACCTGACCTCCAACATCACCCTGCTGCGCTGGATGATCGGTGAAGGCTACGGCGATGCCCGCACCCTGGAGCGTCGCGCCCAGGCCATGGAAGCCTGGCTGGCCAAGCCTGAGCTGCTGTCGGCCGACGCCGATGCCGAGTACGCCGAAATCATCGAAATCGACCTGGCCGACGTCAAGGAGCCTGTGCTCTGCGCGCCGAACGACCCGGATGATGCCCGCCTGCTGTCCTCGGTACAGGGCGAGAAGATCGACGAAGTGTTCATCGGTTCGTGCATGACCAACATCGGTCACTTCCGCGCTGCCGGCAAGCTGCTGGACAAGGTCAAGGGTGGCATCCCAACCCGTCTGTGGCTGGCTCCGCCAACCAAGATGGACGCTCACCAGCTGACCGAAGAAGGCTACTACGGCATCTACGGCAAGGCCGGCGCACGCATGGAAATGCCAGGCTGCTCGCTGTGCATGGGTAACCAGGCACGTGTGCAGACCGGTTCGACCGTGGTTTCCACCTCGACCCGTAACTTCCCGAACCGTCTGGGCGACGCTACCAACGTGTACCTGGCATCGGCCGAGCTGGCTGCTGTTGCTTCGATCATCGGCAAGCTGCCGACCGTCGAAGAGTACATGCAGTACGCGAAAGACATCGACAGCATGGCTGCCGACGTTTACCGCTACCTGAGCTTCGACCAGATCGCCGAGTTCCGCGAAGCGGCAGCCAACGCCAAGATCCCGGTGGTGCAGGCGTAAGCTGAGTCACAGGTTGTAAAGAAAGCCCTGGCAGTGATGCCAGGGCTTTCTTGTTTCAACCCCACTCCGGCCTCAGATCACGAACAAATCCACGAACCCGTGCACCGCTGTGCGCTCCAGCCGCTGCTGGTCCTTGCACAGCTCTCCAATCTCGCCACACCGCTGCCGCGCGAAACGGGTCGCCAGGTTGGCCCTGAACTTGGCCTCCAGCAACGGTATGCCTTCTCCACGCCGCCGCCGATGCCCGATCGGATACTCCACCAGCACTTGCTCGGTGCTGCTGCCATCCTTGAAGAATACCTGCAGCGCGTTAGCGATCGAACGCTTGTCCGGTTCCAGGTACTCGCGGCTGAAGCGCGGGTCTTCCACCACCTCCATCTTCTCGCGCAAACGATCGATGCTCGGGTGGTTGGCATGGAAGGCATCCTCATAATGCTCAGCCACCAAATGGCCGAAGATCAGCGGCACCGCCACCATATACTGCAGGCAATGGTCGCGGTCGGCGGCGTTGGCCAGCGGGCCGCTTTTGGAAATGATGCGGATCGCCGACTCCTGGGTGGTGATGACGATGCGGTCGATTTCGTGCAGGCGGTTTCGTACACGCGGATGCAGGGTGACGGCCGCCTCACAGGCGGTCTGAGCATGAAACTCGGCAGGAAAGCTGACCTTGAACAGCACGTTTTCCATCACATAGCTGCCCAAGGCCTGGGGCAGACGCAGCTCGTACTGCCCAGCAGGCTTGAGCGCCAAGTCCTTGTTGGTATGGCTGAACGATACGTCGTAGAAGCCCCATTGCGGCGCCGTAAGCACACCCGGCACGCCCATCTCGCCACGCAAGGCGATATCGGCCAGGCGCACGCCCCGGCTGGACGCATCACCCGCGGCCCAAGACTTGCGTGAGCCCGCGTTGGGCGCATGGCGGTATGTGCGCAGGGCCTGGCCGTCGACGAAGGCGTGGGACAAGGCCGAGAGCATCTGCTCGCGGTTGGCCCCCATCAGCCTGGCGCACACGGCAGTCGAGGCTACCTTCACCAGAATCACGTGGTCGAGCCCAACACGGTTGAACGAGTTTTCCAGCGCCAGCACACCCTGAATCTCGTGGGCCATGACCATGGCTTCGAGCACATCACGCATCAGCAGCGGCGCTTCACCAGCGGCCACGCGCTTTTGTGACAGGTGATCAGCAACGGCCAGGATGCCGCCAAGGTTGTCTGAGGGGTGAGCCCATTCGGCAGCCAGCCAGGTGTCGTTATAGTCCAGCCAGCGCACGGCACAACCGATATCCCAGGCAGCCTTGACCGGATCGAGGCGGTAGGCGGTGCCAGGAACGCGAGCCCCATGGGGCACCACGGTACCTTCCACCAATGGGCCCAGCAGCTTGGTGCACTCAGGGAAGCGCAAGGCGAGAAGACCGCAGCCCAGGGTGTCCATCAGGCAGTTGCGCGCGGTGTCCAGGGCTTCAGCAGAATCGACCCGATAACCGAGGGCGTAGTCGGCCAGGGTTTGCAGCACCCGGTCGTAGTCCGGGCGGTCATTGAGGTCTACGTTGGCGCTCATATCCAGCTCCCTTCAGAATTGCCGGGGCTGCACAGCAGCCCCAACTGACTAAAGCCGAGCGCCGCTGGTGCGTTAGAAGCTGTCGCCAGGCACGCGAACCCAGCCCTCCATCAGCACGCGAGCACTGCGGCTCATGATTGCCTTGGTCACCGTCCACTCACCCTTCTCCTGACGCGCCTCGGCGCCGACCCGCAGGGTGCCCGAGGGATGACCGAAACGCACGGCGCTGCGCTCGCCCCCGCCAGCGGCGAGGTTGACCAGCGTGCCCGGAATGGCCGCTGCGGTGCCGATTGCCACCGCCGCCGTACCCATCATGGCATGGTGCAGCTTGCCCATCGACAGGGCCCGTACCAGCAGGTCGATATCGCCTGCCTGCACCGGCTTGCCACTGGACGCAGTGTAGGTGCTCGGTGGCGCAACGAACGCCACTTTTGGTGTGTGCTGACGCCCGGCAGCCTGGTCGACATTGTCGATCAGGCCCATGCGCAAGGCGCCATAGGCGCGAATGGTCTCAAAACGCAGCAGTGCCTGCGGGTCGCCATTGATAGCGTCCTGCAGTTCGGTACCGGTGTAGCCGATATCGGCAGCATTGACAAAAATGGTCGGGATGCCGGCATTGATCAAGGTCGCCTTGAAGGTGCCCACACCCGGCACTTCCAGGTCATCGACCAGCTTGCCGGTAGGGAACATGGCACCCCCGTCGCCGTCCTCGTCGGCGGCCGGGTCAAGAAACTCCAGCTGCACCTCGGCCGCCGGGAAGGTCACCCCGTCCAGCTCGAAATCGCCGGTTTCCTGCACCTCGCCTTCGGTGACCGGCACATGGGCGATGATGGTCTTGCCGATGTTCGCCTGCCAGATGCGCACGGTGGCGATACCGTTGCGCGGTATGCGCGCCGGGTCGACCAGGCCGCTGCTGATGGCGAACGAACCGACCGCAGCGGACAGGTTGCCGCAATTGCCGCTCCAGTCGACGAAGGCCTTGTCGATGCTGACTTGGCCGAACAGGTAATCGACATCGTGCTCGGGCTTGATGCTTCGCGACAGGATCACGGTCTTGCTGGTGCTGGACGTCGCACCGCCCATGCCGTCGATCTGCTTGCCGTAGGGGTCGGGGCTGCCGATTACCCGCAGCAGCAGTGCATCGCGGGCGGGGCCGGGGATTTGCGCCTGCTCGGGCAGGTCTTGCAGGCGGAAGAACACGCCTTTGCTGGTGCCGCCGCGGATGTAGGTGGCGGGGATTTTTACTTGCGGTACATGTGCCATTGTCTTGGGCATCCTGATAGTCCGGTGAAATACCCTGGGGCCGCAAAGCGGCCCCGCTTCATACTCAGGCGGTCGCTTCGAGGAAGTCCTGGGCAAAGCGCTGCAGCACACCACCCGCTTCGTAGATCGACACTTCCTCGGCAGTGTCCAGGCGGCAGGTCACCGGCACGTCAAGGCGCTCGCCATTGCTGCGGGTAACCACTAACGTCAGGGTCGCCCGTGGCGTACGCGCGCCCAGCACGTCATAGGTCTCGCTGCCGTCCAGGCCCAGGGTCTTGCGGTCGGTGCCCGGTTTGAACTCCAGCGGTAACACGCCCATGCCCACCAGGTTGGTGCGGTGAATGCGCTCGAAGCCTTCGGCGACGATTGCCTCGACACCCGCCAGGCGCACACCTTTGGCCGCCCAGTCACGGGACGAGCCCTGGCCGTAGTCCGCACCGGCAACGATGATCAGCGGCTGCTTGCGCTGCATGTAGGTTTCGATCGCCTCCCACATGCGGGTGACCTTGCCTTCCGGCTCGATACGCGCCAGCGAGCCCTGCTTCACGCTGCCATCTTCCTTGCGCACCATTTCGTTGAACAGCTTGGGGTTGGCAAAGGTGGCTCGCTGGGCGGTGAGGTGGTCGCCACGGTGGGTAGCGTAGGAGTTGAAGTCCTCTTCCGGCAGGCCCATTTTTGCCAGGTACTCACCGGCGGCGCTGTCGAGCATGATGGCGTTCGATGGCGACAGGTGGTCGGTGGTGATGTTGTCCGGCAGCACCGCCAGCGGGCGCATGCCACGCAACGTGCGCTCGCCCGCCAGGGCGCCTTCCCAGTAGGGTGGGCGGCGGATGTAGGTACTCATCGGGCGCCAGTCGTACAGCGGCGCCACTTTCGGCCCACGGTCCTCCTCGATGGCGAACATCGGGATATACACCTTGCGGAACTGCTCCGGCTTGACCGCGGCACGCACCACGGCATCGATTTCTTCATCGCTGGGCCAGATATCCTTCAGGCGGATTTCCTTGCCATCGACCACACCCAGCACATCCTTCTCGATGTCGAAGCGGATGGTACCGGCGATGGCGTAGGCCACCACCAGCGGCGGTGAAGCCAGGAAAGCCTGTTTGGCATACGGATGGATACGCCCGTCGAAGTTGCGGTTACCCGACAGCACGGCGGTGGCGTACAGGTCGCGGTCGATGATCTCTTGCTGGATCACCGGGTCGAGGGCGCCGGACATACCGTTGCAAGTGGTGCAGGCGAAGGCGACGATGCCAAAGCCGAGTTGCTCCAGTTCCTTCTCCAGGCCGGCCTCTTCCAGATACAACTGCACGGCCTTGGAGCCTGGCGCCAGCGATGACTTGACCCACGGCTTGCGGGCCAGCCCCAGCCGGTTGGCATTGCGTGCAATCAAGCCTGCGGCAATCACGTTGCGCGGGTTACTGGTGTTGGTGCAACTGGTGATGGCGGCGATGATCACCGCGCCATCAGGCATTTGCCCCGGTACCTCTTCCCAACTGCCGGCGATGCCTTTGGCCGCCAGGTCGCTGGTGGCCACGCGAGCATGCGGGTTGGACGGGCCGGCCATGTTGCGCACCACGCTCGACAGGTCGAAGCTCAGGGTACGCTCATAAACGGCAGCGCCCAGGCTGTCGGCCCACAGGCCGGCGGCCTTGGCGTAGGTCTCCACCAGCTTGACCTGCTGCTCTTCACGGCCGGTCAGGCGCAGGTAGTCGATGGTCTGCTGGTCGATGGCGAACATCGCTGCAGTGGCGCCGTATTCCGGGGCCATGTTGGAAATGGTGGCGCGATCGCCCAGGGTCAGGGCGCGGGCACCCTCACCGTGAAACTCCAGATACGCGCCGACCACCTTCTGCTTGCGCAGGAACTCGGTCAGGGCCAGCACCAGGTCGGTGGCGGTGATGTTCGGCGCCAGCTTGCCGGTCAGCTCGACGCCGACGATTTCCGGCAGGCGCATCCAGGAGGCGCGCCCGAGCATCACGTTCTCGGCTTCCAGGCCGCCCACGCCGATGGCGATCACGCCCAGGGCATCGACGTGCGGGGTGTGGCTGTCGGTGCCGACGCAGGTGTCCGGATAGGCCACGCCACGGTCGTTATGGATCACCGGCGACATCTTCTCCAGATTGATCTGGTGCATGATGCCGTTGCCCGGCTGGATCACGTCGACGTTCTTGAACGCCTTCTTGGTCCAGTTGATGAAGTGGAAGCGGTCTTCGTTGCGGCGGTCTTCGATGGCGCGGTTCTTCTCGAAAGCCTGCGGGTCGAAACCACCGCACTCCACGGCCAGCGAGTGGTCGACGATCAGTTGCACCGGCACCACCGGGTTGACGGCAGCCGGGTCACCACCTTTATCGGCGATGGCATCACGCAGGCCGGCGAGATCGACCAGCGCGGTTTGGCCGAGAATGTCGTGGCACACCACGCGGGCCGGGAACCACGGGAAGTCGAGGTCGCGCTTGCGCTCGATCAGCTGGCTCAGCGAGGCGTCGAGCGTGGCCGGGTCGCAGCGACGCACCAGGTTTTCGGCGAGCACGCGGGAGGTGTATGGCAGGCCGTCGTAGGCGCCGGGCTTGATCGCCTCGACCGCCGCACGGGCATCGAAGTAGTCCAGGTCGGTGCCTGGCAGGTGCTTGCGGAATGCTGTGTTCATATCGTTATCAGGCTCGGTCACGGTATTCGGGGGCAGGTGCGGCTCAGGCCTCGGGAGCGCTACGCGCCCCTTTCGCGACACAAAGCCGCCCCCACAGGTACTGCGCCGTCCCTGCGGGATCGGCCTTGTGTCGCGAAAGGGCTGCGCAGCAGCCCCAGCAATCTCTGACTCAGCGCTGCTCGATCGGCACGAACTGGCGCTGCTCGACGCCGACATACTCGGCGCTCGGGCGGATGATGCGGTTGTTGGCGCGCTGCTCGAAGACGTGCGCCGCCCAGCCGGTCAGGCGCGAGCAGACGAAGATCGGGGTGAACAGCTTGGTCGGGATGCCCATGAAGTGGTAAGCCGAAGCATGGTAGAAGTCGGCGTTCGGGAACAGGCGCTTCTGCTCCCACATGGTCTTGTCGATGGCTTCGGAAACCGGGTACAGCACCTTGTCGCCCACTTCGTCGGCCAACTGCTTCGACCAGCCCTTGATCACCTCGTTGCGCGGGTCGGACTCTTTGTAGATGGCATGGCCAAAGCCCATGATCTTGTCCTTGCGCTCGAGCATGCGCAGCAGCTCGGCAGTGGCTTCCTGCGGGCTCTGGAAGCGCTCGATCAGCTCCATCGCGGCCTCGTTGGCGCCGCCATGCAGCGGGCCGCGCAGCGAGCCAATGGCAGCAGTAACGCAAGAGTACAGATCGGACAGGGTCGACGCGCAGACACGGGCAGTGAAGGTCGAGGCATTGAACTCGTGCTCGGCGTAGAGAATCAACGACACGTTCATGACCTTGACGTGCAGCTCGCTTGGCTTCTTGCCGTGCAGCAGGTGCAGGAAGTGGCCACCGAGAGTGTCTTCATCGCTGGTGCAGTCAATGCGTACGCCATGGTGGGTGAAGCGGTACCAGTAGCACATCACGGCCGGGAAAAGCGCCAGCAGGCGGTCGGTCTTGTCGCGCTGGGCCTCGAAGGTCAGTTCGGGTTCGAGGGTTCCCAGCACCGAACAGCCAGTGCGCATCACGTCCATCGGGTGGGCGTCGCGCGGGATGCGCTCCAGCACTTCCTTCAATGCTTGCGGCAGGTCACGCAGGCCCTTGAGCTTGCGTTTGTAGTCGGCAAGCTCGGCTTGGGTTGGCAGCTCGCCGTACAGCAGCAGGTAGGCGACTTCTTCAAATTCGGCACCGGCCGCCAGGTCACGTACATCGTAACCCCGATAGGTCAGCCCGGCACCGGCCTGGCCCACGGTCGACAGTGCAGTCTGGCCGGCCACCTGGCCACGCAGGCCTGCGCCACTGAGTACTTTTGCTTCGGCCATGGTGTTTCTCCTTTCTTGAATTTGTTATGGATGCTTTCTGGCTAATTCGGGAGATGTCGCTCAGCCCTTCTTCTGGGCAAACAACGCATCAAGGCTCTGCTCGAAGGCGTGATAGCCGATGGCATCGTAGAGCTCCATGCGGGTTTGCATGGTGTCGATCACGTTTTTCTGCGTGCCGTCACGACGCAGCGCGGTGTACACGTTCTCGGCCGCCTTGTTCATGGCGCGGAACGCCGACAGTGGGTACAGCACCAGCGACACGTCGACCGAAGCCAGTTCTTCGGTGGTGTACAGCGGCGTGGCGCCGAACTCGGTGATGTTGGCCAGAATCGGTGCCTTCACCCGATCGGCGAAAGTCTTGTACATCTGCAGTTCGGTGATGGCTTCCGGGAAGATCATGTCGGCGCCGGCCTCGATGCAGGCCTCGGCACGGTCCAGGGCAGCGTTCAGGCCTTCGACGGCCAACGCGTCGGTACGCGCCATGATCACGAAGCTGTCATCGCTGCGGGCATCCACGGCAGCCTTGATGCGGTCGACCATTTCCTGCTGGGTGACAATTTCCTTGTTCGGGCGATGGCCGCAACGCTTGGCGCCAACCTGGTCCTCGATATGGATCGCGGCAGCGCCGAACTTGCTCATCGAGCGCACGGTACGGGCAACGTTGAAGGCCGAGGCACCGAAGCCGGTATCGACATCCACCAACAGCGGCACGTCGCAGACATCGGTGATACGGCGCACGTCGGTGAGCACGTCGTCCAGGCCACTGATGCCCAGGTCCGGCAGGCCCAGGGAGCCTGCGGCCACGCCTCCACCGGACAGGTAGATGGCCTTGAAGCCGGCACGCTTGGCCAACAGGGCATGGTTGGCATTGATGGCGCCAACCACCTGCAGCGGATGTTCAGCGGCAACGGCATCGCGGAAACGCTGACCGGGGGTGCTCTTCACAGTCATTTCTCACCTCGTGGGCTGTTGTTGTGGGCGTCCAGATAGTGGCGCTCGATATTGCGTTTGGATGCACCGATATGGCGGCGCATCAGGAGCTCGGCCAGTTCGCCGTCACGGTCGGCGATGGCATCGAGAATGCGGTGGTGCTCGGCAAAGGCCTGACGCGGCCGGTTGGGCGTGGCGGAGAACTGGATGCGGTACATGCGCACCAGCTGGTACAGCTCGCCGCAGAGCATCTTGACCAGGGTCTGGTTACCGCTACCCTGAATAATCCGGTAGTGGAAGTCGTAGTCGCCTTCCTGCTGGTAGTAACCCAGGCCGGCCTGGAACGCAGCGTCGCGCTCGTGGGTGTCGAGCACCCGGCGCAACTCGTCGATGTCGGCCTGGCTCATGCGTTCGGCCGCCAGCCGGCAGGCCATGCCTTCCAGGGACTCGCGAATTTCGTACAGTTCGATCAGCTCGGCGTGGTTGAGCGACACTACCCTCGCCCCTACATGCGGCACGCGCACCAGCAGGCGCTGGCCTTCAAGGCGGTGGATAGCCTCGCGCAGCGGCCCACGGCTGATGCCATAGGTGCGCGCCAGTTCCGGCTCGGAAATCTTGCTGCCGGGGGCGATTTCACCCTTGACGATGGCCGCCTGGATGCGCCGGAAGACGTTTTCGGAAAGTGTTTCCGTTTCGTCTGCCAGCACTGGGCCAGGGGTGGAAAGGTCCTGCATATTGTCGACACCTTGAAAAACTCTTCGCCAGAAATTAACCAACAGAGCCCATCAAGTCAAAGACAAAATGAATATTGTCGACAATCGTCTAAGAACGAACTATCACCGCCTTGATGCTGTCAGATCGCGCACCGCTGGCGTCAAGACGTCGGCGTGATAGAATGCCGCGCCTCCAATGGGGTATGGATAGCCTGTCTGTCATACATTCATGCTTGTTGACAGATACACGAGGAAGCTTGCGCAGCCGTTGCCAGTCGCCTTGACCCGAACCTTGCCTAGAACCTTGCACTGCACCGCGCCAGGATTATGAGACTTACACCCGTTTTATTGCTGCTATGCCTCACCCTGCTGCCGGCCCTTGGCCAGGCTGCGGGCAAGACCGTGTATGGTCTCAACGAATACGCACAGCTGGGCGACCTGAACCTGGAAGTGGCCGCCAAGCTCGACACCGGTGCCAAGACCGCGTCGCTCAGCGCCCGCGACATCAAGCGGTTCAAGCGCAACGGCGAAAGCTGGGTACGCTTCTACCTCGCCATCGATGCGGCCCATTCGCACCCGATCGAACGCCCACTGGCACGCGTAAGCAAGATCAAGCGCCGGGCTGGCGACTATGATGCCGAATCGGGCAAGGCCTACACGGCCCGCCCGGTCATCGAACTCGAAATCTGCATGGGCCAGGCCATGCGCACCATCGAAGTGAACCTCACCGACCGCAGCGCCTTCCAGTTCCCGCTGCTGATCGGCTCCGAGGCGCTCAAGCACTTCGACGCGCTGGTTGACCCAAGCCTTAAATATGCGGCCGGCAAACCTGCCTGTGCCACCGACGCTCCCAAAGCAGAGTAATCCCGATGCGCTCTCTTACCCTCCATCTGAAAGTCCTGATCACCGTACTGGTGCTATTGGGCGTGGCGGTCACGGCTTATCAGATCTTCTTCCTCGGCATCCCGGTGACCGAGGATGAAACCGACGACCTGTGGAACATCGACGCCAAGGTCGAGTTCGTGGCCAGCACCAAGGACCCGGTCAAGGTGCAGATGTTCGTGCCGCCGCTGAACCGCGACTACGTCAGCCTGAACGAGAGCTTCATCTCCAACAACTACGGGGTCAGCGTCAACCGCGCCGACGGCAACCGCAAGGTCACCTGGTCGGCCCGCCGCGCCAGTGGCAACCAGACCCTCTACTACCGCCTGGTGCTGACCAAGCGCTACAGCAACGAGAAGACCACGGTCAAAGGCCCGACCTTCCGTGACAGCCTGGCCGTCGAAGGCCCCGAGAAGATCGCCGCTGAAGCCCTGATGGCACCGATCCGCCAGCACTCGGCCGACGTCGAAACCTTCGTCAGCGAGACCATCAAGCGGGTCAACAACCTCAACGATGACAACGTCAAGCTGCTGCTGGCCGGCGACACTTCGGCCATGAAGAAGGCCCAGATCATCGACCTGCTGCTGTCGATCGCCCACGTGCCGATGGAAAAGGTGCACACCATCCGCCTGGTCGCCGACACCCCGCAAACCCCGGAACTGTGGCTGCGCAGCTTCAACGGCAACGACTGGCTGTACTTCAACCCGGACACCGGCGAGCAAGGCCTGCCGAGCGACCGCCTGCTGTGGTGGACGGGTGACGACAACCTGATCACCGTCGATGGCGGCAAGAAGGCCAACGTCACCTTCAGCATGAACAACAGCGAGATGAACGCCATCCGCCTGGCCAAGCTGACCGACGAGAACACCGACGCCGACTTCCTCGAGTACTCGTTGTACGGCCTGCCGCTGCAAACCCAGCAAACCTTCATGATCATGGTCATGATCCCGATCGGCGTGCTGGTGATCCTGGTGTTGCGCAACCTCATTGGCCTGCAGACCCTGGGTACCTTCACACCGGTACTGATTGCCCTGGCCTTCCGCGAGACCCAGCTAGGCTTTGGCATCGTGCTGTTCACGGTGATCACCGCCCTGGGCCTGTCACTGCGCTCGTACCTGGAACACCTCAAGCTGCAGATGCTGCCACGCCTGTCGGTGGTGCTGACCTTCGTCGTGGTACTGATCGCCGCCATCAGCCTGTTCAGCCATAAACTGGGCCTGGAGCGCGGGCTGTCGGTGGCGCTGTTCCCGATGGTGATCCTGACCATGACCATCGAACGCCTGTCGATCACCTGGGAAGAGCGTGGCGGCGGCCATGCCATGAAAGTGGCCATCGGCACCCTGTTCGCCGCCTCGGTGGCACACCTGCTGATGATGGTGCCGGAACTGGTGTACTTCGTATTCACCTTCCCGGCCGTACTGCTGATCCTGGTGGGCTTCATGCTGGCGATGGGCCGTTATCGCGGCTACCGCCTGACCGAGCTCGTGCGTTTCAAGGCTTTTCTGAAGAAGGCTGACGCCTGATGTTTGGCCTGATCAAGACGTGGAAAGCCCTGGAGGCCCGGGGCATCATGGGTATCAACCGGCGCAACGCGGACTACGTGTTGAAGTACAACAAGCGCCATCTGTACCCGATCGTCGACGACAAGATCATCACCAAGGAGCGTGCCCTGGCGGCCGGCATCCATGTGCCGGAAATGTACGGCATCATCGAGACCGAAAAAGAGATCGAGAAGCTCGACCAGATCATTGGCGGACGCAACGATTTCGTCATCAAGCCGGCACAGGGCGCCGGCGGTGACGGCATCCTGGTGATCGCCGACCGCTTCGAAGACCGCTACCGCACGGTGTCGGGCAAGATCATCAGCCATGAGGAAATCGAGCACCAGATTTCCAGCATCCTCACTGGCCTGTACTCGCTCGGCGGGCACCGCGACCGCGCGCTGATCGAGTACCGGGTGACCCGGACCAGATCTTCAAGAGCATCAGCTACGAAGGCGTGCCGGATATCCGCATCATCGTGCTGATGGGCTACCCGGTAATGGCCATGCTGCGCCTGCCAACCCGCCAGTCCGGTGGCAAGGCCAACCTGCACCAGGGCGCCATTGGTGTGGGTGTGGACCTGGCCACCGGCGTGACCCTGCGTGGCACCTGGCTGAACAACATCATCAGCAAACACCCGGACACCACCAATGCGGTGGACGGCGTGCAGCTGCCGAACTGGGACGGTTTCATGAAGCTGGCCGCCGGCTGTTACGAGCTGTGCGGCTTGGGCTACATTGGCGTGGACATGGTGCTGGACCAGGAAAAGGGGCCGTTGATTCTGGAGCTCAATGCCCGCCCGGGGCTGAACATCCAGATTGCCAACGACTGCGGTTTGACCCAGCGTACCCATGCCATCGAGGCGCATATCGAAGCGCTGGCCAAGGACGGCGTGACCGAGGATGCCGAGCAGCGGGTACGGGTCGCGCAAGGGCTGTTTGGGCACGTACCCAACCGCTGAGATACCGGGGGGGCTGCATTGCAGCCCCTAATGCAGGATCAGCCTTGTGCTGCGAATGGGCCAAACACAATGTTGAATGTCGCGCCCAGTGCTAGGCGCTTTTCCTACACAGGTCTACAATCGCCCTCCTCGCTTTTACATCGCCGTCCACACTGATGCCGACCTGTACGCTTTACCCCCTGCCCTACCAGCCCGACCCTGCCGCCTATTTCGCCCGCCTGCGCCAGGCCCCCGGCGCAATTCTGCTCGACAGCGCCCGCCCTGGCGCCGAACGCGGCCGCTTCGACCTGCTCAGCGCCTGGCCGCTGCAACAGTTGCGAGCGCACCCGCACGAAGAAGGCCGCGCCTTCCTTCAGCGCCTGCGTGTCGGCCTGGCTCAACTGGGTTACGCCGACTTGCCCGACGGTGTAGAACTGCCCTTCGCCGGCGGCCTGATCGGCTACCTGAGCTATGACTTCGGACGCCGCCTGGAACACCTGCCAAGCCATGCCGTGGACGACCTCGGCCTGCCAGACGCCCAACTGGGCCTGTACGCTTGGGCATTGGTCAGCGACCATCTGCTCGGCACCAGCCAACTGGTGTTTCACCCAAACCTGGCAGCTGACGAACGCCAACGCCTGATCAGCCTGTTCCAAGGCGAAATCAACGCCGAAGCCGGCGAGTTCCAGCTGCTCGCGCCGATGGCCGGCGACCTGCAGCCCGAGCAGTACAAAGCAGCCTTTGACCAGGTACAACGCTACATCCAGGCCGGTGACTGCTACCAGATCAACCTCACCCAACGCTTCCGCGCGCCCTGCCAGGGCGACCCGTGGCGCGCCTACCAGGCCCTGCGCCAGGCCTGCCCAACGCCGTTCTCCGGCTACCAGCAACTGGCCGACGGCAGCGCCTTACTGAGCTTTTCGCCTGAACGCTTCATTCGCGTCAACCAGGGCCAGGTGGAAACCCGACCCATCAAGGGCACCCGCCCACGCGCCAGCGACCCGACCGAAGACACGCGCAATGCCGAAGAGTTGCTGCACAGCCCCAAGGACCGCTCGGAAAACCTGATGATCGTCGACCTGCTGCGCAACGATTTGGGGCGCACCTGCAAAATCGGTTCAGTGCAGGTACCGGAGCTGTTCAGCCTGGAGAGCTACCCCAACGTCCACCACCTGGTCAGCAGCATCACCGGCCAGCTGGCCAGCGACAAGGACGCGCTGGACCTGATCGGCGACAGCTTCCCCGGCGGCTCGATCACCGGTGCACCGAAAATCCGCGCCATGCAGATCATCGACGAGCTGGAGCCATCGCGCCGTGCGCTGTACTGCGGCTCTATGCTGTATGTGGATGTGCGCGGCGAGATGGACAGCTCCATTGCCATTCGCAGCCTGCTGGTCAAGGACGGCCAGGTCAGTTGCTGGGGCGGCGGCGCGGTGGTAGCCGACTCCGAGTGGCAGGCCGAATATGAAGAGTCGATCGCCAAAGTGCGGGTGCTGATGCAAACCTTGCAGGGCTTGTGAGTCCGTCTAGCCCGCGTTTTTTTGTTACCATCACCTCATTACGAGCGCACAGCGCCACAGCCAAGATGGAAACCGCCTGATGAGCCAACCCTTCGACGTCGCCGCCCTGGCCGCGACCTACGCCAACAAGTCCCCACAGGACATTCTCAAGCTCGCGTTCGAGCATTTTGGTGATGACCTGTGGATCTCCTTCAGCGGCGCCGAGGACGTGGTGCTGGTCGACATGGCCTGGAAGCTGAACAAGCAAGTCAAGGTGTTCAGCCTCGACACCGGTCGCCTGCACCCGGAGACCTACCGGTTCATCGACCAGGTACGCGAGCAGTACAACCTGCCGATCGAAATCCTCAGCCCTGATCGGGCCAAGCTCGACCCGTTCGTCAAGGAAAAGGGCCTGTTCAGCTTCTACAAGGATGGCCATGGGGAGTGCTGCGGCATTCGCAAGATCGAGCCGTTGCGCCGCAAGTTGGCCACCGTCAGCGCTTGGGCTACCGGCCAGCGCCGCGACCAGAGCCCGGGCACCCGCAGCCAGGTGGCGGCACTGGAAATCGACAGTGCCTTCTCCACCCCTGAACGTACGCTGTACAAGTTCAACCCGCTGGCGCAGATGAGCAGTGAAGAGGTGTGGGGCTATATCCGCATGCTTGAACTGCCGTACAACAGCCTGCATGAGCGCGGCTTCATCAGCATTGGTTGCGAGCCGTGCACCCGGCCGGTGCTGCCAAACCAGCATGAGCGTGAAGGGCGTTGGTGGTGGGAAGAGTCGACGCAGAAGGAATGCGGGTTGCACGCGGGCAACCTGATCAGCAAGGCTTGAAATAGCCGGGGCTGCTATGCAGCCCCAGCATTCTTGAATCAGTGCACTGGCAGTTCGACGCCTTCGAAAAGCTCTTCCAGCTCCTGCTTGTTATGGCACTGAATCGCCTTGGCCATCACTTCGCGGGTCAGGTGCGGGGCGAACTTCTCGATGAAGTCGCACATGAAGCCACGCAGGAAGGTGCCACGGCGGAAGCCGATCTTGGTAATGCTGGCTTCGAACAGCTCGCTGGCGTCCAGGGCCACCAGGTCACTGTCGAGCTTGGCATCCACGGCCATGCCAGCAACGATGCCCACGCCCAACCCCAAGCGTACATAGGTCTTGATCACGTCGGCGTCAGCCGCGGTGAATACAACTTTCGGCGTGAGGCCTCGGTGGTTGAAGGCTTCGTCCAGCTTCGAACGCCCGGTGAAACCGAACACGTAGGTAACGATCGGGTATTCGGCAACGGCTTCCAGGGTCAGCTTCGGCAGCTTGGCCAGTGGGTGACCTTGCGGCACCACCACGCAACGGTTCCACTTGTAGCACGGCATCATGATCAGGTCGCCGAACAGCTCCAGCGCCTCGGTAGCGATAGCGAAGTCGACCGTACCGTCCGCAGCCATCTCGGCAATCTGCATGGGTGAGCCCTGATGCATGTGCAGGGACACTTCCGGGTATTGCTTGATGAAACTGCTGATTACCGGCGGCAGTGCATAACGCGCCTGGGTATGGGTAGTGGCAATGGACAGCGTGCCCTTCTTCTCGTTGGAGAACTCCTGGGCGATCTGCTTGATGCTCTCGACCTTGCGCAGGATTTCGCCTGCGGTATTGATGATGCGCTCACCGGCCGGAGTAACGCGGGTCAGATGCTTGCCACTGCGGGCAAAGACTTCAACACCCAGTTCGTCTTCGAGCAGGCGGATCTGCTTGCTGATACCTGGCTGGGAGGTATACAGGCTCTGCGCCGTCGCGGAGACGTTGAGGTCATGGTGCGCCACTTCCCAGATGTAGCGCAGTTGTTGAAGCTTCATAGGTTCCCCTCGGTTCAGCGATGAGTCCGCGGCAGCAGGCAGCGACGATATATAACTATATTAGTGGTTCTGGAAATAAATCTAGAACTATTTTGTTACGCGCCAGCCGGAAATGGCCTACAGCCATCTTCATGTTTTCCTACGCCCCAGGTGCTGCGCCAAAGGCACCATGTACACCGGCACCGGCGACAATTGCAGCAGCCGCACCGCCGTGCGCCCCAGCGGTACGTCCACCCCGGCACCGGCGCTGTGGCTACCGAATATCAATAGGTCGACGCTTAGCCGCTGCGCCTGGTCGAGAATCACTTGGGCCGGGTCGCCCTGCCGTACCCGCACGGCTCTGATCACCGCCAGATCGGCTTCTTCACCTAGCTCGTCGCGAAAGCTTTCCAGCACCCGCTGCTCTATATTCGCCATCACCGTGTTCACGCCTTGGCTATGCAACTGGTCGAGCGTCTGCTCATCGAGGTAGCTTTGCAGGAGGGATTCGGCGAACTGGCCCATCGGCTCTACCGCGTGTATCACATACAATTCGGCGTTGAACGTGCGCGCCAACGCCAGCGCGTGCTGCATCACGAAAGGGGCGTAGACACCGAGGTCGGTGGCGTACAGCATGGAGCGGATCATTCGACCTCCTCGACTGCCGCAGCGGCAGAGCAAGCTTCAGCTTAGCAGCGCGCCGGATGCACGCTTTGCCGTCCGGCGCGCTGCTGGCGTGGGCTGGAGCGACCCACAGCGAGTGCCGCCAAGGCCGAAGCCGCCTTCAGTGGGGCCGATCACTGCTGTCGATGAAACTCAGCGCCTGATACAGCATCTCCATGCGTGGCAGGCTGCACCCCGCCGCCCGAGCGCGTGCCAGCGGCTCGGCATAGATAGCCTGCAGTTCAAGGGGGCGCTGGTGGGCATGGTCGTGGTACATGCTCGGCCAGTAGTCGGGCATGCGCTCGGTCACCTGGAACAAGTGCTCGGCGTAGCCCTCCGGTAACACATGGCCACAGGCTTCCGCCCCCTGCACCACCTCGGCCATCAAGGCCTGGATCAGCTCGCGACTATGGCGCTCGGCCATCAGCGGCGTGGTGCTCGCCCCCAGCAGCACCGACAGGCCGTTGTAAGGCACGTTCCACACCAACTTCTGCCAGCGAGCCAGGGCCAGGTTCGGCATGGCCTGCGAATCGATGCCCGCGGCCTGGAACAACCCGGCGCCTTCCGCGACCAGCGCGGCGCCACCATCAATGGCCGGCCCGCTGTGGTACCCCAGATTGACCGCACCTAGAGCCTGGTGACGGATTACACCCGGTGCCTGGCGATTGACACAGATGAAGCACAGGCCGCCAAGCAGATGCATGTCGCTGCGCAAGGCCGAGCGCAACTGCTCCTCCACACCCAGGCCATTCTGCAACAGCACCACCTTGGCGCCGGGCGCAGCGGCCTGGACGATCAACGGCGCAAGCTGCGCGTTGCTGGTGGCCTTGGCACCGATCAGCAGCCAGTCACACGGCGGCATGTCGGCGGCATTGACGTAAGCCTGCACCTTCATTTGCAGCGTGCCATGCACGGCACTGTCCAGGCTAAGCCCCTGCTCGCGAACGGCCTGATACTCGCTGCGCAGCAGAAAATGCACATCGAAACCGGCCCGGGCCAGCATCAACCCATAAAAGCCGCCAATGGCGCCACTGCCGATGATGCCGATGCGCGGGGTGTTCGAATGCATGCCAATCTCCAGCTATAGGGTCAGCCCTCTTTTTACACAGGTTGAGCCGCGCTGGGCAGCCCATTCGCGCGCAACCCCCTCGAACAGGGAAAAACCCCACAATGACTGGGCTTAGCCCATTGTCGCGCCACCTGTAACGCGCTAAGGTTCGGCTCCCCGCTGCGATTATTCTTGCTGCTGGGCCGCACGGGGATTGTTGGCGGCCGGCACCCGTGACCTGACGAGTAACACGATGGCTGATTTACCGATCGATGACTTGAACGTTGCCTCCAACGAGACCCTGATCACCCCTGATCAGCTCAAGAAGGAAATCCCCCTCAGCGCCAAGGCCCTGCAGACCGTGACTGCCGGCCGTGAAGTGGTGCGCAATATTCTCGACGGCAAGGACCATCGCCTGTTCGTCGTGGTCGGCCCTTGCTCGATCCACGACATCAAGGCCGCCCACGAGTATGCCGAGCGCCTGAAAGTGCTGGCCGAAGAAGTGTCCGATACGCTGTACCTGGTCATGCGCGTGTACTTCGAAAAGCCACGCACCACCGTCGGCTGGAAAGGCCTGATCAACGACCCATACCTGGATGACTCGTTCAAGATCCAGGACGGCCTGCACATCGGCCGCCAGCTGCTGCTGGACCTGGCTGAAATGGGCCTGCCGACTGCCACCGAGGCGCTCGACCCGATTTCCCCGCAGTACCTGCAAGACCTTATCAGCTGGTCGGCCATTGGTGCCCGCACCACCGAGTCGCAAACCCACCGCGAGATGGCCTCGGGCTTGTCCTCGGCGGTCGGCTTCAAGAACGGCACCGACGGCGGCCTGACCGTTGCCATCAACGCTTTGCAGTCGGTGTCCAAGCCGCACCGCTTCCTGGGTATCAACCAGGAAGGCGGTGTATCGATCGTTACCACCAAGGGTAACCCTTACGGCCATGTGGTACTGCGCGGCGGCAACGGCAAGCCGAACTACGACTCGGTCAGCGTTGCCCTGTGCGAACAGGACCTGGCCAAGGCCAAGATCAAGGCCAACATCATGGTCGACTGCAGCCATGCCAATTCCAACAAGGACCCGGCCCTGCAACCGCTGGTCATGGAAAACGTTGCCAACCAGATCCTCGAAGGCAACCAGTCGATCATCGGCCTGATGGTCGAAAGCCACCTGAACTGGGGCTGCCAGTCGATACCGAAAAACCTGGACGAGCTGCAGTATGGTGTGTCGATCACCGACGCCTGCATCGACTGGTCGGCTACCGAGAAGACCCTGCGCAGCATGCGTACCAAGCTGAAAGATGTGCTGCCGCAGCGCAAGCGCGGCTAAGCATTGCAACAACGAAAAACGCCGGGCAATGCCCGGCGTTTTGGTGTCTGGTGCCTGCTCAGGCTTTGCTCGAATGCCGCTGCTGGCGCTCCATGTAGCGCTCTACATACGAGCAGGACGGAATCACCGTGTAGCCCATCTGCTCGGCGTACTCCAGGGCTCGTTCGGTCAAAGCGGCAGCGATCCCGCGGCCGCGCAGGGCGTTGGGCACGAAGGTGCGATAGATGTCCAGCGTCTGCTTGCCCAAATCCATGTACGTCAGATAGGCACGATGACCGTCCACGTTGGTCTCGAACTGATGACCCGCCTGGTCATGGTGGATGGTCAGCGCTTCGCTCATCACTACTCCTTGCAGGTCTTCTCGGCAGACCCATACCTTAACCGATGGTTGTTTATCCGGCACAGAATCTCTACGCCACCTGTTGCCCCTTCGACCACTGGACGATTGTAATCGTTCGGATCCTCTGGCACTCACAAGATAGTAGGCGCCGCGAGCGTGATTGCTCAAGGTGGCGGCGGTTAAAAATGGCCAAAATGGCATCAGGGCGACTTTCCCCATCCCACCCAACAGCCGCCGGATGTTCTAGGGCTTAAGACGCTGAGGGACAGTTAAAGTCACCCTTAGTTCAACAAAAAAGTTCCTGTACTACAATCGCTTGCGAACCCTGCACGTTTTTTTCACAGAGACGTCGCAAATCTTGTCGGCGCAGGGTCAAGCAACATTTTTTTTGCAGTTCTTGCGCTCTGTCAGTTTACTTACTACAAGTAATGGGTACTATGTACGCCGGCCAGTTTCTCTTTCCTGAGAGATGGCTATTTAATAGAAAGTCCTTGAAGGGGAACACGATGAACAACGTTCTGAAATTCTCTGCTCTGGCTCTGGCCGCAGTTCTGGCTACCGGTTGCAGCAGCGTATCCAAAGAAACCGAAGCTCGTCTGACTGCGACTGAAGACGCAGCAGCTCGCGCTCAAGCTCGTGCTGACGAAGCCTACCGTAAGGCTGACGACGCACTGGCAGCCGCTCAGAAGGCTCAGCAGACCGCTGACGAAGCCAACGAGCGCGCTCTGCGTATGCTGGACAAAGCCAGCCGCAAGTAATAATCCTCACGGATTGTTAAGAAGCCGACCCACTTGTGGGTCGGCTTTTTTATTGCCTGTGAAACGGGCAAACACGTCAGGCGGGTACGAAAAGGCCTGCACTAAGGCAGGCCCGGGTGTGTCGCGATTACCTTACTGCAGTTCGGGCGGAATGCTCGTAACCATTGGTGTGCCACCCTGGTTTTCCACGGGCACGGCAATTTCTACCGGCATGCCATCTTCTGCAGCCACCACGTCTCGCACCATGTCCCAGTTCATGCGCAGGTTATTGGCCAGGTCTTCGCGCTTGAGCAAGGCATTGATAACGGCGGTGTGTTTGTCCACCACTGACGGGTTACCCTGGTCATCCAGCGGCGTGTGTGCCTCAAGATAGACCTTGCCGCCACTGATACCAAACTTGTACGGCTCGTTGATGATGCGTACCGGAGTACCCACCGGCACCATCTTCGACAGTTCCAGCACGTTGTTGTTGAGCATGCGGAAGCAACCGTGGCTGGTACGCATACCAATGCCGAACTTCTTGTTCGAACCGTGGATCAGGTAGCCCGGCACACCCAAGGTGAACTTGAACGGCCCCAGCGGGTTGTCCGGGCCAGCCGGCACCACGGCGGGCAGGATGTCACCGTCCGCTGCGTGCTCTTTGCGAATCGAGGCAGGCGGCGTCCAGGTCGGGTTTGGCGTCTTGGCAGTGATCTTGGTGTTGGCGATCGGCGAGCCCCAACCCTCCCGGCCAATACCCAGCGGGAAGGTATGTACCACGTTCTGCCCTTTCGGGAAGTAATACAGGCGGTACTCGGCCAGGTTGATGACGATGCCTTCACGCGGGCCCGGCGGCAAGACGTAACGGGTCGGCAGGATGATTTCGGTGCCGGCGCCCGGCAGCCAGGGGTCAACGCCCGGGTTGGCGGCAATCATTTCCAGGTAGCCGAGGTCGTTGGCGGTGCCGATATCGGCGAACGTGTCCTCGTACTTTGCCTTGATCACATGCACCTGGCCGACGATGTCTTCACCGGGCGGTGGCAGTGGCAGCTCCAGCGCAGCAGCGGGGCCCGCTACCAGCAGGGCGGCCAGGGACAGGCTACGGGTGACGGCAGGAAAGCGCGGCAACATCCGGTAAATCCTTCGAAAGGTGGGTCAAGAGGATCGATTGTACACCCGCGCCAGTGCAAGCGGGAGGCATTGGCGTCATGCAAGCGTTTCAGATGATGAAAGGTGCTTGCCGTTCAGCTGCCATGCAGCTCAGGCCACACCGGGCGCATGCCGCGTCGCTGGGCATCGAGGATGGCACGGCATAGGTCACACAGGCGGCCATCGCGGTAGATCGAGCGCGGCACCCCCGACCAGCGCGGCTGCGCAGGTAGCAGACCACCGCACAAGGTACGGTCGACTGGCACACCCAGCTCAAGCTGGCGGGCCACGAGGTGAACACGGATTTCCTGGCAGGCGAACAAGTCGAGCTGCTCGTCAGGCTCGATCAGTTGGTAGGCAAACAGGGACCAGGCAGGGCGCGGCATTGGGGGCACTCGAAACGGGGGGCGCAACATTAGCCGAAAGGCGCCCTCGTTTAAAGCTTCACAGCAAGGGTTTTATCGCTGGCCAGGCATTTTCCAGCAGGCGCTGCTGGGCACCCTGCGCCGGATGGATGCCGTCGGCCTGCATCAGCTCAGGCACGCCCCCTACCCCTTCAAGGAAAAACGGCACCAAGGGCACCTGCTTGTCCGCTGCCAGCTGTTCATACACGTTGGCAAATGCGGTGGTGTAGCGCACACCATAATTGGGCGGTAGGCGCATGCCCAACAAAAGTACCTTGGCACCAGCCTGGCGCGAACGCTCGATCATCGACGCAAGATTTTGTTGCAATTGCGCGGGCGGCTGCCCGCGCAGGCCATCGTTACCGCCCAGCTCCAACACCACCAGGCTGGGTTTATGGGCTGCAAGCAGCGCCGGCAGCCGTGCCTGGCCGCCTGCGCTGGTGTCGCCGCTGATCGATGCATTGACCACTTTGTCATCGAAACCTTCGTCCTTGAGGCGGGTCTGCAAGAGAGACACCCAACCCTGGCGGGTATCCAGGCCAAAACCGGCGCTGATACTATCGCCAACAATCAGCAGCGTTCCCGCCGCCGCGCTCTGGGCCAGGCAATACAGGGCCAGACCGGCACTCAACCACCACACTCGCATCGGATTCTCCATGAGCCCCAGCATTCTCGTTGCGCAGAACCTTAGCAAAGTGGTCCCCAGCGCGGAAGGCGACCTGACCATCCTCCACGCACTTTCCCTTGATCTCACCCAGGGTGACAGCTTGGCCATCGTCGGCGCCTCGGGCTCTGGCAAGTCGACCCTGCTCGGCCTGCTCGCGGGCCTCGACCAGCCCAGCGCTGGCAAGGTCATTCTCGCCGGCCATGACCTGGGGCCACTGGATGAAGACCAGCGCGCCCGTGTGCGCGCCGAACATGTGGGCTTCGTGTTCCAGTCGTTCCAACTGCTCGACAGCCTCAATGCGCTGGAAAACGTCATGCTGCCACTGGAGCTGGACGGCCGCCGCGATGCACGCGAACAGGCGCGCACCCTGCTGGAACGGGTCGGCCTCGGCAAGCGCCTGAGCCACACCCCACGCCAACTGTCGGGCGGCGAGCAGCAGCGGGTGGCCATCGCCCGCGCCTTCGCCGCACAGCCTGCGGTGTTGTTTGCCGACGAACCCACCGGCAACCTCGACAGCCACACGGGTGAGCGCATCAGCGACTTGCTGTTTGAATTGAACAAGGAGCGCGGCACCACCCTGGTGCTGGTCACCCATGACGAACGCCTGGCCCGGCGCTGCCGCCGCCAGATCCGCCTGGACGCGGGGCGCCTGGTGACCTCGGTGGAAGCCTGATGAACCACATGCCGTTATCCCGCCTGTGCGGCCTGGCCCTGCGCCAGTTGCTGCGCGACATTCGCGCCAGCGAAGTACGCGTGCTGTTCTTTGCCCTGCTGGTGGCGGTGGCAGCCAGCACCGCCATCGGCTATTTCGGCGCCCGCCTTAACGGTGCCATGCAACTGCGCGCCAGCGAATTCCTGGGTGCCGACCTGGTGCTGCAGGGCAGTGCCCCCGCCCGCGAGCAACAGATCGATACCGGCACGGCACTTGGCTTGCGCCACGCGCAGGTGGTCGAGTTCACCAGTGTGGTGGGCGGCGATAACGGCATCCAACTGTCCAGCGTCAAGGCCGCCGACGGCACCTACCCATTGCGCGGGCAAGTACGCAGCGCGCCGGCACCTTACGCCGAGGAAACGCCTGGCGGCGGCCCTGCTCCTGGCGAGGCGTGGGTCGAACCACGCCTGCTGGCGGCACTGGGGCTGGCGATTGGTGACAGCATCGACGTAGGCATGAAAACCCTGCGCATGAGCCGCGTGCTGACCTACGAGCCAGACCGCGCCAACAACTTCTACAGCCTTACCCCGCGCGTGATGATGAACCTGGCCGACCTGGGGGCAACCGGCGTGATCCAGCCGGGCAGCCGGGTCACCTACCGCGACCTGTGGCGCGGTGATGCCGAGGCACTGGCCCGGTACCGCCAAGCCGTGGAAAAAGACCTGGCCGCCAACCAGCGCCTGCGCGACACCCGCGATGGCAACCAACAGATCGGCGGCGCGCTGGGCAAGGCCGAACGCTACCTGAACATGGCCAGCCTGGTGGCCGTGCTGCTGGCCGGCGTGGCTGTGGCCCTCTCGGCCAGCCGCTACGCCGCACGCCGCCTGGACGCCAGCGCCCTGCTGCGCTGCCTGGGGCTCTCACGCCGCCAGGCTCTGGGCTTGTATTGCCTGCAGTTGGCCATGCTCGGCCTCGTCGCCGCCTTTGCCGGCGCCCTGCTCGGCTGGCTGGCTCAGTTGGGCCTGTTCCGCTTGCTGCACGGCCTGCTGCCAAGCGTGGTACCGGCCGGTGGCATCATCCCGGCGCTGGCCGGTATCGGTACCGGGCTGGTTGCACTGGCCGGCTTCGCCCTGCCGCCAATTGCCGCCCTGGGCCAAGTTCCGCCACTGCGGGTACTGCGCCGTGATCTGTTACCGATACCACCCAGCAGCTGGTTGGTGTACGGCGCCGCTCTGTTTGCCCTGGGCCTGATCATGTGGCGCCTGAGCCTCGACTTGCTGCTCACTTTCGCCCTGCTCGGCGGCGGCCTGGTCGCTGCACTATTGCTCGGTGGCCTGCTGTTACTCGGATTGCGCAGCCTGCGCCAGCTGCTGGCCGGCGCGCCACTCACCTGGCGCCTGGGGCTCGGCCAGCTGTTACGCCACCCCATGGCTGCCGCCGGCCAGGCCCTGGCCTTCGGCTTGATTTTGCTGGCCATGGCCCTGGTCGCCCTGCTGCGCGCAGAACTGCTCGACACCTGGCAAGCGCAGTTGCCCAAGGATGCGCCGAACCATTTCGCCCTGAACATCCTGCCGGATGACCGCGAACCGTTCGCTCAACGCCTGCACCAGGTCAACGCCACTTCAGCGCCGCTGTACCCGGTGACGCCCGGGCGCCTGGTGCAGATCAACGAGCAGCCGGTACAGCAGATCGTCAGCAAGGACTCGGCAGGCGAGCGCGCCGTACAGCGCGACCTCAGCCTGACCTGGGCCGCCGAATTGCCCGAAGGCAACGCGCTGACCGCCGGCAGCTGGTGGCAAGCCTTGCCAGCCGACAACGAAATCCCCGGGGTATCGGTGGAAGCGGAACTGGCCAGCAGCCTGAAACTGCACATGGGCGACCTGCTGACCTTCGACATCGGCGGCCAGCAGCGCCAGGCCCGCGTCAGCAGCCTGCGTAGCGTGCACTGGGACAGCTTCCAGCCGAATTTCTACATGATCTTCCAGCCCGGCACGCTACAAGGGCTGCCGACCACCTACCTGACCAGCTTCTACCTGGCAACGGGGCATGATCTGGATGTGGTGGCGCTGTCACGGGCGTTTCCGGCAGTGACCATCCTGCAGGTGGATGCCTTGCTCGACCAGCTGCGCAGCATCCTCGCCCAGGTGACCCTGGCGGTGGAGTATGTGCTGCTGTTCGTACTGGCGGCCGGGCTGGCGGTGCTGTTCGCAGGCTTGCAGGCCACACTGGACGAACGCATTCGCCAGGGCGCCTTGCTGCGCGCCCTGGGGGCGGCGCGGCCGTTGCTGGTCAAGGCTCGGCGTATCGAATTCGGTTTGCTGGGAGCGGCCAGCGGGCTGTTGGCTGCAGTGGGCTGCGAACTGATTACCCTGGTGCTGTACCGCTACGCCTTTGACCTGCAATGGAGCCCACATCCGTGGTTGCTGGTGTTGCCGCTTGCGGGGGCGTTGCTGGTGGGGGGGGCGGGGGTACTGGGGACGCGACGGGCCTTGAATGCTAGCCCGCTGGCGGTTCTACGCGACACTTGATGGCTGCCTGTGCCCGCGAAGAGGCGGGCACAGGTAACGTCAACTCATCACCCGTAGCTGATGCTGTTCACATACCAGGTCGCTTCACCAGTAGGTGTATGCACCACCACCTCATCGCCCTCCTCCTTCTTCAACAAGGCGCGGGCCATGGGCGAGTCGATCGAAATGTAATCGTTGCGCCCGTAGATCTCGTCATAGCCGACAATGCGAAACTTCATGGTCTCGCCCTCATCGTTCTCGATTTCGACCCAGGCACCGAAAAACACTTTGCCCTCCTGCTGCGGCGAGTACGCCACCACCTTCACATCTTCAAGGCGCTTGCGCAGGTAACGCACTCGGCGGTCGATTTCGCGCAGTAGCTTCTTGTTGTACTGATAGTCGGCGTTCTCGCTACGGTCTCCCAGCGACGCCGCCCAGGCGACTTTCTGGGTGATTTCCGGCCGATACACCCGCCACAGGTGGTCCAGCTCCTTCTTCAGCGCCTCATGGCCTTCCGTGGTGATGATGTTGGTGCTCAACAGCGCACTCCTCAGCGGCGGGTAATCAGGCCTTGGCGCGCGATGCGGGTGAGGTGGCCGATGACTTCGGCAGCCTCCTCCAGCGCTGGCGCCTGGATCACGGCCAGGTCGAAACGGTCAGTGCCATACTGCGCGAGGTAGCAGCCGCTATCGGCGAACTGAATCAGAAAGGCACGCGCCTGGCCCTTGCGCCGTGACAGGCCTTCGAGATGACGCAAAAGGGTGGGCTGATGCTGGCCGCCGAGCAGGATGCGCGGTGTGCGGGACGCCTGGTTGGCAGGCAAAGGGCTCAAACAGACACTGGTACGTGGGCAACTCATGGAGCTTCTCTCCGCCTCGCGAATCCCGCTGGGCAGCGGTGGGAGGCGTCACCGAACCAGCGCTTTAGCGGTATTTCGGATGGCCCGGAGGTGGGGCTTTCCTGCGCCCCGCAAGTAGCTGTTTAAATCGGCGCAGGCGGTATGCTAGAGCTACAAGCGGCAAGATACAAGCCTCAAACCGATCACTTTCGGCTTGAGGCTTGTATCTTGCCGCTTGCGCAGTATCAGCGGGCGATCAGGCGGTCGAGCGAGAAGCGGCCTGCGCCTTCGATCATGACGGCAACGGTACCGGCCAGCAGCGCCAAGGCGAACTCATAGCCGTTGTTGGACATGAACAGGCCATTGCCGATGTGCACCGAGAAGATCGCCACCACCAAGGTCACGGTCAGCGCCAGCGCCGCTGGACGAGCCAGCAGGCCAACCACCAGGGCCAGGCCGCCGAAGAACTCGGCACTACCGGACAGCAGGGCCATCAGGTAACCCGGGGCCAGGCCGATGCTTTCCATCCATTGGCCGGTGCCTTCCAGGCCATAGCCACCGAACAGGCCGAAGAGTTTTTGCGCACCATGCGCCATGAAAATGATGCCGACCAGGATGCGGATAACGCTGAGGCCAGCGCCAGCACGGGTAGAGAACAGGGCGTTGAGGGTAGTGTTGTTCATGTCGGAGCGTCCTTGAAGCGAGGAAGTTGTGTTGGGATGAGCGCCATCATAATCAATTCTACTGATATGAAAATCGCAAAAAGCCCAACATAACAATCTACAAATTCGATACATCAACGCTTCGCTACGCGCTCCAGCGCGACCCGTTCGCGGTTGAACGCCAGGTAGTATTTGTTGACGCTGTTGACGAAATTGACTGGCCCCATACCCACCTGCTCCATGGCGATGCGTTCGGTCTGGAAAAACCACTGGTTACCGTTGAGCCCACGCCGCCGAGCCTCGGCGCGCATGGCCTGGACCCGCTCGGGGCCAAGATTGTAGGCTGCCAGCACAAAGGCCATGCGCTCACGCTCGTTGATCTTGGCACTGGCGAAGAACTTGCGCCGGATAAGCGCCAGGTATCGAGCACTGGCCTGGACATTGCCATCCACCGTCGCGGTGTTGCTCACCCCCACGCGCTGGGCGGCCGAAGGGGTGATCTGCATCAGGCCATGGGCACCACCGGTGCCGCGTGCAGCCGGGTTGAGCGTCGACTCCTTGAAGGCCAGCGCAGCCAGGTTGAGCCAGTCGATCTGCTGCGCCTGACCATGCTTCTGCAGCACCGCCCGCACCGAGGCCAGGCGCTGGCGGTCCTTGCTGGCCAACGGGTTGTGCACCCGATACTGACGGCGGTAGATGCGCTCGAACGCGGCATCCTGGTTGTCAGGCGCGCGGTAACCTTGCAGGAAGTGATCGACCGTCGCCAACAATTGCGGCGCATCACGCCCCACATACCAGCGCATGGCTTGCGGCGCCCCCAGGTGCACCCGGCTGTCCAGGCGCAGGCGCGGCATAACCCGCGCCCATCGGCGGGCAATTGGCTGCTCGACTACGGTCAGGTGGTAGATGCCAGCCTGCACCATCTCCAGCACGTCCTCCACCGCCAGCGTCGAATCGACCCACTCCACCTTGATTGGCGGCCGCTTGCGCAGCGCCAGTTGCTGGTTGACCTGCTGGATCATTGGCCCGGCGGCGCTGGCGCTGGTCAAGGCCACGGTACGCCCGGACAACTGCTCGACCTTGCTGAAGCTTCGCTCGCCTTTACGCCCGACCAGCATCAACGGCACCTGGTCGAGTATCGGCGCACTGCTGCTGACGCCGCGCACCGTGCTGGGGTCGAGCAGTTCGCCAGGCGCAGCCAGGTCACCCTCGCCACGGGCCAAGGCGCCCAGCAACTGCTCCTTGGCCCTTGGGATGAGCTTTAGCTGGATCTGCTGGTCGTCGGCGGTACGAGCATTGAGGTAATGCTCCAGGGCACGCAGGCGATAATACTCAATGCCGACCGGCTCGCCCTTGACCTCACCCGAGCTGTTGCGGCTCTGGTTGACCAGCACTCGCAGCACTTTGCTGGTGCGAATCTGCTGCAGGTCACGCACCTTGGCTGGCGGAATATTCTGCTGCGGCCCCGGCGCGCGCGCCTGTGCCGGACCGGCAAGGACCAGCCCGAGCGTCAGCAGGAAAACAAGCCAGCATCGCAGCATGCGCAAACGTGTCCGTGGTCGGTGGGCGGCATCCATGGGTTGCACCGCCAAGTGATAAATGACGGTAAAAGACCACGGCAACAGCATGAAGTTCTTGGTTTTTTCAGAAAAACGCGGTTTTTGCTATGCTGGCCGCCCCGCGGCACGAGATAGCACCATGCAACTGATCGATATCGGCGTCAACCTGACCAACAGCAGTTTCCACGACCAACAGGCAGCAATCGTCGAGCGCGCACTTGAGGCCGGGGTTACGCAAATGGTGCTGACAGGCACCAGCCTGGCCGTCAGCGAACAGGCGTTGGCGCTGTGCCAGCAGCTGGACCCGAGCAGTGCGCACCTGTTCGCCACGGCCGGCGTGCACCCTCATGACGCCAAAGCCTGGGATGCCGACAGCGAGCGCCAGCTGCGCCTGTTGCTGAATGAACCGCGCGTGCGCGCCGTGGGCGAATGCGGCCTGGATTTCAACCGCGACTTCTCCCCTCGCCCGCTGCAGGAAAAAGCCCTGGAAGCCCAGCTGGCCCTGGCTGTGGAGCTGCGCCTGCCGGTGTTCCTGCACGAGCGTGATGCCAGCGAACGCTTGCTGGCAATCCTCAAAGATTACCGCGACCACTTGACCGGCGCGGTGGTGCACTGCTTTACCGGTGAGCGCGAAGCACTGTTCGCCTATCTGGACATGGACCTGCATATCGGCATTACGGGCTGGATTTGCGACGAACGCCGCGGCACCCACCTGCACCCTCTGGTAGGCAACATTGCGCAAGGCCGGCTGATGCTGGAAAGCGACGCGCCCTACCTGCTGCCGCGCAGCCTGCGGCCCAAGCCAAAAAACGGCCGTAACGAGCCGGCGTTTCTGCCGGAGGTCTTGCGCGAAGTGGCCCTGCATCGAGGTGAGTCGGCCGAGCAGACCGCGGCGCATACCACAGCGACGGCGCGGGCATTTTTCCAAATCTGAATTTGACGCATATCAACAACGGACCTGAGTGATACAGGCACAATGATGGCACCTTGCCAATATTGTTTCCGCTCAACTCAGAGAAGACCTGCCCATGGGTGCCTGGCTTAGCAACGTTTCCTTGAAGTACAAATTCTGGGCCGTCAACGCGGTGGCCTTTGTGACCACCTTGCTGCTGGTGCTGTATGCCGTGCACCTGGAGCAACGCGCACGCGCCGAGGCAGCGCAGGAGCAAGCGGCCGCGCAAGCCCAGTTGTTGGCTGCCTGGCCGGCCGGGCAAGCACTGCCGCGCCCGGCCAACGTCATCAGCTGGTCGGCCGGGCAAACGCCAACCCTCGCCGGTGAGGCCCTTGAAGCCCTGCGCAACGCCCAGGGCTGGGTTGCACTGCCCAGCGCCTGGATCCTCGGTGACAACCCGCTGCGCGGCGCACAGGTACTGCGCAACGGCGACCAGCAGGTTGCCGTGCTGGCCCAGTCGCCCAGCCTGCGCCAGGTATTCTTCGATCGCTTCAGCAATTACGCGGTGTGCGTGCTGATATTGATGCTGGCCATGCTCGGCGCCTCACAACTGCTGATCCGCTTCCTGCTCAGCCAGCTCAATACCCTCAAGGACGTGATGCTGCACGTGGAAAAAACCGGCGACCTGGCGGCTCGGGTACCGCTAGCCTGTGGCGACGAGGTCGGCCAGATGGCCGGGGCCTTCAACGCCATGCAGGCAACCTATCACCGCGTGGTCAGCACCGTCGCCCATACCGCTGCACAGTTGGACTCAGGTGCCGCACGCCTGGCCGCCAGCATGAGCGACGTGCGCCACGGCATGCTTGGCCAACAGAGCGAGACCGATCAAGCGGCCACCGCCATCAACGAAATGTCGGCGACGGTGCACCACATTGCCCAGCACGCCGGCGCCACCCGCGACTTGTCACAATCCGCCGACACCCTGGCCGGCAGTGGCAAAGAGGTGGTCAGCCGGGTGCAGGATTCGATTTCCGGGCTTTCCAGCGGCGTGCAGCAAACTGCCGAGATGATTCGTCAGCTGGCTGAAGACAGTCAGAAAATCAACGGCGTGGTCAGTGTGATCCACAGTATTGCCGAACAGACCAACCTGCTGGCGCTCAACGCCGCCATCGAAGCAGCGCGCGCCGGTGACTTGGGGCGCGGCTTTGCCGTGGTGGCCGATGAAGTGCGCAACCTGGCCAAACGCGTGCAATCCTCCACAGACGAGATCACCACCATGGTTTCGGCCCTGCAGTCGGGCACCCGCGATGCAGTGGAGTTCATGCAGGAAAGCTCGTACAAGGCCGACGACTGCGTGCGCCAGGCACAGGAAGCCGGTGAGGCGCTGGCCGAAATCACCGGTGCCGTGGCGCAAATGCGCGAAAGCAATACCCAGATTGCTGTGGCGGCCGAGCAGCAAAGCCAGGTGGCCGAGGAAATGAACCGCGCGGTGGTGAGCATCCGCGATGTCACCGAGCAGACTGTGCAGCAGACAGTGAGCTCGGCGACCACCAGCAGCGAACTGGCGACCCTGGCAGGCGAACTGAGCAAAGCCATTGGCCAGCTCAAGCTATAGCCACCATAGCCAGCCTCGATTGGCCCCCGCTCGGGGGCCGCACTAAGCTTTGGGCATGACCGAGAGGAATTACCCATGAGCAAACGCCTGCCCAACCTGCCCGCCTGGCAATGGCGCGGCTACCACCATAACCACCGCCACCCGACCAATCTGGTGCTGCACCTGATTGCCGTGCCGTTGTTCATCCTGGGGGCTCTGCTGGTGCTGTCCGGCCTCTTCGGTCTCGACCTGGGCCAGATCGCGGTGGGTATCATTGCCTTGATCGCCGGCCTCGGCCTGCAGCGCCATGGCCACCGCCTGGAAGCCGAACAGCCCGAGCCATTCGCCAACCGCCAGGATGCCATGCAACGCTTACTGACCGAGCAGTTCATCACCTTCCCGCGCTTTGTACTCAGCGGGGCTTGGTGGAAGGCCTGGCGGGAGCGGCACAAGCACCGCCATTGACGTGACGATCATGCGCGCAATCGCTGTGGTTACGGGTTAGGCAAACACGGTGACGGTCTGGCGGCTCAAGGCCAGCAATTCACCCCCTGCGGTCCACAACGCCGCAGCAGCATGCCCATAACCATCCCGCGCATGCTCGGTCTCTACGCAATACCGGCACCAGTCCAGGGTCGATAGCTTCGCTGTGGGCTGAATGAATTCGATGGTCCAGGTCAGCGTGCTGCCCGCTGCGGGCTGCTTGAGAAACGGCATCAGGCTCGGTGGCCAGGCATCGACCAACGCCAGCAGGTGCGTTTCGTTGACCTGTTCTTCAGCCACATCCCGCAACCGTACCCAGCCCCCCATCTTGCGCGACTGATTGCCACTAAACGGCAACCCGCCCACTGCCCAGCGCAATGCCACGTGCCGCATGAACTCCGGGGTAACGCCTTTGATGTACGGTAACTCGGGAGCTGCATCATCGAGTGCCGGTATTTCCATCGCCGGTAATGCTGGCACTTCGACCACCGAAGGCCGGCCTGCACCGAAATTGCCCTGTACCAGCGTCACAACCTGGCCATCCTGAACGGCGCGGCCCAGCAAGGTGCTGACTGCCTTGCCTTCACGCAGCACCTCCACCTCGAAGCGGATCGGCACATCTGCCGCCGCTGGCGCCACAAAGCTGATGGCCAGCGAGCGTACCGGGCGGCTGTCGCTTAGTTTCAGGCGCATGGTTTCATAGACCATTGCCGCCATCAGCCCGCCAAAGGCAGCGCGGCCCTGGGCCCAGCTGGGCGGGATACTGACGGAGTTCGGGTTGGCCCGCACGGCGTCGAGCAGTTGGTTGAAATTCATTGGCCGGCTCCTGCCTGCAGCGAAAAAGGTCTGCCCATCCTAGCCAGCAAACCTCGGGGGATCAGCCCGCATTTCGGTCATTTTTCGGGCTGGCGCCGCGCCAGCGCCCGTTGCAGGGCATCGAGGGTCACATCCGATTGGCGCTCAGCCTCGTGCAGCTCATGCTCCCAAGCCGCCTTGCAGGGGGCCAGGTCGGCATGATCGCGCACTTGCAGCAGCCATTGCAGGCGGTCGTGCCAGTTGCCAAGGTCGCCCTGCGCCTGCTTCAGCAAACGCTGCAGTTTCTTGCCTGCATGGTTGAGCTGCGGGTATGCCTCATCGCCATAGCGCGCACGCTTGATCAGCAAACGCAGCCGATGACGATCGTGGGCCGGGTCCTGCAGCGCTTCGTTCAACCTGCGCCATTGCTTGACCAGGCGTTTGTCGATGCGCTTGCCCAGCGACTTGACCAAACCCTCACGGCCTGCCGCACGCAAAAACAGTGGAAACGCGTCGACAATCGCCAGCACCCTTGCCAGCTGTGGGCTAGCAGCGACACTGGCGAAGATTCTGTCACGCCCCTGAAGGCGCCGCTGGCCGGCCGCGGTTTGGCCGCGCCCCATCAGCTCAGCCGCCAGCACCTCGCGATCACGCAGCGGCGTGGTCAGGGTACCCAGCGCGCTGGCGGCATCTTCCAGTTGCTCCACGCCAGGCAGGCCGCGCAGCGGCCGCAGCAGGCTGCGCAGCCGGCGCAAGGTGATACGCAGGTCGTGCAAGGCCTCGCTGTCGGTATTGGCAGCCAAGCGCTCGCGACAGGCCAGCAGGCGCACCTGCACGGCCAGAATCTGAGCTACGACATGATCGAGCATGGCAGACATTGGACGCTCCTTGGTCAACGCCCGGCGCGCGATTCACGAATGTAGAAGCGCGCCTTTTCAGCTTTGCGGGTACAGCTTTCGTAACCTTCGAACTGCTGCTGGGTCTTGGCCCCGGTGAGCAGCGACAAAGCCTTGGAATAGCTCACGGCACCGGCAAAGCCTTCGGCCTTGGCCAGGTCCAGTTCCTTCCAGGCGGCATCCAGCTGGGTCGCGCAGCTGTCACGGTAGGCCGTCTTGCCCGCACAGCCGGCAAGGGCCAAGGCAATCAGTGGAAGGCAGATCCAGGCTTTCATCAGTAATACCTCAATGGAAAATTCGGTGGCTGTTCGACGCCCCGGCAGCTGAAAAGTGCCCTGCCCGGCCAGCGGGCTCCGGCCGGTTTTAATACAGTAGCTCAGCGCGATCTACATTGAAGCACAGGCAGCGATGGGTGCATTGTAGGACCATGGTGGCAATGGCCGGGAATGTTCATGAGTAAACGCGTAGCGCTGGTACTGGGATCGGGCGGAGCCCGGGGGTATGCACACATCGGCGTCATCGAGGAAATCGAGCGCCGCGGCTACGACATCGCCTGTATCGCCGGCTGCTCCATGGGCGCGGTGATTGGCGGCATCTACTCCGCCGGCAAATTGGACGACTACCGCAACTGGATCGAAAGCCTGGATTATCTGGATGTATTGCGCCTTGTAGACGTCAGCTTTCGACTGGGTGCCATTCGCGGCGACAAGGTGTTTGGGCAGATCCGCAAGATCGTCGGCGAAATCAACATTGAGCAACTGCGTATTCCTTACACAGCAGTGGCCACCGACCTCACCAACCAGCAGGAAATCTGGTTCCAGGAGGGCTGCCTGCATCAGGCCATGCGCGCCTCGGCAGCCATCCCCAGCCTGTTCACACCGGTGATGCAAGGCAACCGCATGCTGGTCGACGGAGGCATCCTCAACCCCTTGCCAATCGTCCCGGTGGTGTCCAGCCATTGCGACCTGATCATCGCGGTCAACCTCAACGCCACCAACCAGAAGCACTATCAGTTGCCGGTGATCGAACGCCCGGCGGCATTCAAGATGCGTTTTGATGCTTTGTTGAGTTCACTGGGTTCACGCTTGCCGTTTCGGCGCAAGCCGGCCGAGGAGCTGATACGCATCGAGCAGGAGATCGTCGCCGAAGGGCTGGCTCCACCCAGCCCATGGCTGAACGATGCCGCCGACCCGGAAAGCCAGCAACCGGCGGCGGCACCGGAGCGCGAGGGTGCACCGAAGTCGGCTACCGGTTCGTTCATCATCGATAACGTGGGGCCTGCTTCGCTGCTGGACCTGATCAACCAGAGCTTCGAGGTCATGCAGACCTCGTTGGCACAGTACAAAATCGCCGGCTATCCGCCAGACGTGCTGATCAACGTGCCTAAACGGGTCTGCCGGTTTTTCGAGTTCTACAAGGCGCCGGAGCTGATTGCTCTAGGGCGGGAGATTGCGCGGGATACGCTGGATAACTATGAAGGGGTGAAGCGCTAACACGATGACCGTGCATGCCTTCACGTGAACCGAAATGAAACAGGCCGCACGAGGCGGCCTGTTTGTTCATGCAGCGATCACCTTAGTAACGGGTGATATCCGCATTGGCTTCCAGCTGCTTGCGGTAGGCCGCGAAGTCCTGCTGGCCAGCACGCGACGCAAGGTAGCGGCGGATCTGCTGCTTCTCTTCGTCGGTGGCAGTTGCGCCTTCGTTGACGCCCTTGAGCTGCAGTACTACCAGGCTACCGTCGCGCAGCACTACGCTGCCATAAACCGGCTTGTCCTTGGCTTGCGGCTTGCCCAGGCGGAACAGCGCCTGCAGCTCGGCCGGGTCAATGCCGTCCTCACCACGGGTAACTGCTTCATAAGCTTTCCAGCCTTGCCCTTCATGCACGCTACCTGCTGCGATGGAACCATCACGCAGGCCGGCAATCAGCTTGTCCGCCTTGGCCTTGAGCTCGGCAGTCGCCTTCTCTTTGGCCAGGTGTTCGCTGATGTTCTTGGCCACAGCTTCCAGCGGCAATTGCTCTGGCTTGCGGTGCTCCTTGACACGCAGCACTACAGTGGTTTCCGGGTCGAGTTCGATGGCGGTGCTGTTGGCACCCTCATCCAGCACTTCTTCGGAGAACGCGGCCTGCACCACTGAACGGTTGGCCGTGATGCCCTCACCGCCTTCGCGGCCAAACGCTGCAGAGGTGTGCACCTTGAGGTTCAGGTCCTGGGCCGGCTGGGCCAGGTCGGAAGCCTCGTAGGCTGCATCCTGCAGTTGCTTGCTGGCGTCGACATAACGCTGCTCGACCAAAGGAATCTTCAGGTCGCGGGTCAGCTTGTCCTTCAGGCTGGCGAAGCTCGGTACTTCTGGCGCCTGCACGCCCAGCAGCTTGATCAGGTGGTAGCCAAACTCGGTACGCACCGGCGTCGATACCTGGCCATCCTGCAGCTTGTAGAGCGCGTCTTCGAAGGCTGGGTCGTATACACCCGGGCCGGCAAAGCCGAGGTCGCCGCCGTTGTTGGCCGAGCCTGGGTCCTGGGAGAACTCCTTGGCCAGCGCGGCGAAGTCTTCACCCTTGGCCAGGCGCTGCTCGATCTCTTCGGCGCGGGCCTTGGCCTGGGCTTCGGTGACCTTGTCGTTGACCTCGATGAGGATGTGCGCGGCATGGCGCTGCTCGGCGAGGTTGGCGATTTCCTTCTCGTACTGGGCCTTGAGTTCTTCGTCGGTGACCTTGACCTGGTCGAAGAACGCCGACTTCTTCAGCTCGATGTAGTCGATCACTACTTGGTCAGGCGACATGAACTCCTTGGCGTGCTGGTCGTAGTGCGCCTTCACCTCTTCTTCGCTGACCTTGACCGCGGCCGGGTCGGCCTTGAAGGTCAGGGAGGCGAAGTCGCGCGTCTGCTTCTCGAGGCGAGCAAAGGCGTCAACCTGCTGATCGGTCACGAAGCTGCTGCCAGCCAGGCCGGTGCGCAGCTGGCCGATGAGCATTTCCTCGGCGAGCATCTCGCGGAACTGCATGCGACCGTAGCCCATCTGGCGGATGACCTGGTCGAAACGGTCGGCACTGAACTTGCCGTCCACCTGAAACTCCGGCGTCTGCAGGATCACCTGATCAAGCGCGGCCTCGGAGAAGGCGAACTTGGCATCTTCGGCGCCTTGCAGCAGCAGCTTGCGGCTGATCAAGCCCTTGAGGGCCTCTTCACGCAGCAATTTGTCATCCAGCAGCGCTGGGTCGAAATCCTTGCCCAACTGTTGCATCAGCTGACGGCGCTGCATGTCGGCCGCCTGGCTCAGCTCGTTCTGGCTGATGGTCTGGCCGTTCACCTTGGCGGCGTCCTGGCTATGGGTGGCGGCCTGAAAAATGGCTTCGAAGCCGGTCAACGCCATCAACACGACGATAAGGCCGATGATGGTCTTGGCAATCCAACCTTGTGAATTGTCCCTGATATTTTGCAGCATGCGTCCCCCAGAAACGGCTGTACCACTGCGTCGACAACCGCGGAGCGTGGGTAGAATCCTGATAAAAGAAAGGCGCATCCGAGGATGCGCCTTTTCTTAGCAAACGTGTCAGGCGGGAACGTTTGCGCCCCGCCGTCACCGTGCTCGGACCAGGCCAGGCCGGGTCCGGCTGAAAGACGACTTAGTTGACGGCGTCTTTCAGGCCTTTGCCTGCCTTGAAACCTGGAACCTTGGCGGCTTCGATCTTGATCGCCTTGCCGGTTTGCGGGTTGCGGCCGGTACGCTCGGCGCGATCCTTGACCGAGAAGGTACCGAAGCCAACCAGTACTACATCGTCACCTTGCTTCAGGGCGCCGGTGACGGATTCGATGACTGCATCCAGCGCACGGCCGGCTACAGCTTTCGGGATGTCTGCAGATGCGGCGATAGCGTCAATCAGTTCCGACTTGTTCACTCTAAGTCCCCTTATTTCTCTATTGAGTTTGTTTCTAAGTATGTAATGAAAAGCTTATGAAACGTGCGCTGGGTGGCCTGTTGACAATAGCGTGCCGCTTTATAGCAAGGCCCCGAAAAAACTGTCAAGGAAAGCCCCCCAGCCAAAAACTACTAATGCGTGCTGATTCTTTCCTTAGCATCGCCGTCGCGCTTTTCATCTTTCGCGACAATCTCAGGAGCCACATCTGGCAAGGGCTCCGGGGCGTATTGCAGCGCAATTTGCAGGACTTCGTCAATCCATTTGACCGGTTTGATCTGAAGATCCTGTTTGATATTTTCCGGAATCTCCTTCAGATCGCGAACATTTTCCTCTGGAATGATCACCGTCTTGATCCGCCACGGTGTGCCGCCAGCAGTTTTTCCTTCAGCCCGCCAATGGCCAACACCTGGCCACGCAGGGTGATTTCGCCGGTCATGGCCACGTCGGCACGTACCGGAATCTGCGTCAGCGCCGACACCAGCGCGGTGCACATGCCGATACCGGCACTTGGGCCGTCCTTCGGCGTGGCGCCTTCAGGCATGTGGATGTGCACGTCGTGCTTCTCGTGGAAGTCGGCTGCAATCCCCAGGCTGCGGGCGCGGCTGCGAACCACGGTCTGCGCGGCGGTGATCGACTCGACCATGACATCGCCCAGCGAGCCGGTCTTGATCAGTTGGCCTTTGCCGGGGATGACCACGGCCTCGATGGTCAGCAGTTCGCCGCCAACCTGAGTCCAGGCCAGGCCGGTCACCTGGCCGATCTGGTCCTGCTGCTCGGCCAGGCCGTAGCGGAACTTGCGCACGCCCAGCAGATGCTCCAGCTGCTCGCTGGCCACCTTGACCTTGACCTGCTTCTGCCCGGTATGTTCCTTGACCACCTTGCGGCAGACCTTGGCGATTTGCCGCTCGAGGCCCCGCACACCGGCTTCGCGGGTGTAGTAGCGGATGATGTCGCGGATCGCCGAGACGTCGACTTCCAGCTCTTCCTTCTTCAAGCCATTGGCCTTGACCTGCTTGGGTACCAGGTACTTGACCGCGATGTTGATCTTCTCGTCCTCGGTGTAACCCGGCAGGCGGATGACTTCCATCCGGTCGAGCAGCGCCGGCGGGATGTTCATCGAGTTCGAGGTGCACAGGAACATCACGTCCGAAAGGTCGTAGTCGACCTCCAGGTAGTGGTCGTTGAAGTTGTGGTTCTGCTCCGGGTCGAGCACTTCAAGCAGCGCCGAGGCCGGGTCGCCGCGCATGTCGCTGCCCATCTTGTCGATTTCATCGAGCAGGAACAGCGGGTTGCGCACCCCCACCTTGGTCATCTTCTGGATCAGACGGCCCGGCATGGAGCCGATGTAGGTACGGCGGTGGCCGCGAATTTCGGCCTCGTCACGCACACCACCCAGGGCCATACGCACGAACTTGCGGTTGGTGGCGGCAGCGATCGACTCGGCCAACGAGGTCTTGCCGACGCCGGGTGGGCCGACCAGGCACAGCACCGGGCCGCGGATTTTCTTGACGCGTTTCTGTACGGCAAGGTACTCGAGGATACGTTCCTTGACCTCTTCCAGACCATAATGGTCGGCGTCGAGGATTTCCTCGGCCTTGGTCAGGTCCAGGCGCACCTTGCTCTGCGCCTTCCACGGCACCTGCACCAGCCAGTCGAGGTACGAACGTACCACGGTGGCCTCGGCCGACATCGGCGACATCTGCTTGAGCTTGTTCAGCTCTGCCTGGGCCTTGGCCAGGGCATCTTTGGGCAGGCCAGCGGCTTCGATACGCTTTTTCAGCTCTTCGACTTCGTTGTGGCCTTCATCGCCATCGCCCAGCTCTTTCTGAATGGCCTTCATCTGCTCATTCAGGTAGTACTCGCGCTGGCTGCGCTCCATCTGCTTCTTGACCCGGCCGCGAATGCGCTTTTCGACCTGCAGCAGGTCGATTTCGGCGTCCAACAGCGCAAGCACGTGTTCGACACGGGTAGTCAGGTCGACGATTTCGAGAATTTCCTGCTTCTGCTCGATCTTCAGGGCCATGTGCGCGGCCATGGTGTCGACCAGACGCCCAGGCTCTTCGATGCTGTTCAGCGAAGACAGCACTTCGGCAGGGACTTTCTTGCCCAACTGAACGTACTGCTCGAACTGCGACAGCAGCGTGCGCACGAACACTTCCGACTCGCGCTCGGCGGCATCGGTTTCGTCGATCAGGGAGACTTCGGCACGGATGTGCCCTTCTACTCGGTGAAACGCTCGACGGCGCCACGCTGCTCGCCTTCGACCAACACCTTCACGGTGCCATCAGGCAGCTTCAGCAGTTGCAGCACAGTGGCAACGGTACCGACGCGGTACAGGGCGTCCTCACCCGGGTCGTCGTCGGCTGGATTCTTCTGGGCCAGCAGGAGGATCTGCTTTTCGCCCGTCATCGCTGCCTCGAGGGCTTCGATGGACTTTTCACGCCCCACGAACAGCGGGATAACCATGTGCGGGTAAACAACGACATCGCGCAATGGCAAAAGAGGCAAGTCGAGGGTGGTCTTCATGATTTCGCCTCTACAGCGGCCTTATGGCCGGAAACCGGTGGAAATGATGCTTGGACCTAATGTGGGGGCACGCCTGGGAAATTACAAGCGCTTGCGCAGGAAAAGCAGAAAGGGGCCCGTAGGCCCCCTTCTTGCTTGCAACCGATAACCGGCCATTACCTGAATCAGGCGTCTGGCGCGGCCTTGGCTTGCGGCTCGCTGTTCTCGTAGATCATCAGCGGCTGCGAGGTGCCCTCGATGACGCTCTCGTCAATCACCACCTTGCTGACCTCCTTCTTCGAAGGAATCTCGTACATGGTGTCGAGCAGCACGCCTTCGAGGATCGAACGCAGGCCACGGGCGCCGGTTTTACGCTCCAGGGCTTTGCGCGCTACGGCCTTGAGCGCATCACTGCGGAACTCGAGGTCGACGCTTTCCATCTCGAACAACTTGGCATACTGCTTGGTCAGGGCGTTCTTCGGCTCGGTGAGGATCTGCATCAACGCAGCCTCGTCCAGCTCGTCGAGTGTAGCCAATACCGGCAGACGGCCGACAAACTCCGGGATCAGGCCAAACTTGACCAGATCGTCCGGCTCGACCTCACGCAGGGATTCGCCAACCTTCTTGCCCTCTTCCTTGCTACGCACTTCGGCGCCAAAACCGATGCCACCCTTGGTGGAACGGTTCTGGATGACCTTTTCCAGGCCCGAGAACGCACCACCGCAAATGAACAGGATGTTGCGGGTATCAACCTGCAGGAATTCCTGTTGCGGGTGTTTGCGGCCACCTTGCGGCGGAACCGAGGCCACGGTGCCCTCGATCAATTTCAGCAACGCCTGCTGCACACCCTCGCCCGAAACATCACGGGTGATGGATGGGTTGTCCGACTTACGCGAGATCTTGTCGATTTCGTCGATGTAGACAATGCCCATCTGGGCCTTTTCCACGTCGTAGTCGCACTTCTGCAACAGCTTCTGGATGATGTTCTCGACGTCCTCACCCACATAACCGGCCTCGGTCAGGGTGGTGGCGTCAGCAATGGTGAACGGTACGTTCAACAGGCGTGCCAGGGTTTCGGCGAGCAGGGTCTTGCCCGAGCCAGTCGGCCCGATGAGCAGGATGTTGCTCTTGCCCAGTTCGACTTCGTCACCCTTCTTGTCACGCTGGTTCAGGCGCTTGTAGTGGTTGTACACCGCTACGGCCAGCACCTTCTTCGCGCGCTCCTGACCAATGACGTACTGGTCCAGGATGCCGCTGATTTCTTTCGGCGAAGGCAATTTGTGCGCGCTGCTTTCGGCCTGGGCTTCCTGCACCTCCTCACGGATGATGTCATTGCACAGGTCGACGCACTCGTCGCAGATAAATACCGAGGGCCCGGCAATCAATTTGCGCACTTCGTGCTGGCTTTTGCCGCAGAAGGAGCAATAGAGCAATTTGCCGCTGTCCTCGCCGTTACGGGTGTCAGTCATTCGATCGATCCAATCCGGTAGGCTTGCAACACAAGATGAAGGCAATTGCGGGCTTTTTCAAGTCCGCAGGTAGGCGCTTTCGGCGCCTACCTGCTCTGGCACCCCGGTTCAGGAGGCCAGTTGCCGCTTGTCGTAGACCGAGTCGATCAGGCCGTACTCGGCCGCGCGCGAGGCGCTCATGAAGTTGTCACGCTCAGTATCGCGCTGAATGGTCTCGAGGTCCTGGCCGGTGTGGTAGGCCAGCAGCTCGTTGAGACGCGCCTTGATGCTGAGGATTTCCTGGGCGTGGATCTGGATGTCGGTAGCCTGGCCCTGGAAGCCGCCCAGCGGCTGGTGAATCATCACCCGCGAGTTAGGCAGGCAGTGACGCTTGCCCTTGGCGCCAGCGGCCAACAGGAAGGCACCCATGCTGCAGGCTTGGCCGATGCAGATGGTCGAGACATCCGGCTTGATGAACTGCATGGTGTCGTAGATCGACATGCCAGCCGTCACCGAACCGCCTGGGGAGTTGATGTAAAGATGGATATCCTTGTCCGGGTTTTCCGCCTCAAGGAACAGCATCTGCGCCACTACCAGGTTGGCCATGTAGTCTTCTACAGGGCCCACCAGGAAGATCACTCGCTCCTTCAACAGGCGCGAGTAGATGTCGTAGGCGCGTTCGCCACGGGCGGACTGCTCGATAACCATCGGGACCAGACCGCCTGCGGCCTGGATGTCAGAGCTCTGCTGAATATAAGAATTGCGGGACATGTCCTGCGCTCACTCCCAAATAGTCATGGCTTGAATACGCACAAGCCAGCTCGAAGGCTGGCTTGTGGGGGTTTCCTACGAGAGAAGCCCGTTACTCAGCAGCGGCAGGAGCCTCAGCTGGCTTAACGGCATCTTCGTACGAGACCGACTTGTCGGTCACAGTCGCTTTCTGCAGAACAGTATCTACAACTTGCTCTTCCAGCACAACCGAACGCACTTCGTTCAGTTGCTGATCGTTCTTGTAGTACCAGGCGATGACCTGCTCAGGCTCTTGGTAAGCCGAAGCCATTTCTTCGATCATCTCGCGAACCTTGGCGTCATCTGGCTTCAGCTCGAACTGCTTGACCACTTCGGCCACGATCAGGCCCAGCACTACGCGGCGCTTGGCTTGCTCTTCGAACAGCTCGACTGGCAGCTGCTCAGGCTTGATGTTGCCACCGAACTGCTGAACAGCCTGCACGCGCAGACGATTGACTTCGTTTTCCAGCAGGGCTTTCGGCACTTCGATCGGGTTGGCAGCCAGCAGACCGTCCATGACCTGGTTTTTCACCTTGGTCTTGATCGCCTGACGCAGCTCACGCTCCATGTTCTTGCGAACTTCGGCGCGGAAGCCTTCCAGGGTCGATTCCTTGATGCCGAACTGGGCGAAGAACTCTTCGTTCAGCTCTGGCAGCACAGGTGCCGAAACGCTGTTGACGGTGATGGTGAACTCGGCGGCTTTGCCAGCCAGGTCCAGGTTCTGGTAATCCTCTGGGAAGGTCACGTTCACAACGCGCTCTTCACCCGCCTTGGCGCCAACCAGACCATCTTCGAAGCCTGGGATCATGCGGCCGGAGCCCAGTACCAGCTGGGTGCCCTTGGCCGAACCACCGGCGAATACTTCACCGTCGACCTTGCCGACGAAGTCGATGTTGACCTGGTCGTCGTTCTGCGCAGCGCGCTCGACGGCCTCGAAACGGGTGTTCTGCTTGCGCAGCACTTCCAGCATGTTGTCCAGGTCGGCGTCAGCCACTTCGGCGCTCAGGCGCTCGACGTTGATCGACTCGAGGCCGGAAACAGTGAACTCTGGGAACACTTCGAAGATGGCGACGAATTCCAGGTCCTTGCCCTTTTCGAAGGACTTCGGCTCTACAGCCGGGGCACCAGCCGGGTTCAGCTTCTGCTCGACGATGGCTTCGTAGAAGGAAGCCTGGACCAGGTCACCGAAAGCCTCTTGACGGGCGTCAGCTTCGAAACGCTGACGGATCACGTTCATCGGCACTTTACCAGGACGGAAGCCCGCAATCTTGGCGCGCTTGGCAGTCTGCTGCAGACGCTTGTTGACTTCGTTCTCGACGCGCTCGGCCGGAACGGCGATGGTCATGCGGCGCTCGAGAGCGGAAGTGTTTTCAACAGAAACTTGCATGGATATTCCTCGTTGCACAGACGTTAGCCGGCGTTAGCCCGACTCCAAGAATCAAGGGCAAGCATTCTAGTGAGTCACGCAGCAGAAGTCACCCCACTCGGGACGACGGGAAACAACGCCGGTCGATTAACTTTCAAGGCCCGCACGGCACACCGCCGGGCCTGCTTCAATAAGGGCTGCACGACACCCGAGGCGACGTGCAGCCGAAATACCTTGTCAAACAACTGCCTGTGGCGAATTCGCTTCCTTTATTCAGGATCGATTTCGTTGAACTGGCAGTACTCTTCCCATTCCAGCCCCAGCGCCTCGGCCACCTCACGGTGCGTCTCCAGACGCATGGCGTTCAGCTGCTCCGGGGTTTCGGCAATCAATTGCAGCGCCAGCTCCCAGGGCTGAATACCCTGCTCGTCGGCTGCATCCTCGAACGCCCACTCGATCTGCTGAGCCTGCTCACGCGCGTCCAGCTCACGGATCTCCTCGAGCAACTGCGGATTGGCTTCGGCAAAGCGCTGCAGCGCCAGGGCCTGACGGGCTTCTTTTGCAATCATCGTGGTGTCCTCTGCCAGCCAAACGGGCCGGTGTTTCAACCGGCTGAAATCTAACAGCTTTTATTGGGGTGTCACCAGTGGATTGCAAGGGCGAGGGATGCGATTTGGCGGGAAGGGGCTCGCCACGACATTTTCGGCGCCTCTGAGATCGAGCGCCGACGCACCCAAGGCATACAACCACAGCCACGCAGAACCCAAAACAAAAAGGCGCCCGATCTCACGATCAAGGCGCCTTTCAAGAATATGGGGTGGACGATGGGAATCGAACCCACGACAACTGGAATCACAATCCAGCGCTCTACCAACTGAGCTACGCCCACCATATTGCGGTCTTGCGATGTTGCGGTACAACCTTACAGAAGCATGGTGCGGACGAAGAGACTCGAACTCTTACAGCTTGCGCCGCTGGAACCTAAATCCAGTGTGTCTACCAATTTCACCACGTCCGCGTAACGCTTAAAACAAAGGCGCCAGATGCTATCGAGGCGCCCTTGAAGAATATGGGGTGGACGATGGGAATCGAACCCACGACAACTGGAATCACAATCCAGCGCTCTACCAACTGAGCTACGCCCACCATATTGCATTACTGCCTACTTGCTTGCCAAAGCTGCCTAATGGCGCACCCGGCAGGACTCGAACCTGCGACCATCCGCTTAGAAGGCGGATGCTCTATCCAGCTGAGCTACGGGCGCTTAAGCTTGAAGCCTAACCGAACAAGACGTTAACAAGTAATTGTTAAACCATTCATTCTGCCCGACTTAGCCAACCAGTGCTAGGCTGTGCCCGACAAGTGCGGCGAATCTTATAGGCGACCCCGAAAGTCGTCAACACCTTTTTAAAAAAAATTTAAATTATTTAAGGGCTTAGGGGATTTGCCCGACCACCCGCCTTTGCCCTTGGCCCATGTCGTGCGAGAATGCGCGTTCTTAATTGTTTCCTTCTCGATGGTTAATCACGCGTCTATGACTGCACACCTAATCGATGGCAAGGCGATCGCCGCCAGCCTGCGCCAGCAGATCGCTCAACGTGTCGTGGAGCGTCGCCAGCAAGGCCTGCGTACGCCGGGCCTGGCGGTGATCCTGGTCGGCACCGACCCCGCCTCCCAAGTCTATGTTTCGCACAAGCGCAAGGACTGCGAAGAGGTCGGCTTCATTTCGCAGGCATTCGACCTGCCCAGCGAGACCACGCAACAAGCCCTGACCGAGCTGATCGACCGCCTCAATGATGACCCGGCCGTCGATGGCATCCTGCTGCAGCTGCCACTTCCGGCGCACCTGGACGCCTCGCTGCTGCTCGAGCGCATTCGCCCGGACAAGGATGTGGACGGCTTCCATCCGTACAACATTGGCCGCCTGGCCCAGCGTATTCCGCTGCTGCGTCCGTGCACGCCAAAAGGCATCATGACCCTGCTGGAAAGCACCGGTCAGGACCTGTACGGCATGAACGCCGTGATCGTCGGCGCGTCCAACATCGTTGGCCGCCCGATGGCCATGGAATTGCTGCTGGCCGGCTGCACCGTGACTGTCTGCCACCGCTTCACCAAGGACCTGGCCGGCCATGTAGGCCGTGCCGACCTGGTGGTGGTGGCTGCCGGCAAGCCGGGCTTGGTCAAGGGTGAGTGGGTCAAGGAAGGCGCCATCGTCATCGACGTGGGCATCAACCGCCAGGAAGACGGCAAACTGGTTGGCGACGTGGTCTACGAGACCGCCCTGCCGCGCGCCGGCTGGATCACGCCGGTGCCGGGTGGCGTCGGGCCGATGACCCGGGCGTGCCTACTGGAAAACACGCTGTATGCGGCAGAAGAGCTGCATAAGTAATACCGCGTGATGTGAAAACGGCACCTCTGGCAGGTGCCGTTTTTTTTGCCTGTGATTTTTCGGTGGCTGCACCGCCTCTTCGCGATGTTCAGCCAATCACTTCCTGGCCGCCTCCCACGACTTCAACAGTTCGTTGTAGCTGACCGTCTCGCCTTTGGGCTTTTCGTTGGCCAGCTTGGGCTTCGGTGCACCCGGCTGGTCGAACCAGTACTGTGCGTCCTTCTCTGGGTTCAGCTTCGGTGCACAGGTCGCCTGGGCATTGGAGCGTTGCAAGCGTTCCATCATGCGATCCTGGTCGCGGGCCAGGCCATCCAGCGCCTCCTGCGGGGTCTTCTCGCCACTGGCCACTTCGGCAATATGGCTCCACCACAACTGCGCCAAGCGCGGATAGTCCGGCACGTTGGTGCCGGTTGGCGTCCACTGCACCCGCGCCGGGCTGCGATAGAACTCGACCAGCCCACCGAGCTTGGGCGCCAGCTCGGTCATGGCCTGGGAGTTGATGTCCGACTCGCGAATCGGCGTCAGGCCGACGATGGTCTTTTTCAGCGACACGGTCTTGGAGGTGACGAATTGGGCATACAACCATGCCGCCAGCCGTTGCTTCTCGGGGGTGGACTTGAAGAACGTCCACGAGCCGGTGTCCTGGTAGCCCAGTTTCATCCCCTCCTCCCAATACGGCCCCTTCGGCGAGGGCGCCATGCGCCACTTCGGTGTGCCGTCGGCATTCACCACCGGCAAGCCGGGCTTGGTCATGTCGGCGGTGAACGCGGTGTACCAGAAGATCTGCTGGGCGATGTTGCCCTGCGCCGGCACCGGGCCGGCTTCGGAGAAGGTCATGCCCTGGGCTTCCTTGGGCGCGTAGGCGCGCATCCAGTCCACATACTTCTGCGTGGCATAGACGGCGGCCGGTCCATTGGTGTCGCCGCCACGGGTCACGCTGGAGCCCACCGGATGGCAGTCCTCCACACGAATGCCCCATTCATCCACCGGCAAACCGTTGGGAAGCCCCTTGTCGCCGCCGCCGGCCATGGAGAACCACGCATCGGTAAAGCGCCAGCCCAGCGATGGGTCTTTCTTGCCGTAGTCCATATGGCCATAGACGCGCTTGCCGTCGATCTCCTTGACGTCTTCGGTGAAGAACTTGGCAATGTCCTCGTAGGCCGACCAGTTCACCGGCACACCTAGCTCGTAGCCGTACTTCTCCTTGAACTTGGCTTTCAGCTCAGGCCGTTCGAACCAGTCGGCACGAAACCAGTACAGGTTGGCGAACTGCTGGTCGGGCAACTGATAGACCTTACCATCAGGCGCGGTGGTGAACGAAATACCGATGAAGTCCTTCAGGTCGAGGGTCGGCGAGGTGTAGTCCTTGCCCTCGTTAGCCATCAGGTCGGTGATCGATTCGACCTTGCCGTAGCGAAAGTGCGTACCGATCAGGTCGGAGTCATTGACCCAGCCGTCGTAGATGTTCTTGTCCGACTGCATCTGTGTCTGCAGCTTTTCCACCACGTCGCCTTCCTGCAGCAGGTCGTGGGTCAGCTGGATGCCGGTGATCTCGCTGAAAGCCTTGGCCAGCACCTTGGACTCGTATTCATGGGTCGTGATGGTTTCCGACACCACATTGATCTTCATCCCACGGAACGGCTCGGCGGCCTTGATAAACCACTGCAGTTCAGCCAACTGCTGCTCTGGGGTAAGGGTCGAAGGCTTGAACTCGCTGCCGATCCATTTTTTGGCCGCATCTTCGTACTGGTCGGCCCAGGCTGAGCCTTGCACGCTGGCCAGTACCAGCAATGCGGCCAGGGTCAAATGTCGCCTGTTGTGCTTGTTATCGAACATTGTGATCTCCCGTTTCAGTTATCCCACAGGGCCGCTCGCTCAGCCCCAGCGCAGTACCACCACCAGCCACGCCAGCGACAGCAGCGAGGCCCCCCACAATGGCCAGTCGCTGACGCCGACCACCAGCAGGTGCAGGTAGGCGCTGGCCAGCAGGCCGATGAACAAGCGGTCACCACGGCTGGTGACCAGCGGCAAGAAGCCCCGTCGCTCCACGCACGGGCGACGCAGTTCAAGCAGGGTCATGCTCAGCAGCAGCATGCCTATGGCGACGAAAAACAGCGCCGTCGGCAAGGTCCAGGCCATCCACTCCATGCGTCGCCCTCCTCACACCCGGCCCAGGGCAAAGCCCTTGGCCACATGGTTGCGCACGAACCAGATCACCAGCATGCCCGGCAAGATGGTCAGTACCCCCGCCGCCGCCAGCACGCCCCAGTCGATACCTGATGCCGACACGGTGCGGGTCATCACTGCGGCAATCGGTTTGGCATTCACCGACGTCAGAGTGCGCGCCAACAGCAGTTCGACCCAGGAGAACATGAAGCAGAAAAACGCCGTGACGCCGATACCGGAGCCAATCAGCGGAATGAAAATCTTCACGAAAAAGCGCGCAAAGCTGTAGCCGTCGATGTAGGCCGTTTCGTCTATCTCCTTCGGCACCCCCGACATGAACCCCTCCAGAATCCACACCGCCAGCGGTACGTTGAACAGGCAATGGGCCAGGGCCACGGCGATATGGGTATCGAACAGGCCAATTGACGAGTACAGCTGGAAGAACGGCAGCAGGAACACCGCAGGTGGCGCCATGCGGTTGGTCAGCAGCCAGAAGAACAGGTGCCGGTCGCCAAGGAAGCGGTAGCGCGAGAAGGCATAGGCCGCCGGCAACGCCACCAGCAAGGAAATCAGCGTGTTCAGGCACACGTAGTACAGCGAGTTGATGTAGCCGCTGTACCAGCTGGCATCGGTGAAGATCACCCGGTAGTTGTCGAGGGTGAACGCCTGCGGCCACAGGGTCAGGCCACCCAGGATCTCGGTGTTGCTCTTGAACGACATGTTCAGCAGCCAGTAGATCGGCACCAGCAGAAAGAAGAAGTACAGCAGCAGGGCCAGCGATTTGCGCGTGCTCATGGCCTAGTCCTTGTCGGCATGGGTCATGGCTGTGTAGAACAGCCACGACACCAGCAGGATGATCAGGAAGTACACCAGCGAGAACGCCGCTGCCGGGCCCAGGTCGAACTGCCCCACGGCCATGCGTGTGAGGGTCTGGCTGAGGAACGTGGTCGCGTTGCCAGGCCCACCACCGGTCAGCACGAATGGCTCGGTGTAGATCATGAAGCTGTCCATGAAGCGCAGCATCACCGCGATCAGCAGCACGTTCTTCAGCTTGGGCAGTTGGATATGGCGGAACACGGCCCAGCCCGAGGCACGGTCGATGCGCGCGGCCTGGTAGTACACGTCGGGGATGGCACGCGGCCCCGAATAGCACAGCAACGCCACCAACGAGGTCCAGTGCCACACATCCATCACCAGCACGGTGAGCCAGGCGTCGAACGGGTCGCCGGCGTAGTTGTAGCTGACCCCAAGCTTGGCCAGGGTGGCGCCGAGCAGGCCGATGTCGGCACGGCCGAAAATCTGCCAGATAGTGCCAACCACGTTCCACGGGATCAGCAACGGAATAGCCATGATGATCAGGCACACCGAGGCCATACGGCCTTTGGTTGGCATGGTCAGGGCAATGCCGATACCCAGCGGGATCTCGATCAGCAGCACGCAGGCGGAGTAGATGAACTGGCGCAGCAATGCATCGTGCAGCGCCGGGTCGCGCAGCACCTGGCGGTACCAGTCGGCGCCGACGAAGTAGCGGTTGGACTGGTCGAAGATGTCCTGCACCGAATAGTTGACCACCGTCATCATCGGCACCACCGCACTGAATGCCACCAGCAGAAACACCGGCAGCACCAGCCACCACGCCTTGTTGTTCGGCACCTTGTTGATCATGGCCCGGCCTCCAGCAGCACATCGTCGACGTACAGCATCAGCCACTGCGCGGGCAGGCTGACCCAGGCCAGCTCCACGGGCAACGGGCGATCCTCGCTCAGCCGCGCCTTGAGCGCGACGCCGCCCAGTTCGAGGGTGACGATGCGGTAGGTACCCAGGTCTTCGACATCCAGCACCCGCGCCGGGTGGGCATCATCGAACGGGCCGTCCCACAGCTGCACGAACTCCGGGCGAATACCCACTTGCAATCGCCCACCCGCCATCGCCGCCAGGCGCTCGCGCAGGCCATCGGGCAGCGCCAGGCGGACATCACCGAACACCACTGCATCTGTCTCGGCGCGCACGTCAATCAGGTTCATCCCGGGGCTGCCGATGAAGTAGCCGACAAACGTATGTCGCGGTCGCTCGAACAGCTCGCGCGGGGTGCCGAACTGGACGATGCGCCCGCCGTGCATCACTGCGATCTTGTCGGCGAAGGTAGAGGCCTCCAGCTGGTCATGGGTGACGTAGATCATGGTGATGTTGAACTGCTCATGGATCTGCTTCAGCTTGCGCCGCAGCTTCCATTTCAGGTGCGGGTCGATCACCGTCAGCGGCTCGTCGAACAGGATTGCCGATACGTCATCGCGCACCAGGCCACGCCCCATCGAGACCTTCTGCTTTTCGTCGGCACTGAGGTTGCGTGCCTTCTTGCGCAGCACGCCAGCCAGGTCGAGCACCTCGGCAATTTCTTCCACCCGGGCACGCACACGCGCTTCGTCCAGCCCCTGGTTGCGCAGGGGAAAAGCCAGGTTGTCGAACACCGTCATGGTGTCGTACACCACCGGAAACTGGAACACCTGAGCGATGTTGCGCGCCTGCGGTGACAACTGGTTGACCGGTTTGCCGTCGAACAGCACCTCGCCATGGGACGGCGTCAGCAGCCCGGAAATGATATTGAGCAACGTCGACTTGCCGCAGCCCGATGGCCCGAGCAAGGCATAAGCACCGCCCTGCTCCCACACATGTTCCAGCGCGTGCAGGGCATAGTCTGCCTCGCTGGCGGGCTGGCGACTGTAACTGTGCGCCAGTTGGCGCAGGCGAATTTCGGCCATTACCCTCTCCTTGCCTGGCGCAGCCCCGGGGCCTGCACCAACACCCCGGCGCTGTCGAAGACGAACAGCTTGTGCGTGGGGATGAACACACGGATCGGCGTATCCACCTGGTATTCGTGCACCCCAGGCAGGTGCAGGACCATGCGCCAGAATTCGTTGCGCACATGCAGAAAGGTTTCTGAACCACTGATCTCTGCCAGTTCCACCAGCACCGCCAATTCCAGGTCATCGTCATGGGCCGGCACCAGGGTGATATGGCTGGGGCGCACGCCAAAGCGGTAGTCGCCCTCGGCCAACGGCTGCAAATCGGCATTGCGGGCAAAGTGCACGGCCTGGGCCAGGCTCACCTCGTTGCCACTGATACGGCCGGGCACCAGGTTGATCGGCGGCTCGGAAAACAACTCGGCAGCCAGCACGCTGCACGGGCGCTGATACACCTCGGCGGTGGGCCCGCTTTGCACGATGCGGCCTTCGTGCACCAGGGTAGTGGTGCCGCCCAGCGCCAGCGCCTCGTTGGGCTCGGTGGTGGCGTACACAGCAATGCAATGGCGGGCCGCGAACAACTCACGCAGCTCTTGGCGCAGGCCCTCGCGCAACTTGTAGTCGAGGTTGACCAATGGCTCGTCGAACAGGATCAACGAGGCGTCCTTGACCAACGCCCTGGCCATCGCCGTGCGCTGCTGCTGGCCACCGGAAAGCTCAAGCGGCAGGCGCTGCAGGTAGGTTTCGATGCGCAGCATCTCGGCGGTTTCCTGCACCCGGCGGCGGATCTGGTCCTCGGCCATGCGCGCCTGGCGCAGCGGTGAGGCGATGTTCTCGTACACGCTCAAGGTAGGGTAATTGATGAACTGCTGATACACCATCGACACATTGCGCTGGCGCACCGGCACGCCGGTGACGTCCTGGCCGTCCATCAGCACCCGCCCCCGGTCCGGGCGGTCGAGCCCGGCCATCAGGCGCATCAAGCTGGTCTTGCCCGCCAGGGTACGGCCCAACAGCACGTTGAACGAACCGGGCTCGAAACGCAGTGAGGCATCGACGACCCAGGGCTGGTTGTCGACACTGCGGCTGACCTGCTCCAGCACCAGGGACATGGCGTGGCCTTTTTGTGAGGGTTGTCCGCCGAGCACAGCCAGTTTCGTGCCAGTCATTCCCCGGTGCTCTGGTCCGGGGCCTGGATGGCAGAACGGGCAAATCGCGGGTTCACAAGTGAACACAATCACTGAACAACTGAACACTTGCCGGTTTGACAATGAACAGCGGTGAACAACACTGAACAGCGGTCCGCCCATAACAACAACCACTTAGGACAGGCCCATGGCCGCATCCGCGTCGACCCACACCCAACTGATCCAGGCGTCCTGGGCCCGCTGCCGCGATCACGGCCTGCAACCACAGCACGCACCGGACTTCGACTGCCTGACCCGTACCGAGCTAAGCGCCCTGCTGGAGCGGCGCCAGGCGCTGCTACGCCTGACCCGCGAGGAAGTGCTGCCGCAATACGCGCACCTGCTGGGCAATGCCAGCTACCTGGTGATGCTGGCCGATGCCGGTGGCTGCCTGCTCGACAGCTGGGGCTCGCGACGCTTCATCGAACCGCACCAACAGCACGGCTTCAGCGCAGGCGCCCATTGGCACGAGCGTGGCGTGGGCACCAATGCCCTGGGCACCGCACTGATTTGCGCCGAGGCGATTCACGTCGGCCAGGACGAGCACTTCCTGCGGCAGAACCGCTACATGTCCAGCGCCGCCGCCCCCCTGTTCGACGCCGCACGACAACTGGTCGGGGTGCTCGACGTAGCGAGCGACGGCTACTTGCCGGCCAGCCAGACGCTTGGCTTGGTGCGCATGATGGGCCAAAGCCTGGAAAACCGCCTGATCCTCGCCGAACATGCCGACCAGCATGCACAGCTGATCTTCAACAGCGCCTCTGACAACCTCGACAGCCCCTGGGCCGGCCTGCTGGTATTCGATGAGCGCGGGCAGGTCATGGCTGCCAATCACCGGGCCGACAGCCTGCTCGGCGGCAACCCGCTGCAACAGAACATCGAGCAACTGTTCCAGTTGCCCCTGCAGCAGCTGCTCAGCCATCCCCAGCAACAGCCCTTCGCCCTGCAGGCCACGGGGCGCAACCGCTTCCATTGCCAGTGGCACCCTGCGCGCGAAGCCACACGCCGCCGCGAGGCTGGCAGTGGCGAGGCGCGCCTGGATAAAGCGTTGCAACAGGCCGGCCTGTTGCTGGAAAAGGACATCCCGGTGTTGGTGCAGGGTGAAACCGGCGTAGGCAAGGAAGTGTTCGTCGAAACCTTGCACCGGGCCAGCAGCCGCGCCAATCAGCCGCTGATTGCCGTCAACTGTGCGGCGATCCCAGCCGAACTGGTGGAGTCGGAACTGTTTGGCTACGACAAAGGCGCGTTCACCGGCGCCCACCACAAGGGCAACCTGGGGCTGATCCGAAAAGCCGACCACGGCATCCTGTTTCTCGACGAAATAGGCGACATGCCACTGCCCACTCAAGCCCGCCTGCTGCGTGTGCTGCAGTCACGCACTATCCAGCCACTGGGTAGCGGCGAGCCGGTAGCGGTAGATATCCGCGTGGTGTCGGCGAGCAACCGCGACCTGGCCGAAGAAGTGCGCGCCGGGCGCTTTCGCCAGGACCTGTACTACCGCATCGCCGGGCTGGCCGTGGTATTGCCTGCGCTGCGCGAGCGCAGTGACCGGCGTCAGTTGATTGAGCAGCTACATGCCCGCTACCGCGACCCCGGGCAACCTGCGCGGCTGCCCCGGCCATTATCGACCTGCTCGATCAACACCCATGGCCAGGCAACCTGCGCGAGCTGGTGAGTGTGCTGCAGGTGGCACTGGCGCTGGCGGGCAACGGACCGGTCGGCATCGAGCACCTGCCTGCGGGCTTTCTGGCCGAGTCGCAGCTACCGGTACGGGTGACGACCGAAGAGACGGACCTGCAGACCCTGGTCGAGCAAGCCAATGGCAACCTGTCGGCGGTGGCGCGGGGGCTGGGTATCAGCCGCACTACGCTGTACAAGCGTTTGCGGGCGCACTGAATCCATTGGCAGGTTTAGGCTCCCCACAGCCGTTTCGGCTGTCAGTGTCTCCAAATCAGCCGTAGCCGCTGCCGCCAGGGCCCATTACAGCCAGCTTTACCTCCCTGCCCACCGCACAATGAACCCAGTGCCCACTCTGGAAGCGTCGCCGCAGGGAGACCCCTCATGACCCGCTTTATCGATGTGCAAGACCTGGCCCGCCTGGTCAACCGCAAAGGCCTGCCTACCTGCCTGCTGGAAATGGCCGAATACATCCGCCAGGACTACCTGCGCTGGCCCGCCTTCGAGAAATGCGCCCGGGTTGCCAACCATTGCGCGGACGGGGTGATCGAGCTGATGCCGGTTGCCGATGCCAGTCGCTACGCCTTCAAGTACGTCAACGGCCACCCGAAGAACACCCGCCACGGCCTGCCCACGGTGATGGCCTTCGGCGCACTGGCCAGCATCGATACCGGCGCACCGTTGCTGCTCAGCGAGATGACCCTGACCACGGCCATTCGCACGGCGGCCACCTCGGCCCTGGCCGCCCGCTACCTGGCGCGAGAGGACAGCCGCAGCATGGCGCTGATCGGCAATGGCTCGCAAAGCGAGTTTCAGGCCATCGCCTTCAATACCCTGCTGGGCATTGACGAAATACGCCTGTTCGACATCGACCCCGCCGCCTCGGCCAAGCTGGTCGCCAACCTGGCCAACCGCCCCGGCCTCAAGCTGACCATCGCACGCTCCGTGGCCGATGCGGTGCGCGGTGCCGATATCGTCACCACGGTGACCGCCGACAAAGCCTACGCCACCATCCTCACCCCCGAGATGATCGAGCCGGGCATGCACCTGAACGCCGTGGGCGGTGACTGCCCAGGCAAGACCGAACTGCACCGGGCAATAGTCGAGCGGGCTCGGGTGATTGTCGAGTACGAGCCGCAAAGCCGGGTTGAAGGCGAGATTCAGCAGATGCCGGCGGATTCGCCGGTGACCGAGTTCTGGCGGGTGGTGGCGGGTGAGGCCAAGGGCCGCGAGCACGCCGAGCAGGTGACGCTGTTCGACTCGGTCGGGTTTGCCTTGGAGGATTTTTCGGCGCTGCGTTATGTGCTGGATACGGCGCAGGCGCTGGGTATCGGCAAGGACATCGGGCTGGTGCCGGTGCTGGAGGATCCGAAGGATCTGTATGCGCTTTTACAGCCGCGCAAGGTTGAGTTGCGAGCGGTGCCCAAGGCTGATTCCGTATGCGCCTGACAGACCTGGGGGCTGCTGTGCAGCAGCGCCCTTTACCGCCTAACCTGTCCATGCCCACTTCTGAAAGAAGCCCACGCGCATGGACACCAATGCCCACCCCCTCGACCGCATCGACGAAGCGATCATCGACATCCTGCGCCACGACGGTCGTATCACGTTCGAAAAACTCTCCACCCTCGTCCACCTCACCCCGCGCCCCTGCCTGGAGCGCGTGCGCAAGCTGGAGCGACGTGGCGTGATTCGTGGCTATGGGGCAATCATCGACCAGCACAAAGTGGCGCCCGGGGTGTCACTGCTGGTGCTGGCGGCCCTGTCCAACCAAAGCGGGCGCGCGGCACAGAAGGCCTTCGAAGCCACCTTGCACAACTGCCCGGAGGTGCATGAATGCCAGCTGATCAGTGGCCACTTCGACTACAGCCTGCGCCTGCACTGCCGCGACATGGAACACTACCGACTGCTCAGCGAACGCTGGATGAACGACGACACCTTGCACATCGACAAGCTGGTGGCGCACCCCGTGCTGGCCGAGGTCAAGACCATGGCCCGCTAATGGGCGTTCACGTGGCCCGCCATTGCTCCGGCTGCCGGTAGGCCTGTGCCCAGGCTTGCACCTCACTGACCGGCATCGGCCGAGCAATGCAGTAACCCTGCGCCAGCTCACAGCCCAGGCCCATCAGCACCCGGCCGTGCTCGACACTCTCCAGCCCCTCGGCAATCACCTCGCGGCCAAACGCCCGGGCCAGGCCGATCACCGCCGCCGTCAGCGCCAGGTCATCCTGGTCGTGAAGGATGTCACGCACGAACGACTGGTCGATCTTGATCGTCTGGGTCGGCAAGCGTTTCAGGTAACTCAACGACGAATAACCGGTGCCGAAATCGTCCAGCGAGAAACGCACGCCCAGTGCACGGCAGGCGTCCAGGCAGCGGCTGACGTGCTGCAGGTTGTCGATGGCAACCGACTCGACGATTTCCAGGTCCAGCCGCGCCGGGTCCACCTCCGGGTACGCTGCCAGTAGCTGCTGCAGGCGCTCGGCGAAGTCATTGCGCTGCAAATGCCGTGCGGCGATATTCACACTCAACGACCAGGGCTGCCCTTGGCGCTGCCAGGCCTGCAGCTGGCTCACTCAGCGCCTGGCCGACCACCCACTCGCCGATTTCGACGATCAGGTCGGTCTGCTCTACCCAAGGCAGGAAGTCGCCGGGCGGCACCACGCCACGGCCTGGCCGTTGCCAGCGCAACAACCCTTCGAAGCCCAGCACCTGGCCGCTGCGCAGGTTGACCTTGGGTTGGTAGTAAAGGCACAGCTCACTGTTGTGCAGTGCCCGGCGCACGCGCGCTACAGTCTGGTGAGTGGCCTTGAGCTCCTGCTCCTGCGACACGTCGAACAGGTGATAGCGGTTGCGCCCGCGCTGCTTGGCCACATACATGGCCTGGTCGGCGTGGCGCACCAAGGTGTCGGCATCTTCGTCATCCTGCGGGTACAGGGTCACGCCGATACTGGCGCTGAGCGAAAGCCTGTGTTCACGCACCACACAGGGCGCCGCCAATGCCCGCAACACCCGCCGCAGAGCTGCATGCAACTGCTGCTCATCATCGACATCGCGCAGGATCAGCACGAATTCGTCGCCCGAAAGCCGGGCCACGGCATCGCCACCACGCAGGATGCTCTTCAAGCGCTGCGCCACTTCCACCAGCAGCAAGTCGCCCACGGCATGCCCATAGCCGTCATTGACCGCCTTGAACCCATCCAGGTCGAGCATGCACACCGCCAGCGGAATGTCTTCGCGGCGCGAGTAGGCCAGGGCCTGATTCAGCAGGTCGGACAGGTAGGCGCGGTTGGGCAGGCCGGTGAGCACATCGTGGCCCACCCGCCACTGCAGGGTATGCAGCAGCTGGCGTTTCTCGGTGACGTCAAAGCGGATCGACACATACTTGCGCACCTGGCCGGTCAGCGGGTCGATCAATGGCACCATGGTGCTGTCGACCCAATACAGCGAACCGTCCTTGGCCCGGTTGCAGATCTCGCCCTTCCATACCCGCCCGGCAGCCAGGGCACGCCACATGCCAACGAAGAACGCCGGTTCGTGCAGGCCCGAGTTGAGGATGCGGTGGTTGGCGCCCAGCAGCTCCTCACGGCTGTAGCCCGAGATGCTGCAGAACTGCTGGTTGACGTAAGTGATGTTCCCACGCAGGTCGGTTTCGGAAAAGATCGCGGCCGCGTCCACGGCCGCGCGATAGTTGTCATCCATAAAGCATCCTGCCTTAGCGGTTGAAGCGCTCCACCAGGGCGCGCAATCCGGCGCACACCTGTTCCAGTTCGGCGCCGCGCGAGGCGGCGGCGTTGGCGCTGTGGGCGCTGTGCTGGGCAATACCGGCTACGCCGTTGATCTGCCGCGAAACGTCTTCGGCCACCGCCGACTGCTGCTGCGAGGCGGTGGCCATCTGTTGGCTCATGTCACTGATGCGCTGCACCGCGTCACGAATGCCGTGCAGCGCCTGCCGGGCTTCCTGTACCTGGGCAACGCCCTGCTCGGCGCCATCGATGCCTTGGCTGGCGATCGCCACGGCCTCCTCGGCACCACTGCGCAGGGCATCGATAATCGCCTGAATGTGCAGGGTCGACTGGCGAGTCTTGTCGGCCAATGCCCGCACCTCATCGGCGACCACGGCAAAACCGCGGCCCTGCTCGCCTGCACGCGCCGCCTCGATGGCGGCGTTGAGGGCCAGCAGGTTGGTCTGCTCAGCAATGCCGCGAATCATCCCAGCAGCCTCGGCGATGGCACCGGTCTGACCAGCGAGGTGGCTGACCGCCTGGTTGATCTGCGTCACGGTGCTGGCCAGGGTCCGAATGGCCGCGCCGCTGGCATCGGCCACCTGGCTACCCTGCTCGGCCAGCAGGTGTGCGGTGTGTGCCTCGGCGGCGGTCAACTGGACGTGATTGGCCACTTCGCCGATAGAGGCGGCCATCTGATTCATTGCCGTGGCGCTCAGGTCAGTTTCGGCACGCTGCTTGAGCAAGGCCACCTCGGTGCTGCGCGACAACTGCCCGGCATCGTGGGCGGCTACCGCCATTTGCCCGGCCAGGTCACTTAGCCGCGTCAATGCGGTTTTCAGGCGTGCCTCTTCGCTGATCAGCATCAGTTGCAACTGCCCGGCGGCACCCGGCAGGTCGCTGTAGGTCAAGGCGGCGACCGGGTCGGCAAACGTGCCTTGCGCGCCCTGCACAACCTGCTGAAGCTGTCGCCCAAGGGCGTTGCGCACCCACAAGCCATAGGCCACGAACAGCCCCACCGTCAGCCCCTGCCCCACCAGGCCAGGCCACAGCTGATGGGCGCCAACTGCCAGCACTCCCCCGGCCAGTGGCAAGGCCAGGGCCTGCGCCAGCAAGCTCAACCGGCGCGGCGCCGACAATGCCGCTTGACCGTTACGCAGCCGCGCATACAAAGCCTCGGCACGGGCCACCTGCTCGCGGGTGGGGCACACCCGCACCGACTCGTAGCCCACTACCCGCCCGCCTTCGAGGATGGGCGTGACGTAGGCGTTGACCCAGTAGTAGTCGCCGTTACGGCAGCGGTTCTTGACGATACCCATCCAGCTCTTGCCGGCTTTCAGGTAGCGCCACATCAGCTCGTACACCGCCGGCGGCATGTCCGGGTGGCGCACCAGGTTGTGCGGGCTGCCGATCAGTTCGGCCTCGCTATAGCCGCTGATGGCAGCGAATTCAGGGTTGCAGTAGGTGATCAGGCTGGCGGTATCGGTAGCAGAAATCAGCCGCTGATCTGAGGGGAAACGTTGCTCGACCGGGGTTACCGGCAAGTTGAGGCGCACGATGAGACTCCATTCACTGACGAACCGGTACCCAGCTCATCGACAGCCGCCGGAACCGATCCATGGCGATCCGCTCCAATTGGCAAATGCGCTTCCCGCCGTTGGGGCACGAGGCCGACCGAAGCAAGGAAGTTGACGATGACTGGCCAGTCAAGCCGTGAATTCTACGAAATTCATCACATAAATAAAACAAAGGTGATCAATCATGGCGTTGCGCCATGCCGATAGATATCGTTAAGTTCTTGATTCTAAATGGGAATTAAGTGATGACGAGATCAGCTTTGGGTTTCGCCCTGCGCCGCTACCGCAAGCTGGCGGGCCTGACCCAGGCACAACTGGCCGAACGGACCGGCTTCGACCCCAAGACCATCAGCCGCTTCGAAACCAGCACCTATACCCCCAGCATTGATGCACTGATGGAGTTCGCTCAGGTGCTGGGTGTAAAACCCAAGGACTTCTTCGCCGAACCGGACGACGAAGAGGAGCAGCGCGCCTACCTGTTCGGTGTCATTCACAACGCCCCGCCCAAGGATCTTGGCAAGCTGATTGCAGCAGTGGAGCAGGCACTGGCCAAGCCCTGACCTGTTCACGCGCCCCCCCTCTACGGTACGCACCGAACTAGAGCCTGGCAGGCCGGATTGCCCCATAACTGGTCAGACCGGTAAGGCCAAAAAACCTTGCACTCAGGGTTTTTTCGCGCTTTTATGGCTTCGCGCTGAACAAACCGGTAAGACCACAATAATTAAGTCCTGCGCTCTTTCGCCCCGTGCGGCTACCGAAGCAAGGACACCGATCAGAGACTCCTCCCATGCTCAAATGGTGCTCGCGTTCGATTTTCCTGCAAGTCGTACTCGGCCTTGCCCTCGGCATCGCCTGCGGTCTGAGCTTCCCCGACCTCTCCCTGCAACTCAAACCTCTTGGCGACGGCTTCATCAAGCTGATCAAGATGCTCATCGGCCTGATCGTGTTCTGCGTGGTGGTCAGCGGCATCTCGGGGGCGGGCGACCTGAAAAAGGTCGGGCGCATCGGCCTGAAATCGGTGATCTACTTCGAAGTGCTGACCACCCTGGCGCTGGTGATCGGCCTGGTGTTCGCCTTCAGCAGTGGCATTGGTAGCGGTGCCAACATTCACCTGGACCAGCTGTCCACCGCTGATGCCAACGGCTTGGCCGAGCGCGGCCAGCACATTCACGGCGCCACGGCGTTCTTCATGGACCTGATCCCCACTTCGGTGATCGGCGCCTTCGCCGACAACAACATTCTCCAGGTGCTGTTGTTCTCGGTACTGTTCGGCAGCGCGCTGAACCTGGTGGGTGACTCGGCCGCCGGCATTTCGCGGCTGATCAACGAACTGAGCCATGTAATCTTCCGCATCATGGGCATGATCGTGCGCCTGGCGCCGATCGGCGTGTTCGGCGCCATTGCCTTCACCACCAGCAAATACGGCCTGGAATCGCTGCAGCACCTGGGCGGCCTGGTCGCGCTGTTCTACCTGACCTGCGCCGGCTTCGTACTGATCGTGCTGGGCACCGTCATGCGCCTGTCGGGCCTCAAACTGCTGCCGTTGATCAAGTACCTGCGTGAGGAGCTGACCATCGTTCTCGGCACCGCTTCTTCCGACGCCGTACTGCCACAAATCATGCGCAAGCTGGAGCACCTGGGCATTGGCAGTTCCACGGTCGGCCTGGTGATTCCGACCGGCTACTCGTTCAACCTCGATGGTTTCTCCATCTACCTGACCCTGGCCATCGTGTTCATCGCCAACGCCACCGGCACACCGCTGGAAATGACCGACCTGCTGACCATCCTGCTGGTGTCGCTGGTGACTTCCAAAGGCGCTCACGGCATCCCAGGCTCGGCGCTGGTGATTCTCGCTGCCACCCTGACCGCCGTACCGGCCATTCCGGTGGTCGGGCTGGTATTGGTACTGGCGGTGGACTGGTTCATGGGTATTGGCCGGGCGCTGACCAACCTGATCGGCAACTGCGTGGCTACCGTGGCCATCGCCCGCTGGGAAAAAGACATTGACCTGGAACGCGCGCAGAACGTGCTCGATGGCAAACTTGGTTTTAACCCCACGCAGCGCAAACAGCCCAACACACACCATCAACAGGAATTTTGACCGAAAGTGGCCGGCGAAGACGCCGGCCCTAGCAGGAGCGAACCGTGATCAGCTCATCGACCGTCGTCAACTCAGTGGTGGAAAAACTGCGCCAGGCCCTGGCCCGCGGCCAATGGCGCACCGGCGACATGCTGCCAGGCCAGCGCGAGCTGGCCGAACAACTGGGTATCAGCCGCCCGAGCCTGCGCGAAGCGGTGACCGTGCTGGAAACCCTGGGCCTTGTGCGCTCAATGCCGGGCAAAGGCGTGCTGGTGCTGGATGCCGATGCCATTAGCCATGAAGCAGGCGTGGACACCAGCGCCGCGGCCAGCCTGGCCGACGTGCTGGAACTGCGCTACACCCTCGAACCCTTCATCGTCGGCCTGGTGGCGCAATCGGCCAACAGCCAGGACATTGGCCAACTGCGGCTGACCCTGATGGACATGCGTGAAGCGCTGGAGGCCGATGACAGCGAAGCCGGGGTCAAGGCCTACATCGCCTTCCATGAGGCGCTGTTCGCCCTGACCACCAACCCGATCTTCCAGAGTGTGGTGCAGCAAACCGGCAATGCCCTGAAGCAGAGCGCCGACATGCTGCGCAACTCGCCAGAGCACCTGGCCGCGCGGCTGAAGGAGAACGAAGCGGTGGTACGCGCCATTCGCGAGCGCAGCAGTGCAAAGGCCAGTGCCCAGATGCGTCAGCATATCGTGGCCGAAGGGCTGCGCATGGGTATTGCGCTGAATATCCCGGACGAACATCCGCATCCATGACTTCAGGAGAGCGACCATGAACGCCGCCCACCACTTGCCTGCCCTGCTCGCGGCCGGTGAAACCCGCCTGTCGGCCGAGCAGATCTACCCGCGCCTGTTCGATGCCATCCTGGAACAGCGCCTGCCACCCGGCAGCCTGCTGCCCGAGGAGGCCCTGGGCCATGCCTTTGGTGTCAGCCGCACGGTGATCCGCCGCGTGCTCGGGCGCCTGTCCGACCAGCAAGTGGTGGTGCAGCGCCCCAGCCACACCGCACACCTGGCCGCGCCCGACCCAGACCAGGCACGCCAGGTACTCAGCGCCCGGCGCCTGGCCGAGACCACGCTGATTACCCTGGCCGCGCAACGCGCCCGGCCGGCGCAGGTTCGCCAGCTGCGGCAACTGGTGGAGCGCGAGCGCCAGCACCATGAAAGTGGTGAACGCTGTTCGGCGATCCGCCTGGGCGGCGAGTTCCACCTGAAACTGGCGCAAGTGGCGGCCAACGCACCACTGGCACGCTTTCTCAATGGGCTGGTGCCGATGACCTCGCTGATCATCGCCCGCTACGAGTCGCCGTGCTGTGACCACTGCGCGTGGCAAGAACATGCAGCAATCATCGATGCCGTCGAGCAAGGTGATGCCGAGGCGGCCTTGGGGCTGATGCACAAACACCTCGACCGCCTGGAAGAAAAGCTCGTCCTGAAGTGATTACGCGGGTTCCTTTGGGAGCGCGTTGGGCAGGCGATTGGCGATGGGCTGCACGGCAGCAGCTCGCACCCCACCCTATACTGCGAGAACCACCCCAGCCTCTACCAGGGAGGCGGTCGCGTGAGCTCTCGAATGCTTTTGTTGCTGTGCCTTCTGCTGGCCCTCGGCGGTTGTGCCAGCAAGCGCCCACCTGCCCCGCCGCCACCTGCAGTACTCACCCCCGCTGCCTGGCAACGCATCGACCAGGAGTTGATCGATGCCTCGGTGGGCGCCGCCGGCTCGGCTAATGACTATGCCCGGCGCTCCATGCGGGTGTGGAAAGAACAGGTACAGCAACGTACCGAAAGCGACTTCATCCCCTGGTTCACTGGCTACTGGACCCAGCAGTGGCTCACCCTCAAGGTGGCCTGGTACAAGCTCGACAGTGGTGAGGGCCGGGAACCGGCAGAAAAGCGCCTGGCGCTGTACCTGCAGGAGCAGTACCACGCACGGGTGATCGAGCCGGTGGCCGAGCAGATCAACCCCGAGGGCATTCGCGACCGGGCCTGCGAGCTGTACCTGCAACTGCTCGGCCAGCAACTGCCGGCCATCATCAGCCGCTACAACGCGCCGCCCGAGCAGTTCAGCCAGCGCCTGAACCGTATTCCCGTCATCGCCCTGGGGCCACCGGATGCGCGCAATGCCAGCCTATATCAGCTGCTGCGGGCCAAGTCGCTGGACCAGCAACCGGCATGGCAAGCCATGCGCCAGCACTTGCATCAGCAAGCCAGCAAAGGCCCCGGCAAGACCGATGTCGGGCTGAACTCGGTGGCCACCCAGGCAAGCGAAAAACTCGGCGCCACCCTGGCCCCACGCGGTATTGCCAGTGCCGTGGCATCGGCAGTGGGCAAGGTGGCAGGGGCGATGATTTCGATTGCAGCGGCCGGTTACGGGATGATGACCCATGACCGTGAACAACCACAGATGGTCGAGCAGCTGCGGGTGATCCTCAACGTGGCGTTGAACCAGGAGTGGCAGGAGTTGATGGAGAACCGCCAGAGCGGGGCCATGGCGGGGGTGTACTACCTGTCGGGGCAGGTTGAGGACAGCTTGCTGGCCAGTGCGCCGCGACCGGTGGAACAACCGGTGCAGCAGGTGAAACAACAGCAGGCGCCATTGATCATTCGCCTGCCGCCGTAGCAGCCTTGTGCCGTGTAGAGGCCAGTACCCGCTAGATCAAGCTGTAGCCATGGCCGAGTTGGGCAACCCAAACACCCGATCAAACGCCCAGTTATAGGCAAAGGTGTAGCACGGCACCAGAATGATGAACGCCATGTCCACCAGCAGCGCTTCCAGCAACGTCATGTCCAGCCACCAGGCAATCAGCGGGATCAGGTACACCACCAGGGTCAACTGGAAGCCGATGGCATGCGCCACCCGCCGCACCACGCTGCGACCACGCTTGGCCTGGCGGCTCTCCCAATACTCGAACAGGCTGTTGTAGACCAGGTTCCAGAGCATGGCGATGGTGGTGATCATCACCGCCAGCGGCCCGGTGTGCGACGCCTGCGTGTCCGACAGGTAAGCCAGCCCTAGGGTCGACATGCACAGCCCGATGAGTTCATAGAACGTCACGTAGACCAGTTTGCGTTTCAGTCCCTGCACGCGGGATTACCTCCAATGAGAAAAGCGATGGGGGCGATCATGCTTCAATGCACTTGACAGCAAAAGTAAGCAGCTGTCAGATCTACTGACAGGAGGCTGCCATGAATTTTTCCAGCGACAACATCCAGCTGTTTCTTGCCGTGCTCGACCGCGGTTCCTTTTCCGCCGCTGCGCGCGCGCTCAAACGCGTGCCGTCGGCCGTGAGCATGGCCATCGGCAACCTTGAGGCGGAACTTGGCTACAACCTATTCGAACGCGGCCCGCGTGAAGTTCGTCCAACTGCACAAGCTTTGGCCCTGGAGCCACACGCCAGGCTGATTGCCGAGCAATTGGGGCTGCTTCAGGTGCATGCCCTGGAGCTTTCCCAGGGGCTGGAGAGCAGCCTGACGCTGGCGGTGGCACCCGACATCGATCACCGCCCGTTGCTGGCGGCCATCGCCAACCTCGGCGAGCGCCACCCTCTGCTGGACATCGCCCTGCTGAGCGCCCCGCAGGAGGAAGCCCTGCAGTTGCTGGACAGCGGCCGCGCCGACCTCTGCGTGGCCTTTGCCGGCCTGCAGGTCGATGCCCGGCGCGGCTTCCAGCACATCGGCATGGAGACGCTGGTGGCTACGCTGTCACCGGCCCACCCGGCCTTGCGTGAGGGGCGTATCCACTACCTTGAGGACCTGACCCAAGTGCGTCAGATTCTGGTGCGCAGCCGCGACCTGCCACTGGCTGACCCTCGCCCGCTGATCGGCGCCACCCACTGGTTCACCGACAGCTTCGACCTGGCTTTGCAGATGGTGGAAACCGGCCTGGGCTGGGGCGACTTGCCGCTGTCGCGGGTCGCGCCGCTGCTGGCCAGCGGGCGCCTGGTACGCCTGGATTTTCGCAATACCCGCAACGAATTGCAGTTGCCGGTGCATATCCTGTGGCGCAAACAACAGCCGCTGCAGCAGGCCGCACGGCTGCTGATCGAACAGTTGGCTGAGCAGTGACTGCCGTCTGTCGAAACGACCGTAAGAAATTTCTGTAAGCGCTTCAATCTTTTACCCCTTGAGCCGATATCTCGGTCGATAGGCCCCGCAGTGCGTCATGAGCGCGCTGCGCCCTCCCCTCATTGGCTCAAGGTCTCGAAACATGAACCTGAAATTTCGCCACAAGATCCTGCTCAGCGCCTGCGGCGTCGTGGTCCTGGCATTTGCCCTGTTCACGCTTTACAACGACTACCTGCAACGCAACACCATCCGCCAGAACATCGAAGCCTCGGTACAGCAGTCCGGTGCACTGACTGCCAGCAGCGTGCAGAACTGGATGAGCGGGCGCATCCTGGTGCTGGAAAACCTGGCCCAGGACATCGGCCAGCAAGGCGCCGGCGACACCCTGGCCGGGCTGATCGAGCAGCCGTCCTACACGCGTAATTTCCTGTTCACCTACCTGGGCCAGGCCAACGGCGTATTCACCCAGCGCCCGGATACCCAGATGCCCGCCGGTTACGACCCGCGCCAGCGCCCCTGGTATGGCGCCGCCGCCAGCGCCGGGCAAACCGTGCTGACCGCCCCATACCAGGGTGCGGTCGGTGGCCTGATGGTAACCATCGCCACCCCGGTGAAGAGCAAGAGCAATGGCGAACTGATCGGCGTGGTCGGCGGTGACGTGACCCTCGATACCCTGGTAGAAATCATCAACTCGGTCGACTTCGGTGGCATCGGTCACGCCTTCCTGGCCGACGCCAACGGCCAGGTGATCGTCAGCCCCAACAAAGACCAGGTGATGAAGAACCTCAAGGACATCTACCCAGGCAGCAACCTGCGGGTTGCCGCCGGCATGCAGGATGTCACCCTCAACGGCCAGGACCGCATCATTTCGTTCGCCCCGGTGAACGGCCTGCCGTCGGCGCAGTGGTACATCGGCCTGTCCATCGACAAGGACAAAGCCTACGCCGCGCTCAGCCAGTTCCGCACCTCGGCGATCATTGCCATGCTGATTGCCGTGGCCGCCATTGCCGGCCTGCTCGGCCTGCTGATCCCTGTGCTGATGAGCCCGCTGACCACCATGGGCCGCGCCATGCGTGACATCGCCGAAGGCGAAGGTGACCTTACCCGCCGCCTGGCCGTGCAGAACAAGGATGAGTTCGGCGAACTGGCCACCTCGTTCAACCGCTTTGTCGAGCGTATCCATGCCTCGATCAGCGAAGTGTCCTCGGCCACCCGCCTGGTGCATGACCTGTCGGAGAAAGTGGTCAGTGCGTCCAATGCGTCTATCAGCGGCTCTGAAGAACAGAGCATGCGCACCAACAGTGTGGCTGCGGCCATCAACGAACTGGGCGCAGCCACCCAGGAAATCGCCCGCAATGCCGCCGATGCTTCGCAACATGCCAGCGGTGCCAGCGAACAGGCGCACGGTGGCCGTGAAGTGGTTGAAGAAGCCATCAGCGCCATGACGGCCCTGTCGCAGCGCATCAGCGAGTCGTGCGCGCAGATCGAAACGCTCAACGCCAGCACCGACGAAATCGGCAAGATACTCGACGTGATCAAGGGCATCTCGCAGCAGACCAACCTGCTGGCGCTGAACGCCGCCATCGAAGCGGCCCGTGCCGGTGAAGCCGGCCGTGGTTTTGCCGTGGTGGCCGACGAAGTGCGTAACCTGGCGCACCGGACCCAGGAATCGGCGGAAGAAATCCACCGCATGATCACCAGCCTGCAGGTGGGCTCGCGCGAAGCGGTGCACACCATGAACACCAGCCAGGTTTCCAGCGAGCAGACCGTGCAGGTGGCCAACCAGGCCGGCGAACGCCTGGCCAGCGTGACCCAGCGTATTGGCGAAATCGATGGCATGAACCAGTCGGTGGCCACGGCTACCGAAGAGCAGACCGCCGTGGTCGAGAGCCTTAACCTGGACATTACCCAGATCAACGCCCTGAACCAGCAAGGTGTGGAGAACCTCAACGACACCCTGCGCCATTGCGATCAGCTGGCCCAGCAGGCCGGGCGCTTGAAACAGCTGGTAGGCAGCTTCAGGATCTAAATCGGAACACACCCTGTAGGAGCGGCCTTGTGTCGCGAAAGGGCCGCAGAGCGGCCCCGGCAATTTCTGCGGCTTAGCTGAAAATCCGGGGCCGCAACGCGCCCCTTTCGCGACATAAGGCTGCTACTACAGGGGATCGCGTCAGCAGCAAATCATGCGTCAGCAGTGAGCGCCGCTTTAACGGCCCTACCCCGCCGCACCCACGCCAGCAACACCGCTGCCATCAGTACAAAGCCCAAATAACCGAAAAGCGGGTACACCTGGCCCACCAGGCTGATGAACCCCACCAGGCTGCAGCCGAACGCCACCACCCCGGTCACTACCGAGCCCCAACGGAACTTCGCCGTGCCTGCCGGCAACAGCCGCGAGAGGAACGAAAACAGCGTGCCCACTGCAGTGTTGACGATCATGCCGAAGATGATCAGGCACATCACCAGCCCCAGCAGCGGTGACACTTCGTTGGCAATCGACAGCATCGGCATGGGCAGGTCGGCCACACTGTCCAGCCGCGACAACAGCCCGGCACTCATCACCAGCATCAGGCCACCCAGTGCCGCACCACCCAGCAGGCCACCCCATATTGCAGTTTTCTCGCCCTTGGCCGAACCGCCCAGAATGGCCAGGATCGGCGCACCGGCCACGATGTTGTACGACACATACAGGAACGCACCCAGCAGCCAGTGGCGGGTGCCGGCCTGTTGCTGGCTGGCCAGCTGGTCGAGCGCCGCGAAGCTCTGTTCACGGGTGAACACGGCGTACAAGGCAATTGCCGAGGCCACCAGAATCAGCAGCGGGGTAATGGCGCCAATCGCCAGGATCACCTTGCGCACGTCCAGGCACACGATGGCCACCACCACCAGCGTCACCATTACACTGCCGGTCAGCGCCGGAATACCGAACTGCTGCTCCAGCAACGCACCACCGCCGGCCAGCATGACCACGGTGACCGCGAACATGAAAAAGGTGATCAGCCAGTCGACGAACAGGCCCAGGTGACGGCCACAGATGGCCTGGATTACGTCCTTGTGCGAAGTGGCCTGCTGGCGGTTGCCCAAGCCGGCCAAGGCCATGCCAAGGAAGGTGAACAAGGCGGCGCTGACCAACGCGCCAACCAGCCCCCACACGCCGAAATCGACAAAGAACAACAACAGTTCCCGCCCCGAAGCGAACCCCGCCCCCACGATCACGCCGACAAATGCGCCGGCAATCTTCAGCTGCTCTTGCATGTGAACCTCTGGATTTATTGTTGTTGTGTCATTGGCGCCGCCTATCTCTTGTTGGCGCAGCCTTGCGCTGCGCCTACAAAAGCGCTTTGTTCGGTCACAGGTCGCCGACGAACGCCTGCACTTCAATCTCTACATCCACCCCAAGCGCCAACGCCGAGGCTACGGTAGAACGCACCGGCAGCGCCGCGCCGAAGAACTCCTTGTACACCTCGTTGAAACCGGCGAAATGGCTCATGTCCGACAGCCACACCGTGGCCTTGACCACCTGGTCGAAACGCGCCCCGCAAGCGGCCAGGCTTTCGGCAATGCGCTCGCAGGCTGCGCGGGTCTGGGCCTGGATATCACCGCGTACCACTTCACCGCTGGCGCTCATCGGCACCTGGCCAGAGAGGAACAGAAAGCCACCGGCCTTTACCGCGCGGGAGAAAGGGAACGGCAGGCTGCTGGGGAAACGCTGGATGTCATTGCTCATGGGGTACTCCTTCAAGGGTGTTGGAAACGGGCCGGGACAGGCGCTCGGGCGCCACGCCCTGGCTGACAAGGCTAGGACACAAGGGCTGGCCAAGCAGCAGGTCGGCGGCCAGGCGCGAAGCGCCCGCTGCCGACTGGATGCCATAGCCACCTTGCGCCGCCAGCCAGAAAAACGCGGGAGCGTGTGCATCGAAACCGATCACCAGGTCGCCATCGGCAACGAACGAGCGCAACCCGGCCCAGGTGTGGCTGGGGCGGCGGATCGCCAAGGTGGTCATGGCTTCGATGTTGTAGATACCCAAGGCCACGTCGAGCTCCTCGGGCGCGGCGTCCTGCGGTTCGACCGGGTCGGCATTGGCAGGCGACCCAAGCAACTGGCCGGCATCAGGCTTGAAGTAGAAGCTTTCGTCGACGCCGATCACCGCTGGCCAGCGGACGAAGTCCTGATCCGCAGGGCCTGGGAAGGTAAAGGCGCTACGTCGGCACGGTTGCAGGCCGATGCGCGCCACACCGCACTGCTCGGCCACGCGGTCGGCCCAGGCACCTGCGGCATTGACCAGTTGGCGTGCCTGCACGCGGCTGCCATCAGCCAGTTCCACCTGCCACAGGCCGTCCAGGTACCAGGCCTGGATCAGCTCGGCGTTGCAGCGCAGCTCACCGCCGGCCGCGCGATAACCGCGCAAGAAGCCCTGGTGCAGGGCGTGCACATCCAGGTCCATCGCGCCCGGCTCAAGTACTGCGCCGGCCAGGGTTTCGCCACGCAGGCTGGGCACCAGGGCCAGGGCGGCGTCACGGTCCAGCAGGCTGACTTCGGTGCCATTGGCCAGGTTCTGCGCGTGGGTCTGCTCCAGCAGCGCGTGCTGCTCCAGGCTGGCCACATACAGGCAGCCACGCGGTTCCAGCAGCGGGTGCTCGCAGAAGCCCTGCGGCGGCGCTTCGTAAAAGGCCCGGCTGGCGCGGGTCAACGCCTGTATCTGTGGCGTGCCGTAGGCTTCCATGAACATGGCCGCCGAACGCCCGGTGGAATGGTAGCCAGGCTGCGACTCGCGTTCGAGCAACAGCACATGCTGCTGGCCGGCCAAGCGATAGCCCAGCGAGGCGCCGGCAATGCCGGCACCGATGATCAGGGTGTCGTAGGTCGGGGTCATGCACGCTCCTGTCAGGCAAATTATCATTTATGAGAATTCTAATATATGAGAATTTAGAAATGCGCAAGGGTCCAAGGTAAGATGCCCGACCAACGCCGTATACCGAGAACCCTGAATGCCCGCTGCCCTACCCCTGCTCGACCGCGCCGTAGTCGGCCAGCGCCTGCGCCAGGTGCGCAAGGCGCGCCAGATGACCCTCAAGCAATTGTCCGAAGCCAGTGGCGTGCCGGTATCCACCTTGTCGAAGATGGAACTGGCGCAGGTGTCGGTCAGCTATGAAAAGCTCGCCGCTGCAGCGCGGGCGTTGAATGTCGACATCGCCCAGTTGTTTCGCGCCAGCGGCACGGTCAGCGCCCCGGTGCCGGTGACCGTAGTGGTCGATTCATTGCCGGCGGCGGCGGGCTATTCGACCGGTACCTATGACTATCACCCGATTGCCGGTGACTTCCCCGAACGGCGCATGACACCGGCCTATGCCCGCATCATTGCCCGCGAACGCGGCCAGTTCGACGATTTTATCCGCCACCCAGGGCAAGAGTTCGCCCTGGTACTGAGCGGGCGTGTGCGCATCGAGTTCGAAACCGGAGAAGCGGTGAGCATCGGGCCGCAGGAGACCGCTTATTTTGACAGCCAGGTAGGGCACATCTACCTGTCGGAAAGCGATGACGGGGGTGATGCGCATGTCATGGTGGTGATGACCGATCGGTGATTGGGTGCACCCAGTTATAACCTAATAACGAACAAGTCTATTTGGCTATAAAAAAATCTATATGCTGGCTTGCATCCGATAACGGGCAAAGTTGGGCAGTCGAGTAGCGTATGGATGTAGGTTCTTTCGGTTTCACCATTGCTGGCCTGGTCGTGGGTTTCATCGTCGGTATGACCGGCGTCGGTGGCGGCTCGCTGATGACCCCGATCCTGTTGTGGTTTGGCATCAACCCGGCGACAGCAGTCGGCACCGACCTACTCTATGCGGCCATCACCAAGGCCAGTGGCGTCTGGGTGCATGCGCGCCAAAAGAACATCGACTGGAAGATCACCGGCCTGCTCAGCCTGGGCAGCGTGCCCGCTGCGGCGCTGACCTTGTGGTTCCTCAGCACCCTGCACACCGACACCTCGGCGCTAAATGCGATCATCAAGCAAGGCCTGGCGGTGGTGCTGATCCTCACTGCGCTGGCCATCCTGTTCAAATCGCGCCTGCAGGCCTTCGCCAGCCGCCATGCCGGTGACCACTACCACCTCAGTGACCGCAGCCTCAATATCCTCACTGTGCTGACCGGTGTGGTGCTGGGCGTGATGGTTACCCTCACGTCCATCGGTGCTGGCGCATTGGGCACCGTGGCGCTGTTCCTGCTTTACCCGTTCCTGGTCACCCGCCGGCTGGTCGGCACCGAAATTGCCCACGCCGTACCGTTGACCCTGGTAGCAGGCCTGGGCCACGCGGGCATGGGCAACATGGACTGGTCGTTGCTGGGCTACCTGCTGTTGGGCTCGCTGCCGGGTATCTACCTGGGCAGCCACCTCACCGGACGCATCTCCGACCGCGTGCTGCGCCCGTGCCTGGCCGCCATGCTGTTACTGATCGGTTACAAGCTGGCGTTCTGAACCTTAGCCCAGGCGCAGCCGCCACTGCCCCGTGAAACTCAACACAAGGCGTGACAGTGGCAGCACATCGATACGCTGACCAGCAGTCAACGGGCACCCTAGCAACTGCACCAGTACCGCGCGCATGACCATCGGGTGGGTCACCGCCAACCATTCACCCGGCCTGTCGAAGGCCGCCAGCCAGGCGGCCAGGCGCTGGCACAGCGCCGCGAACGACTCCCCACCATGCACCGCACTGGCCGGGTCTTGCAGCCATTCGGCCAACGCCTGCGGTTGCTCGGCTTGCAACTGTTTCAACGACAACCCTTGCCAGCGCCCCAGGTCGCAATCGGCCAATGCCGGCTCGATTTGCACCTGCCCCGACAACCACGCCGCCGTCTCGCAGGCTCGCCGTTCTGGCGCAGTCAGCACGCGCATGCCGGGCAGAAGAACGTCGGCTTTCTGGGTCAACGGCAAGATGCCATCATCTGCACAGTGCAGGCTTCCGGTTTTCTGAGCCTGGGTCAGGGCATGGCAGATAAAGGTAAGGCGAATGGCTTTCACCGGGGCTCTCTCGCAGCAGGCTGGGGCCAATGGTTTAGCATGCTGCGAGGCTTTTGGCTGCAACAATGTCGTCGACTGAACAAACGCGTACCCCTTGCAGGAGCGTTCAGTTCACAGCGAAGAAACCCCTTGCACCAATCCCCATACCGGCAGCGCCCCCACCAGCCCCACTGCCAGCCGCGGCCAGTACGGCAGTAGCATCACCAGCAACAAGCCCGCCAGCGACAGCACGCCGAACCAGGCCACCGGCCCCATGGCCCAGCCCCAGGCCTGGGCGCACAGCGTCAGGCTAGCCAGCAACGCCAACCAACCTGCACTGCGCAGGCCGATACGCAACACGCGTGGGCAGGTGCGATTCCACACCTGCTTGTAGTGCCGCTCCAGCCCTTGGCACAGCCCGAGCATGCCGGCGTAGGCGAACAGCACGCCGCCTATGACCCACATCGTCATGCCTCGGCCTCCATGCGCCGCCCCGCCCTGGCCTTCTGTGGCACCGGTTGCGCCTGCCGCACCCGCCAGGCCGCCAGCCCAAGCATTGCCCCCAGCACCAGCGCACATGTCGCAACCCCCTGGCGCATCGAGTCTTCAAAGCCGCCAAACGCACCCAGGCCAATGCACAGCGTTGCCGCCAGCAGTAGTTGCTCGGCCCAGGCCCGGCGTGCCGGCCTGACGCCGGCATGCAACAGCGCCAGTAGCCAAATGCCAAAGAACGCACGCACCTCCCAGCTTTCCCGCTGTATCAGGTCAACCGGCAGCAACCGGCTGGCCCACAGCAGCCCTACGCACGCCAGCAACAGGCCGCTGATGAAGCCGACGTTGCACACCTCGGCCACCCGGTACCAGCGTCGCGCCGAAGCATCGGCCGTGGTGCTGGTGTACTTGCGCCCGCGCTTCACGCAGAACAGCACCAGACCACTGGCGATCATCAGGCAGCTGACCAGCCCGCAAACGAAGTACAACCAACGCATCGGGTAACCGCCGAACTGGGCGAAGTGCAGGCCGACCATGACTCGCTGGGTCAAAGGCACCGCGCGCCACTGCGGCACGTCGCTGAGCAACTGCCCGCTGACGCCATCGAAGACCATCGCCTGCCCCTTGGCCAGGGCAATGCGGTTGCCCAACTCGGGGCGGATTTCGATACGCGCTGCCGCAGTGTTGGGGTTACGAATATTCAAGCCAGCAATCGGCCCCAAGCGCGCTTCGGCCTGGGCCAGCAACGGCACCACATCGACCAGCGGCGCTGGCTGCCTTGTCGCGCCACGGGGCTGTTCCAGGCGTGCATTGCCCTGGGCCTGGAAGTAGGCGCGCGTGTCGCCGGCGAACAATGCATCTACCCGGCAGGGATATAGATGAGCATGAAAATCACCAGGCCGGTGTAGGTGATCATCAAGTGGAACGGCAGCAACAGCACAGCGCTGGCATTGTGAAAGTCCAGCCACGAACGCTGGCCCTTGTTTGGCCGGAAAGTGAAGAACTCCTTGAAGATCTTCTTGTGAATGACAATACCGGTGACCAACGCAGCAAGCATCACCAGCGCCAGCGCACCGACCACGAAGATGCCCCAGTTGCGTGGCAGGTCGAGGGTAAAGTGGAAGCGGAAGAAGAAGTTGCCGCCCACGCTGTCGCGCACCTCGATGGCCTCGCCAGTGCTCGGGTCAAGCTGCGCGCCACCGCCGTGGCGCCGCTCACCGGTGGATACGCGCAACCCAGGCGATCGCTCGCTCGGCAGGCTGATACCCCAGTTGCCCGCCTGCGGCTCATGGGCCTGCAGGTAGGTGATGGCGCGCCGGGCGGCGTCGGCCTGGGACACCTGGGTGGCCGGGATTTCCGGCTGCATCCAGTGGTTGAGCTCCTTGTCGAACACCGCCAGGGTGCCGGTGACGAAGATGGCGAACAGCAGCCAGCCGAAGATCAGCCCGGCCCAGGTGTGCAGCCAGGCCATCGATTGGGTGAAGGTGTTCTTCATGCCAGCCACCCCAGCACTTGCGGCCAGAAGCCGATCAGGTTGAGGGGCACTGCCAGCGCCAGCGGCGCCCAGGCACGCAGGGCATCACGGCAGGCAAACGCCCAGAGGATGGCGGCGGTGTAGAAGATGAAGGCCGGCAGTGTTGCGACGATGACCGCGTCGGTGGCGGACAGCGGCAGGGTACGAGCCAGGCACGCACTGGCGGCGTAGCTGAGGGCATAGCCGCCGAGCAGCGCGGCGCCGCTGCGGGAGAGGATTTGTAGCCAGGCGGGAAATTTAAACATTTGGCTTCCTGGAAAAACGTGTCCGCCGCGAATGGGCCGCAAAGCGGCCCGGGTCTCAGAAATTGATGTTCAGCGCAGCGAACACCGCCCTGCCCGGCTGGTTGTAGTGTTTGCCCCCGAGCTGCTGGCATTGCCACCCCGCAGGATCTGCTTGTTGAACACGTTGTTCACCCCCACGCGCACGTCGTAGTTGGCGTTGAACTTGTACCCGGCACTCACGTCCACCAGGCCATAGGCCTCGACGTCCTGCTGTGCGGTCTTGTCGTAGTCTTGCTGGGTGCGGTAGTTGTAGGTCGGCGATTTCTGCTTGCCGAAATAGGTACCTGCCACCTGGAACGACAGCTGCTCGGTGGCACGCCAGTCGAGGGTGGTGTTGACGGTGTATTCCGGGATCACCGACAGCGGCTCGCCCGTCTCGCGGTTGTCGTTGTCGAGCATCCAGGTCAGGTTGGTGTTCCAGTCCAGGGTCGGGGTCAGCTCGATGAAGAGGTTGCCTTCGATACCTTCGACCCGCGCCTTGCCGGCGTTATCCCACTGGGTCACGCGACTGCCGGTACCGATGGTGTAAAGCACATCGGTATCACCGATGATTTTGTTCTTGTAGTCGTTGCGGAAGTAGGTGGCACTGGTGCGCCAGGTACCACGGTCGTACTGCAGGCCGATCTCCTTGTTGACGCTGATCTCGGGCTTGAGGTCGGCGTTGCCCTGCAGGTAGCAGCCACCATTGTTGGTCTGCTGCACACTGCAGCCGTTACCGCGGCTGTACAGCAAGTAGTTGGGGTTGGATTGGTAGAGGTTCGGGACCTTATAGGCACGGGCAATGCCGCCTTTTACCGACAGCGCTTCGGTCAGCTTGTGGGACAGGTTGAGGCTGGGGCTGAAGTTGTCGCCGAAGCTTTCGTGGTGGTCGAAGCGCAAGCCAGGGGTAATGGTGGTGTCGCCAACAATGATGTTGTCTTCGACGAACAGCGCATAGCTGCGTGCGGTCATCTTCGAGCTGCTGCGATCGAAGCCGACAAGCCCGCCATTGCTGGTGGGGTCGGAACTTTGCGGGCGCAACGAACCCTGGTCGTTGAGGGCTTCATACAGGTACTCGCCGCCCAAAGTGAGCACGTGCTCGGTGCTGCCCATGGCGAACGGCAGGTTAACTTCACTGCTCAGGCGCGTGTTGCGCAAGCGTGACATGGCTCCACCCTCGTCGCTTGGCGCACCTTCGGTGCGGCCTGCCAGGCCCTCGTTGAGCCGCCAGTTGCGCACGTACTCGTAGGCCAGCGTGGTCTTGCTGGTGCCCCAGGTGAAATCACCGAGGTGGGTCAGGTCGTAGGTGCTGCGCTGCATGACGTTGGTTTCGTGGCCGTACAGACTGGAGACGAAATCGACGTCGCCGCCGCCATTGCTGTTCATGGTGTCGCCGGCAAAAATGTTGCCCTGGCGGCTGTAACCGGCGCTGGCTTCGAGGCGATGCTCGTCGTTCAGTTTCCAGCTCAGCAGCCCGTTGATGTCCTTGTTGCGCACCCCTTCACGCCCCGCCACCAGTGCACTGGTGGCATGCCCGGCGTTGATGTCCAGGTCGTCGGCATCCGTCTTGGCCAGGCCGCCATACAGGCGGAAGCCGAGGTTATCGGTAAGCCCACCGCCGAGGTTGAAGTTGGCCCGGCGGCTGGCGCCTTCGGCGCTGTCTTCGGGCAGTTGGGTGTATAGGCTGACGCTGCCTTTCAGCTCGTCAGAAGGGCGCTTGGTGATGATGTTGACCACCCCGCCCATAGCGCCGGAGCCGTATCGTGCGGCGGCCGGGCCCCGCAGGATCTCGATGCGCTCGACCGCTTCGGCCGGCACCCAATTGGTTTCACCCCGGGTATCTCGGTCACCGTTCCAGCCATAGCGCACGGCGTTGCGCGCGCTGGACGGCTTGCCGTCGATGAGGATCAGGGTGTTTTCCGGGCCCATGCCGCGCAGGTCGATCTGGCGGTTGTTGCCGCGTGCGCCACTGGCGCTGTTGCCGGTCAGGTTGACGCCGGGCTCGCGGCGAATAATGTCGGACAGGTCATTGGCCGGCGGGTGGCGCTTGATGTCTTCGGCGGTGATGATCGACGTACCCAGGGCCTGTCGCGCTTCGCGCTCGGCAGTGATCAGGGTGTCCTGGATCACCAACGCATTGTCGGCAACCGGCACTTCCAGCACCTCACCCGCACGCTGCTCCTCGGCTTCTGCCGCGGTGGCCATCATGGCCGGCGACGCCAGCGCGACGAACGCCAGGGCCAGGCTGTTGGGTGAAGTTCTGCACTGCATGGGTACATCTCCTGCGATTCATGAGCAAAAAGGCACATCCCTGTCGGAAACCGGGAGCCCTCGCCCACCGGCCCCGCAAACACAGTTTGGCGGCCAACAGGGGTGGTAAATATAGGGAATCGCAAATGCGAGTAAATCTTATTTACGAACTTTACATGTTTGTAACGGAACTTTGCTGAACCGCGGAATAGAGCGCCGCTTTAGGCTCGCGGCGGACTCGGCAACGCCGAGCTCGCTATTTGTCACCGAGCCCTCTGGTGACCTTGGCGGAAAAAATAGCGCTACCATTTTCGGTCATTACTGAAAAAGTCTTCAATAGCAACCGCCTCACTATTGAATAGATTTTCAGTATGCCATAGGATCTCCGAGCCTAAACAAAAACAACATGAGGAGATGCGCATGCCGCAACTCAGAGATGCCGTCTATTGGCGTGGACGAAGCACCGACCTGGTGGTGGAGGCGCGTGCGTTCATCGCCGGTGCCTATGTGGGGGCCAGCGAAGGCGAGACGTTTGCTGTGTGCAGCCCGATTGATGGCCGCGAGCTGGCGCAGGTTGCGTTGTGCCGTGGGACTGACGTAGAACGCGCCGTGGCTGCCGCCCGCGGGGCATTCGAGCGCGGTGGCTGGGCCGACCTGGTACCACGCCAGCGCAAGGCCGTTCTGCTGCGCTGGGCTGCGTTGATGAGGGAGCACGCCGAGGAGCTGGCGCTGCTGGAAACCCTGGACACTGGCAAACCCATCGCCGATACCACGGCGGTGGATATTCCCAGTTCCATCTACTGCCTGGAATGGTTCGCCGAGCTGGTCGACAAGGTCACCGGCGAGGTGCCCGCCTGCGATCCGCAGTTCCTCGGCACCGTGACCCGCGAGCCGGTCGGCGTGGTGGCGGCAATAGTGCCCTGGAACTACCCGCTGCTGATGGCGACCTGGAAGTTCGCCCCAGCCCTGGCCGCCGGCAACAGCCTAATCCTCAAGCCTTCGGAGAAGAGCCCGCTGAGCGCCTTGCGCATTGCCGGCCTTGCCCGCGAGGCGGGTATTCCCGAGGGCGTTTTCAACGTGGTGCCGGGCGATGGCGAGACCGGTCGCCTGCTCAGCCTGCACCCGCAGATCGACTGCCTGGCCTTCACCGGCTCCGGCGCTGTTGGCCGGCAGATCAGCCGCAATGCGGCGGACAGCAATCTCAAGCGCGTCTGGCTGGAGCTGGGCGGCAAATCGGCGAACATCGTCATGGCCGACTGCCCGGACCTGCGCCGTGCGGCTGAGGCTGCCGCGGCTGCGGTGTTCAGCAACATGGGCCAGGTGTGCAGCGCAGGTTCGCGCCTGTTGGTGCAACGCCCTATCGCCGGGGCCTTCATCGCCGAACTGCTGGAGGCCGCGCGCGCCTACCTGCCCGGCGACCCGTTGGACCCGACCAGCGTCACCGGCAGCCTGATCGATGAAGCCCAGTACCAGCGTGTACGCCAATACATCGAGCTGGGCAAGCGTGAAGCGCGCCTGCTGCTGGGGGGCGAGGACTGCGCGGCGGTCCCCGGCGGCCACTATCTGCAACCGACCATCTTCGCCACTGACGCCACCTCGCGCATCGCCCGCGAAGAGGTCTTCGGGCCGGTGCTGAGCGTCATCGAATTCGATGGGCTGGACGACGCCATCGCTGTCGCCAATGCCAGCGAATACGGCCTGGCGGCGGCCTTCTGGTCGGCCGACCTCGGCGCCATCCGCCGTGCCTCGCGACGCCTGCGTGCCGGCACCGTGTGGGTGAACTGCTACGACGAGCTGCTCGACATGAACTTCCCGTTCGGTGGCTTCAAGGAGTCCGGCAATGGCCGGGACAACTCCGTGCACGCCCTGGACAAGTACAGCGAACTCAAGTCGACCATCATCCGCTGCTGAAGGTGCAATACCGTGATTGACAATCTTTCCCCCCTGTCGCGGCAGAGCTGGAGCCTGCCACTTCCCATCGAGTACGGCCCTGGCGCGCGGACCGCGCTGGTCGAGCTGTGCAAACGGCATGGCATTTCCCGGCCGTTGATCGTGACCGACCAGGGCTCGATGCGCCTGCCCTTCGTGGCCGAGCTGCAGGACTTGCTGAACGATGCGGGCCTGGCATGCGGGCTGTTCGGCGAGGTCGAGCCCAACCCCAGTGATCGCGCCGTGCTCAAAGGCGCCGCGGCGTTTCGCGAGTGGCGCGCCGACGGCATCATCGCCCTCGGTGGCGGTAGTGGCCTGGACGGCGGCAAGGCCGTGGCCCTGGTGGCCCGGCAGACACGTCTGCCGTTGTGGGCGTTCGATTTCGACAAGCCGGTACCCGAAGGCCTGGTCGCCAACGATTTCCCGCCGGTGATCTGCATCCCGACCACCGCCGGCACCGGTGCCGAGACCGAGAGCACGGCGATGCTCACCGACAGCGAGCGCGCTATCAAAGGCTGCGTCTGGCATCCGCTGGCGCGTCCCCAGGCGGTGATCCTCGACCCCGAACTGACCCTCAGCCTGCCGGCGCACCTGACGGCCTGGACCGGCCTGGATGCGGTCATCCATGCCCTGGAAGCCTACTTCGTGCCAACCTTCAATCCGCTCTGCGACGGCGCCGCGCTGCAGGCGCTGGAACTGCTCTGGGGTTCCCTGGAGCAAGCTGTGGAACAGGGCGACGATCTCGAAGCACGCGGACGCATGCTGATCGGTTCGTGCCTGGCGGGCGTGGCCTTCCTCAAAGGGCTTGGCCTGGTCCATGCGCTCAGCCACATGGTCGGTGCCACCTACAACAGCCATCATGGTTTGACCAACGCCATGATTCTGCCCAGGGTGCTGCGCTTCAACCGCGCGGCCATCGAGCCGCGCCTGGGGCCGGTGTGTCGCGCCATGGGGTTGGCGGGCGAAGACTTCGAGAGCTTCCAACGGGCGATCTGTGCGTGCCTGGACCGCCTTGCCATCCCGGTTTCCCTGGCCTCGCTGGGCTTACGCAGCGATGACATTCCAGCCATTGCGCGCAAAGCCATGGGCGATCCGGCGCGGCAGACCAACCCGCGCCCAAGCAGTCTCGAAGACCTGGAAGCGCTGCTGCATCAAGCCCTGGAAGAGAAACGGGCCTAGTCGCGGGAAGCGACGACCTTGCTGTGCTCACAACAATATCAATAAAGGTACGAACCCCATGTCAGCTCCCAAGACTGCCTCCGCCAACGGACGGCTGAATCTGGAAACCCGTTCCATCGACTACGTGCCCCTCGCCGAGCGCCACGGCAAGGCTTGGCACCTGTGGCCAATCTGGTTCTGTGGCGAGGCGCACCTGACCACCCTGGCGGTAGGCATCATCGGCATCGGCCTGGGGGCCAACCTGATGTGGTCCGCCATCGCCATCTTCCTCGGTTGTGCCTTCGGCACCCTGTTCATGGCCGGGCACTCCACCCAGGGGCCACAGATGGGGCTGCCGCAACTGATCCAGTCGCGGCCGCAGTTCGGCTACTTGGGAGCGCTGTTGGTGTACGTGGTGGCCATCGTCACCTACGTTGGCTACAACGCCTTCAACCAACTGCTGGTGGGGCAGACCCTGCACGAGCTGTTCGACGCCCCGCAGGAGCCCTCGGCGATCCTCTTCTCGCTAGTGGCCATCGCCATGGCCATCGCCGGCTACAACACCTTCCACAAGGTGCAGCGCTGGCTGGCGTTCCTGCTGATCGGGGTCATGGCGGTGTTTACCGTCGGCCTGTGCGTCTACGTGAAACTGCCGCAGGAGCACTTGACCCTCAGCGGTTTCAAGGCCACGCCCTTCCTTGCGCAGTTTTTTGTTGCCGCCGCGTACCAGTTGAGCTGGGCGATCTATGTGTCGGACTACTCGCGCTACCTGCCGCCGAATGTCAGTGTCCGCTCATCGTTCTGGTGGACGTACCTGGGCGCGATGATCGGTGGCGTGTGGATGATGCTCCTCGGCGCGTTGGCCGCCGCCTTGAGTCCCGGCCAGAATCTCGCCAAGGGCTTGGTGCTGCTGGGCGACATGGTGTTCCACGGTTTCGGCGAGTTTGTCCTGATTCTCGCCGTGCTGAGCCTGGTGACCAGTGCCGCACAGAACTTCTACGGCGCGTCGATCACGCTCTTGAGCATCGTCGACACGGTGAAGCCCCAGACGTCGACCCTGCTCAAGCGTGTGCTATCGATGCTGGCAGTGGGCGGCGCGGCGATCTATATCGCGATGACCGCCTCCGACAACTTCGTAAAGGACTTCGGTGACTTCCTCGCAATCCTGCTGTACCTGTTCACGCCTTGGACGGCAATCAACCTGGTGGACTTCTACGTAGTGCGTCACGGCAAGTTCTCTATCCGGGAAATTTTCAAGCCCAAAGGCATCTATGGACGCTGGAACTGGCGGGGCATTGGTGCCTACCTGGTGGGCTTCGTGGTCATGCTGCCATTCTCCGCGACTGGGCTGTACACCGGTTACGTGGCGCGGCAACTGGACGGCGCCGACATCAGCATGCCGATCGGCCTTGCGGTATCGGCGCTCGCTTACTGGTGGCTGTGCCGCTCGCAAAACATTAAACAAGAGCTCAGTCAGGTCGGCCGCCTCGATCAGGACCTGGAAAACGGCGCAACAGCTTGAGGTTGAGCTTCGGCACCTGCACGCATCGGTAAATCTTGTTAGATTGGCGTCCCCGCCCGGCGCTCTGCATCGGGCGGGCTTGCCATTCCAGTGAGAGAAACGGATTCAGCCATGAGCGTGGACAGCCAGAACGATAAGCCCCGAAAGCGCAGGACCAGAGTCGATCCAGAGACACGGCGCAAGGCCATCGTCGAAGCGACCATGCGCTGCATCACGCGCTTCGGCCACGCCGGCACTACCATCGAACGCATCTGCGACGAGGCCGAGGTGTCGGTCGGGCTGATCGGTCATCATTTCTCCAGCAAGGACGAACTGATGCTCGCCACCTATCAGGAGCTCACCAACCAGTTGCGCGAGGAGACCCGCCGCTATCTGGAAACCAAGGGCAGTACGCCTGTGGAGCGTCTCACCGCGATCATCCGCTCCTCATTCCGGGGCAGCATTTTCAATGAGTTCATCCTCACCACTTGGCTCGGCTTCTGGAGCGCGGCGGTGTCTTCCGAGCAACTGCGGGAGCTCAATCGCAAACTCTATGCTGACTACCGCAAGGAGCTTGAGGGGGTGTTCAAAGCCATCGCAGCCGAGCGAGACCTGGCGCTAGATGCCAAGGGCAGCGCGCTGATTATCACCGCTTTGATTGATGGCTTCTGGTTGGAGTGGGCACTGGACCATAGGGCTTTCAGCGCCCGCAAGGCAGAAAAGTGCTGTTTGCAGACGGCGCAGCTGTTGATTGGTGCGCAGCCCGTCTAAGAGCTGTGGGGGTTATCTGCCTGAGCATGTACCTGCTTTCACTTGCGACATCCGATTTGCATCCTGCGTAGGGGCTCCTACAGTTTCGAACGTACAACTCTGCCGAGAGCCCAGATGCGCAGCAATGAAGACAGCAGCCCCGCCAGGGGCCTGACGAAAATCCCTCGCAGTGTCTGGGCACTGGGCTTCGTGTCGATGTTCATGGACATCTCCTCGGAAATGATCCACGCCCTGTTGCCCTTGTACATGGTCAGTGTGCTTGGTGCTTCGGTAGTAGCTGTGGGCTTTATCGAAGGCATCGCCGAGGCGACTGCATCGATCACCAAGGTATTTTCCGGTGCTCTCAGCGACCGGCTGGGCAAACGCAAGCTGCTGACGGTACTCGGCTACGGCCTGGGTGCGCTGACCAAACCGGTATTTCCCATGGCCTCGGGGCTTGAGTGGCTGACGGCGGCACGCTTCGTCGACCGGGTCGGAAAAGGCATTCGTGGGGCGCCGCGCGATGCGCTGGTGGCCGATGTTACGCCAGCCGAGTTGCGTGGCGCGGCGTTCGGCCTGCGCCAGGCCCTCGACACCGTGGGCGCCTTCCTCGGACCGTTGTTGGCGATCGTGTTGATGTGGCTGACCGCGAGCCATTTCCAGACCGTATTCTGGGTGGCGGTGATCCCTGCTTTCGTGGCGGTATACATCCTCATCGCCTTCGTTCGCGAACCTGAAACGCCGGCCACGGGGCGGCCGGTACGCTCACCGTTGGCACTGCACGAACTGGGGCGCCTTGGGCCGCCCTATTGGCGCCTGATCGGCCTGGCCACGTTATTCACCCTCGCCCGCTTCAGCGAGGCATTCCTGCTGCTGCGTGCGCAAGACATGGGCCTGGCACCTTTGTGGGCGCCGGCGGTGCTGGTATTGATGGCACTGGCCTACTCACTGTCGGCCTACCCCGCCGGGGTGCTGTCGGACCGGGTGGGGCGCCGTGGCGTGCTGATGGTCGGGCTGGGTTTGCTGATCACTGCCGACCTGCTATTGGCCCTGCTGCCGGGCTGGGCCGGGTTGGCCCTTGGGGTAGCGGCCTGGGGCTTGCACCTGGGCTTCAGCCAAGGCATTTTCGCGACCATGATCGCCGACAGCGCCCCGGCCAACCTGCGTGGTACCGCCTTCGGCCTGTTCAACCTGCTGACCGGTGTAGCGCTGCTGGTGGCCAGCGTGGTAGCCGGATTGCTGTGGGATGGTGTGGGGTTCCAGGCAACGTTCCTGGTCGGTGCGGGGTTCGCCGGCGCTACACTGGCGGGACTGACGCTAATGAAGGTGACAGGATCATGATCACTACCACCGCCATGTCCATGACCGCCAGCCTCTGGTGGTGGGGCTGGCGGATACATGCTTGGATCGATCCGGGCTAGGCCATCGCTGCCTGCTGCTCCAGCAACGTCCAGCCGCCCTGCCCGTTCACCTCCAGCCGGTGGGTATGGAACCCTGCCAGCGTGCTGCGGTGGCCGACACTGACCAGCAATGCACCCGGCATTTCTGAGCGCAGCAGCGCATACAGGGCATGCTCGAGCCCCTCATCCATCGCTGAGGTGGACTCGTCGAGGAACACCACCTGCGGCCGGTTGAACAGCACCCTGGCGAACGCCAGGCGCTGCTGCTCACCCACCGAGAGGATGTGTGACCAGTCGCTGCTGACGTCCAGGCGCTCGGCCAGGTGGGCCAGGTTGACCTGGTGCAACGCCTGCTGCATTCGCGCCTCATCCTCGGGCTTGCCGGCTGCCGGATAGGCAATGACGGTACGCAAGTCACCCAGTGGCAGGTATGGACGCTGCGACAGGAACAACGCCTGGTGACCCGTCGGCCGCCTGACTTCACCTTCGGCATACGGCCACAACCCTGCCAGGGCGCGCAGCAGCGTGGTCTTGCCACTGCCCGATGGCCCTTTGATCAACAGCGCCTGACCGGCATGCAAGCTCAAGTCCAGGTCGGCGATAAGGGCGTGTCCGTCCGGGCGTAGTACCTGCAGCCCCATGATCTGCAGCGCATGCGCCTGGTCTTCGGTAGTCACTCGCGGCAACCCACTTGCCTGCTCGTTAGCATCGAGAAAACCAGTCAGACGGTCGAGGGTAGCGCGATACTGGGCAAACGCATCGTACGACTCTCGGAAGAACGACAAAGAGTCCTGCACCTGGCCAAAGGCCTGGGACGTTTGCATGACATCGCCCAGCTTGATCGCACCACTGAAGAAGCGCGGCGCCTGGAGAATGAACGGGAACACCACGGCAACCTGGCTGACCCCCAGGTTGAAGCCACTGAACTTCAGGTTCCGGAACACCAATGCCCAGGCATTGACGATCAAGGCAGCAAAACGGCCCAGCAACGTGCCCCGCTCCACTTGCGCACCTTGATAGAAGGCAATGTTCTCTGCGTTCTCACGCAGGCGCATCAACGCGTAACGGAAGTTGGCGGTGAGTTTTTCGTTGAGGAAGTTCAGGCGGATCAGCGGGCGCCCGAGGCGGAAGGCGACCCAGGTGGCGACGATGACATACAGGTACACGGCAAACACCATCGCCCGAGGGATCTCCACCCCAGCCACTGTCAACGGTGCTGACAGCCCCCAGAGGATACCGGTGAACGCCACCAGTGAAACCAGCGCACTGACCGCGCCCAGGGCAAGGGTGACCGAGTTGGTGACGAAGGCGTTGACGTCCAGTTCGATACGCTGGTCGGGGTTGTCCACCGGCTCGGCGAGGAACTGGCCACGGTAGTAGGCATCGCCCTGCATCCAGTCGTGGGTCAGGCGCTCGGTCAACCAGACCCGCCACTTGATGCTGAATGCCTGGCTTACATAGAAGGTAAACAACGAGCGCAGCACGTGGATGGTGGCCAGTACCGCGAAGACCCCGAGCAGGTACCAGAAAGCGGCTTGGTCGAGGCCCTGCAGGGCGCTGTAGAAGCCGTTGTACCAGAATGAAAACAGCACATTGAGCCGAACCGAGAACAGCGTCAGTACCAGCAGAAGGGCAAACACCAGCAACGGTCGCCAACTGCGCCTGAAACTGAAATAGGGCCCGGCGAGCTGCCAGAACTGGCTACCCCAGCGCGTGCAACGCACAGCCAGTGCTGCGGCTGCAGTGAAGCAGACAAGGGTGATGAACGAGGCGATCGCCAGCCAGCTCAGGCTCTCTTGCAGGGCCTGGTGCCAGTTCATTTCCATGGTAGGTATCCGTGATGAGTATTTCCGCGAGCGTAGCATTGTCCCGCGATTCGTCAGGCATAGATGACGCACATTTCATGAACTGTAGAAGCGACAATGCGTGGGGCTTGGATTTCAAGCCACAAAGACAAAACCCCTACCTGCATGCGCAGATAGGGGTTTTGCGAAATGAATCTTGACGATGACCTACTCTCACATGGGGAAACCCCACACTACCATCGGCGATGCATCGTTTCACTGCTGAGTTCGGGATGGGATCAGGTGGTTCCAATGCTCTATGGTCGTCAAGAAATTCTGTAGCCAGAATGTCCAGATGGACAGCCCAGCGAATTCGGATATGTGATTGTGTGGTTCGTTGCGAACTTTCGGTTCGTATCATCTTCACCACCGCAATTTGGCTGACGCGCAAATTGCTTGGGTGTTATATGGTCAAGCCTCACGGGCAATTAGTATTGGTTAGCTCAACGCCTCACAGCGCTTACACACCCAACCTATCAACGTCGTAGTCTTCGACGGCCCTTTAGGGGATTCAAGATCCCAGTGAGATCTCATCTTGAGGCAAGTTTCCCGCTTAGATGCTTTCAGCGGTTATCTCTTCCGAACATAGCTACCCGGCAATGCCACTGGCGTGACAACCGGAACACCAGAGGTTCGTCCACTCCGGTCCTCTCGTACTAGGAGCAGCCCCTCTCAAATCTCAAACGTCCACGGCAGATAGGGACCGAACTGTCTCACGACGTTCTAAACCCAGCTCGCGTACCACTTTAAATGGCGAACAGCCATACCCTTGGGACCGGCTTCAGCCCCAGGATGTGATGAGCCGACATCGAGGTGCCAAACACCGCCGTCGATATGAACTCTTGGGCGGTATCAGCCTGTTATCCCCGGAGTACCTTTTATCCGTTGAGCGATGGCCCTTCCATACAGAACCACCGGATCACTAAGACCTACTTTCGTACCTGCTCGACGTGTGTGTCTCGCAGTCAAGCGCGCTTTTGCCTTTATACTCTACGACCGATTTCCGACCGGTCTGAGCGCACCTTCGTACTCCTCCGTTACTCTTTGGGAGGAGACCGCCCCAGTCAAACTACCCACCATACACTGTCCTCGATCCGGATAACGGACCTGAGTTAGAACCTCAAAGTTGCCAGGGTGGTATTTCAAGGATGGCTCCATGAGAACTGGCGTCCCCACTTCAAAGCCTCCCACCTATCCTACACAAGCAAATTCAAAGTCCAGTGCAAAGCTATAGTAAAGGTTCACGGGGTCTTTCCGTCTAGCCGCGGATACACTGCATCTTCACAGCGATTTCAATTTCACTGAGTCTCGGGTGGAGACAGCGCCGCCATCGTTACGCCATTCGTGCAGGTCGGAACTTACCCGACAAGGAATTTCGCTACCTTAGGACCGTTATAGTTACGGCCGCCGTTTACCGGGGCTTCGATCAAGAGCTTCGCTTGCGCTAACCCCATCAATTAACCTTCCGGCACCGGGCAGGCGTCACACCCTATACGTCCACTTTCGTGTTTGCAGAGTGCTGTGTTTTTAATAAACAGTCGCAGCGGCCTGGTATCTTCGACCGGCATGGGCTTACGGAGCAAGTCCTTGACCCTCGCCGGCGCACCTTCTCCCGAAGTTACGGTGCCATTTTGCCTAGTTCCTTCACCCGAGTTCTCTCAAGCGCCTTGGTATTCTCTACCTAACCACCTGTGTCGGTTTGGGGTACGGTTCCCAGTTATCTGAAGCTTAGGAGCTTTTCTTGGAAGCATGGTATCAACCACTTCGTCGCCTAAAGGCAACTCGTCATCAGCTCTCGGCCTTAGAATCCCGGATTTGCCTAAGATTCCAGCCTACCACCTTAAACCTGGACAACCAACGCCAGGCTGGCCTAACCTTCTCCGTCCCTCCATCGCAATAACTGGAAGTACAGGAATATTAACCTGTTTTCCATCGACTACGCTTTTCAGCCTCGCCTTAGGGACCGACTAACCCTGCGTCGATTAACGTTGCGCAGGAAACCTTGGTCTTTCGGCGTGCGAGTTTTTCACTCGCATTGTCGTTACTCATGTCAGCATTCGCACTTCTGATACCTCCAGCAAGCTTCTCAACTCACCTTCACAGGCTTACAGAACGCTCCTCTACCGCATCACCAAAAGGTGATACCCGTAGCTTCGGTGCATGGTTTGAGCCCCGTTACATCTTCCGCGCAGGCCGACTCGACTAGTGAGCTATTACGCTTTCTTTAAAGGGTGGCTGCTTCTAAGCCAACCTCCTAGCTGTCTAAGCCTTCCCACATCGTTTCCCACTTAACCATGACTTTGGGACCTTAGCTGACGGTCTGGGTTGTTTCCCTTTTCACGACGGACGTTAGCACCCGCCGTGTGTCTCCCATGCTCGGCACTTGTAGGTATTCGGAGTTTGCATCGGTTTGGTAAGTCGGGATGACCCCCTAGCCGAAACAGTGCTCTACCCCTACAGTGATACATGAGGCGCTACCTAAATAGCTTTCGAGGAGAACCAGCTATCTCCGAGCTTGATTAGCCTTTCACTCCGATCCACAGGTCATCCGCTAACTTTTCAACGGTAGTCGGTTCGGTCCTCCAGTCAGTGTTACCTAACCTTCAACCTGCCCATGGATAGATCGCCCGGTTTCGGGTCTATACCCAGCGACTAAACGCCCTATTAAGACTCGCTTTCGCTACGCCTCCCCTATTCGGTTAAGCTCGCCACTGAATATAAGTCGCTGACCCATTATACAAAAGGTACGCAGTCACCTAACAAAGTAGGCTCCCACTGCTTGTACGCATACGGTTTCAGGTTCTATTTCACTCCCCTCTCCGGGGTTCTTTTCGCCTTTCCCTCACGGTACTGGTTCACTATCGGTCAGTCAGTAGTATTTAGCCTTGGAGGATGGTCCCCCCATATTCAGACAAAGTTTCTCGTGCTCCGTCCTACTCGATTTCGTTGATAAGAGATTTTCGTGTACGGGGCTATCACCCACTATGGCCGCACTTTCCAGAGCGTTCCACTAATCTCAAACCAACTTAAGGGCTGGTCCCCGTTCGCTCGCCACTACTAAGGGAATCTCGGTTGATTTCTTTTCCTCAGGGTACTTAGATGTTTCAGTTCCCCTGGTTCGCCTCTTGCACCTATGTATTCAGTACAAGATAACCAGCTTGTGCTGGCTGGGTTCCCCCATTCAGAGATCTCTGGATCACAGTCTGTTTGCCGACTCCCCAAAGCTTATCGCAGGCTACCACGTCTTTCATCGCCTCTGACTGCCAAGGCATCCACCGTATGCGCTTCTTCACTTGACCATATAACCCCAAGCAATCTGGTTATACTGTGAAGACGACATTCGCCGAAAATTCGCACGTCGCTCTTTCGAGCAGAACTCACAAATTTTACCTTAGCCTGATTAACCAGCAGTGAAACTGGCCATCAGTCTATTTCTATCACATATCCGAATTTTTAAAGAACGATCTGACAAAAGTCAGAAATCAACATTCATCAACGAATGTTCATTTCTAAGTTCTGACAAGTAACTGCTTACTGCAAAAGTGGTGGAGCCAAGCGGGATCGAACCGCTGACCTCCTGCGTGCAAGGCAGGCGCTCTCCCAGCTGAGCTATGGCCCCGTATTTTACGCCTTAACCATGTGATGGTAGGTCTGGGCAGATTTGAACTGCCGACCTCACCCTTATCAGGGGTGCGCTCTAACCAACTGAGCTACAGACCTATAACAGGGTCGCGTTACAGCATCGTCTTTATACAAGTGAATCAAGCAATTCGTGTGGGAGCTCATCAGCAGGCTGATGTCGTCGATTAAGGAGGTGATCCAGCCGCAGGTTCCCCTACGGCTACCTTGTTACGACTTCACCCCAGTCATGAATCACACCGTGGTAACCGTCCTCCCGAAGGTTAGACTAGCTACTTCTGGTGCAACCCACTCCCATGGTGTGACGGGCGGTGTGTACAAGGCCCGGGAACGTATTCACCGCGACATTCTGATTCGCGATTACTAGCGATTCCGACTTCACGCAGTCGAGTTGCAGACTGCGATCCGGACTACGATCGGTTTTGTGAGATTAGCTCCACCTCGCGGCTTGGCAACCCTCTGTACCGACCATTGTAGCACGTGTGTAGCCCAGGCCGTAAGGGCCATGATGACTTGACGTCATCCCCACCTTCCTCCGGTTTGTCACCGGCAGTCTCCTCAGAGTGCCCACCATAACGTGCTGGTAACTAAGGACAAGGGTTGCGCTCGTTACGGGACTTAACCCAACATCTCACGACACGAGCTGACGACAGCCATGCAGCACCTGTGTCAGAGCTCCCGAAGGCACCAATCCATCTCTGGAAAGTTCTCTGCATGTCAAGGCCTGGTAAGGTTCTTCGCGTTGCTTCGAATTAAACCACATGCTCCACCGCTTGTGCGGGCCCCCGTCAATTCATTTGAGTTTTAACCTTGCGGCCGTACTCCCCAGGCGGTCAACTTAATGCGTTAGCTGCGCCACTAAAATCTCAAGGATTCCAACGGCTAGTTGACATCGTTTACGGCGTGGACTACCAGGGTATCTAATCCTGTTTGCTCCCCACGCTTTCGCACCTCAGTGTCAGTATCAGTCCAGGTGGTCGCCTTCGCCACTGGTGTTCCTTCCTATATCTACGCATTTCACCGCTACACAGGAAATTCCACCACCCTCTACCGTACTCTAGCTTGCCAGTTTTGGATGCAGTTCCCAGGTTGAGCCCGGGGCTTTCACATCCAACTTAACAAACCACCTACGCGCGCTTTACGCCCAGTAATTCCGATTAACGCTTGCACCCTCTGTATTACCGCGGCTGCTGGCACAGAGTTAGCCGGTGCTTATTCTGTCGGTAACGTCAAAACAGCAAGGTATTAGCTTACTGCCCTTCCTCCCAACTTAAAGTGCTTTACAATCCGAAGACCTTCTTCACACACGCGGCATGGCTGGATCAGGCTTTCGCCCATTGTCCAATATTCCCCACTGCTGCCTCCCGTAGGAGTCTGGACCGTGTCTCAGTTCCAGTGTGACTGATCATCCTCTCAGACCAGTTACGGATCGTCGCCTTGGTGAGCCATTACCCCACCAACTAGCTAATCCGACCTAGGCTCATCTGATAGCGCAAGGCCCGAAGGTCCCCTGCTTTCTCCCGTAGGACGTATGCGGTATTAGCGTTCCTTTCGAAACGTTGTCCCCCACTACCAGGCAGATTCCTAGGCATTACTCACCCGTCCGCCGCTGAATCAAGGAGCAAGCTCCCGTCATCCGCTCGACTTGCATGTGTTAGGCCTGCCGCCAGCGTTCAATCTGAGCCATGATCAAACTCTTCAGTTCAATACTGCTTGGGTTTTTAAGAAACCCTAAACTTGGCTCAGCAATCTCAAATGACTATGTGATTTCTCGCATGGCCACTTGTGATGCTGATAATCTTTTTGACTATCAGCCCGTACTCACAAGCACCCACACGAATTGCTTGATTCAATTTGTTAAAGAGCGTTTGGTTAAGAGCTTTTCGTCCCAACCGAGGCGCGCATTCTACGCTTTCCTCAGAGCCTGTCAAGCGTTTATTTTGAAGTTTTTTGCGAGAAACTCGTTTAGCTTCAAACACTTGACTCAACAGGGTGGCTAGCTTTACTTCGCTACCGCGTTGGAGTGGTGCGCATTATAGGGCGGCCTTCACGGAGGTCAACCTTTAATTTCAATGATTTGAAATATATCTGCTGCAAACACCTCAGGGCTACCACGCGCCCCTGCAATTGCGCACTATATTGCTCACCTCCCACCCGCCCAAGGATCGCCGCACCTAAATGAACACCCAACCCCGCAGCCTGGCCGCTACCCTTTTCCCGATCGGCCTGCTGCTAATCGCCATGGCATCGATTCAGTCCGGGGCCTCCCTGGCCAAAAGCATGTTCCCCATCATTGGCGCCCAAGGCACCACCACCCTGCGCCTGATCTTCGCCAGCATCATCATGCTCCTTATACTGCGCCCGTGGCGGGTACGCATGACCGCCAACACGTTGCGTAACGTGGTCATCTACGGCATGGCGCTGGGTGGCATGAACTTCCTGTTCTATATGGCCTTGCAAACGCTGCCTATCGGTATTGCCGTGGCCCTGGAGTTCACCGGCCCACTGGCCGTGGCGATTTTCTCCTCGCGCCGACCGATCGACTTCCTATGGATTGCCCTGGCCATCGCCGGCTTGCTGCTATTGCTGCCGGCAGGCCAAAGCGGCCAGACACTCGACCCACTGGGCGCTGCCTATGCACTGGGCGCGGGTGTATGCTGGGCCCTATATATCCTGTTCGGGCAACGTGCGGGAGCAGAGCACGGCATCCAGAGTGCGGCCTTGGGGGTGGTAGTCGCCGCCCTGTTCGTCGCCCCCATTGGTATCGCCCACGCTGGTAGCGCACTGCTCACACCTGCCGTGATCCCGATGGCCCTGGCCGTTGCAGTGCTGTCCACCGCCCTGCCCTACAGCTTGGAAATGGTTGCCCTCACGCGCATCCCGGCGCGCACCTTCGGGACTCTGATGAGCATCGAACCGGCATTTGGCGCATTGTCCGGCCTGCTGTTCCTCGGCGAGGTGCTGACGGTTACACAGTGGCTGGCGATCCTGGCGATCATTACCGCATCGGTCGGCACCACCCTGTCCATGCGCAACACGTCCAAACCGGCCATCGCGGCAGACTGATATGAGAAATATTTTCATTTGAGACAGGATTAATGATTGTAGCAGCCCGCCTCGCTGATTAAGCTGTCACAGAATCATCATCTTTACGCTATCTACTGGACCGAACACGGAAGCTGGGGAAGTTTCAGGAAGAACCGAAGCGATAACGACAGGGCGTGACAACTGATTTGCCCTGCATTTAAGGACAGGAATGAAACGTATTTTTCTCATCCTGGCCATCTTGGCTATTGCTGGATGTGCCGCCACAGCCAAGACCGAGGTCAAAAGGGGCAAAAAGGGCCTGCATATCAATTGCTCCGGCCTTTCCTCCTCGTGGGATAATTGCTATAGCAAGGCCGCAAGCTCCTGCAGCACGCGGGGCTACCGGGTCATTGCACGCTCGGGCGATAGCGATGAAGAGGCCGGTGACTACTTGTTCGGCATCAACCCGGCGGGGTACACCAGCCGCAGCATGATCGTCATGTGCAAGTAGTGAAAAGGGCAGCTCGTAAGCTGCCCTTTTTCATTTGCCTTACAGCGGCGCAGTACGTGCCTCCAGCCAGGCCAGTGCATCACCCTTGAGTAGAGGCGCAAGGCGCTCACGCACATTGGCATGATAGCCGTTCAGCCACTCCACCTCTTCCTTTACCAGCAGCGCGGGCAGCAGACAGCGGGTATCGATCGGGCACAGGGTCAAGGTCTCGAAGCACAGGAAATCGCCGAACGCACTCCTGCCCGCTTCGCGGTTGACCACCAGGTTCTCGATACGTACCCCCCACTGCCCCGGCCGGTACGTACCCGGCTCGATCGAGCTGATCATGCCCGCTTGCATCGCCGTCTGCGGTGCAGCCACTGCCTGATAGGCAATTACTTGCGGCCCTTCGTGTACGTTCATGAAGTAGCCCACCCCGTGCCCGGTGCCATGGCCATAGTCGACCTGGTCAGCCCAGATCGGCGCCCGGGCGATAGCGTCGAGCAACGGCGACAGTACCCCCGCGGGAACGTGGCACGCGACAGGGCAATCATGCCCTTCAGTACCCGCGTGCAGTCCTGCTTCTGTGCATGGCTGGGGTTACCGACTGGCACCATGCGGGTGATGTCGGTGGTGCCGCCCAGGTATTGCCCACCCGAGTCGATCAGCAGCAAGCCATCACCTTCGATGACCGCATGCGACTGCTCGGTGGCACGGTAATGCGGCATGGCGCCATTGCCATTGAAGGCGGCAATGGTCGAGAAGCTCAGCGACACGAAATTCGGGCGCCGGGCACGTGCGGCACTCAATTGCTCGTCAACTGTAAGCTCAGTGACAACCTCTCGCCCAAGGTTCGCCTCGAACCAGGCAAAGAACTCGCACAAGGCCGCGCCGTCTTGCTCCATGACCTGGCGGATATGCACCAAGTCATCGCCGCCTTTGCAGGACTTGCTCAGCGTGGTGGGGTTTAGCCCCTCGACCAGCACCACCTCTGCCGCCAGGTTGGCCAACAGGCCGCAGGTGACACGGGCAGGATCCACCAGCAACCGCCCACCCGCCGCAACAGCGGCCAGGGCCTTGCCTGCCTCGCTATAGTCGCGCACCTCGATGCCGTCGACCGCCAGCACCTGGCGCAGGTGCGCATCCACCTTGTCCTGGCCTACGAACAAAATGGCCTGCTGCGGGTTGATCAGGGCAAAGGCCAGGAAAACCGGGTTGTAGGAGACATCGCTACCGCGCAGGTTGAACAACCAGGCAATGTCATCGAGGGTTGCGATAAAGTGCCAGTCGGCCCCCTTGTCCTGGATGCCCTGGCGCAGTTGCGCGAGCTTTTCCGCCCGGCTCACCGTGGCATGTGGCGGCAAGTGCTGGTACACAGGGTTGGCTGGGAGCGCCGGGCGCCCGTCCCAGACCTGGGCCAGCAGGTCCTTGTCGGTCACCAGCCGCGCCCCACGTGCCTTCAGCCGCTCACCTAGCTGGCGCGCCGAAGCCAGAGCCATGACCGCACCATCTACCGCGACGCTACCGTTGGGCTTGACGTTATCACCCAGCCACTCCAGCGCCCCTGGCTTGCCTGGCAACAGTTTCATCAGTTCGATGCCGCTGCCCGCCAGCTCGTGATCCGCCTGCTCCCAGTAGCGGCTATCGACCCACAGCCCGGCGAACCCAGAGGTGACCACCAGCGTACCGACCGAGCCATGGAACCCCGACAGCCACTGGCGCCCCTGCCAGTGACCGGGCAGGTATTCGGAAAGGTGAGGGTCGGCCGAGGGTACCAGCAAGGCATCGATGCCCCCTGCCGCCATGGCCTCGCGCACGTGCGCCAGTCGCTGTGGCACGCTTTGCTCAAGGGTGGTCTGGACGTTCATGCGCTCTCCTGCGGCTACATCAGAATTGATCCAATACACCGATAATGGAACAGCCGCCAGAGCCCTGCAATCGCCGCTGCACAAACAGGACACTTCCTACAGCTGGGCCTGGACCACCGATCCAGTTTTGCTGAACTTCCCCAAGGCACCGGCTTCACACACAGTACATTCATTGCACACAGGCAAATGACCATGCCCAGTGCCAGCGAACCGAAAGCCGGCGTGGTGCTGCTCGATACCCGCGATCACACCCCCGAACATGAGCATGCCGTGCACCTCAAGCTTGCCGATGGCCTGGCCGGCCTGCTGGGCTGCCCGCACGTGAAACCCACCCCCTCAGCAACCGCCGTCGATGGCTACTACTACCTGCCCACCGAAACCCTGATCGACGCCAGACGTCAGGCTGCTAGAGGTATCCGCAGCGAGCAGGATCTGTTTGGCGGGCTGGTCGACCAGCCCTACATGGCAACCAAGGCGATCTCTCACCCGCTACCGGCCGGGGCCAGTTTTCCGCCGGGCTGGACCGATGACTTCGCCCGGCAGGCCAGTGACGCCTTGCTGCGCGGCTATACCGTATTCAGCAAAGCCGATGCGCGCACTGCTGCACAGCTACTGCTGCTCGACGGCCCCGTGCGGGTCAAGCCCGTGTTGGCCTGCGCAGGGCGCGGGCAGCAAGTCATCACCCTGGCAGACGCGCTGGAGCCCCTGCTGGCCGCCATGGACGACCAGCAGTTGGCACGGTGGGGGCTGGTACTCGAAGAGGACTTGAGCGACGTGCAAACCTTCAGCGTCGGCCAGGTGCGCGTCGCCGGCCTGACCTGCAGCTATCACGGCACTCAACAACTGACCCGCGACCATCAAGGCACCGAGGTGTACGGAGGTTCCGACCTGGTGGTGGTACGCGGCGACTACCAGGCACTCCTCCAACTCCCCATGGAAGAGCACCTGCGACTGGCCATCAACCAGGCCATCACCTACGAGCAGGCTGCCGAGCAGCACTTCCCTGGTTTCATTGCCTCCCGGCGCAACTACGACATCGCCCGCGGCCTCGATTCGCAGGGCCACCTGCGCAGCGGCGTACTCGAACAATCCTGGCGCCTGGGCGGTGCCAGCAGCGCCGAGCTGTTGGCCCTGCAGGCTTTTGCCGATGACCCGGCATTACAGCGGTGCGAGCCTCCACCCATGAAGTGTTCGGCACCCCCGACCTGCCCACTGACGCCACCCTCTTCTACCAAGGAAACGACAGTGAACTCGGACAACTCAGCAAATTTGCGCGGATTCGCGAACATGACCATTCAGAGTGAAACCGTTGAACTGCAGGTCGAAAATGATCGCATCAATGGCACCCTGGTCAGCCCGGGCAGCAAGATGCCAGGTATTCTCTTCGTCCACGGCTGGGGCGGCAGCCAGCAACGCGACCTCGCCCGCGCCCGGCATATTACCGGGCTGGGTTGCGTGTGCATGACGTTCGACCTGCGCGGCCACGAAAAAACCGAGAGCCAGCGCCTCACGGTCACGCGTGAGCAAAACTTGCAGGACTTGCTGGCGGCCTACGATCGACTGGTCAGTCACCCGGCCGTCGATAGCAGCGCCATCGCCATCATCGGCAGCAGCTATGGCGGTTACCTGGCCACCCTGCTGACCCGCGAACGGTCAGTCAGATGGCTGGCCCTGCGGGTACCTGCCATGTATTGGGACGATGAATGGGGCAGCCCCAAGCAAACGCTCGACCGTCAACGCCTGAACGACTACCGCCGACGTCCGCTCGGCCCGGCGGACAACCGCGCGCTGGCCGCCTGCGCCGAATTCAGCGGGGATGTACTGCTGGTGGAGTCCGAGCAGGACGACTACGTACCGCACAGCACACTGATGAGCTACCGCTCGGCGTTCGTCAGTGCCCACTCGCTCACCCATCGCATCGTCGACGGCGCCGACCACGCACTGTCCAGCGAAGAAAGCCAGAAAGCCTACAGCTCGATCCTGGCGGCATGGATCGGCGAAATGGTCATCGGTGCCCGTCTGGACCGCTACCCGCACTATGCACCCTGGTATGCATGAGGCTCGCCCACCTGGCAATGCAGGCCGCCATCCGTGCCGCGCACCAGGCTGCGCAGGGCCTGGTAGGCGGCGAAGTTGACGCCCCGGGCCTGATGCTGCCCCAGCAGGTCAAGGAACGATTCTTCGACGAAGTGCACTGCCGCCTCCGCCCAGGCCTGGCGTGACTGCCATTGCAGGTACTGCAACACCCGGCTGCCATCGTCACTGGCCTGGATGCTCACACCCTGCAAGCCTTCGCAACGCGTGGCCAACACTTCGCTACGCGCCACCAGGGCCTGGGCCAGTGCGTGCTGGCACACGCTGGGCACTTCATATTCGATCATCTGGGTGAACCACAAGGCATGAGCGTTTGCCGACATCGACGGTCTCCTGGATAAGGACGCATGCAGCGCGATGCCGAGCAGGGTAAAACCTCAAGCAAAGTCAAGGTCAAGTGGTTTCTACATACCCTGATCGGACACCGCAAACCGCCGCCGATAGTCGCTCGGGGTAAAGCCGGTGACGCGTTGGAACACCTTGCGAAAGGCGCCCGGATCCTGGTAGCCCACACCCCAGGCGATCTGTTCGACGTTGCGCCGGGTAAACTCCAGCAAACGGCACGCCCGCCCTACCCTGACCTGCTGGCAGTACTCGGTCGGGCGTAGCCCGGTAGCAGCACGAAATCGCCGCAAGAAGGTCCGCGCCTCCAGCCCCGCGCAGGCAGCCATCGCGGCCAGGTCGGCATCCTGCCCACCATTGCCCTGCAACCAGTGTTGTACTTTCAGCACGGCCTCGTCACCGTGATCCAGGCGCGGGCTGAATACAGCCCCGGGCAGCGTCGCCGTGACCGGATCGACGGCCAGATAGCGGGCGGTCTCCCGTGCCACCGTAGCCCCCAGAAAGCGCTCCAGCAGGCGCAAGCCCAAGTCGGTCCAGGCCATGAGCCCGGCCGAGGTCACGATGTCCCCGTCATCCAGCAACGGCTGCTGGGCCTCTACCCGCACCTTGGGGAAGCGCTGTGCAAGCGCCTGTACATAGTTCCAGTGGGTGCAGGCCGGGCGCCCGTCCAGCAGGCCGCTGGCGGCAATGAAAAACACCCCGATACATACTGACGCCAGCACCGTACCCTGCACGTGCAGTTGGCACAGCAACGCGCGGTGACGCTCGAGCAGCTCGGCTTGCGGAGCCGACTCCAGGCTCGGCGGAATGATCAAAACGCGCAAGCCCAGCCCGGCATCAGCCGGGCTATCCGGGGCAGGCAGCAATCGCCCCAATTCATCTGCCTGCCAGAAGCTGACGCGAATAGTCGGCAACCCAACGCCACCCAGCTCGGCCGCAACCCGGTTGGCCACCAGGAACAGGTCGGCCAGCCCATGCACGGCGGCGCGCTGCACGCCGGGGTACAGCAGCAGACCGATGTCCAGGCTGGATGGGGTGTCAGTTTTTGCCCGCATAGTGTCGTTCGCGCCAATCCTCATGTCAGTGCACACAGCCTATAACTAACGTCTATCCACGACTACTGCCACAGGAGGCAGCATGAGCAAGCAGGCACTGATCATCATCGACATCCAGAACGACTACTTCCCGGGCGGCAAGTGGACACTCGATGGCGCCGACCAGGCGGCCGACAACGCTGCACGCTTATTGGCAGCAGCGCGCCAGCGTGGCGACCTGGTGGTGCACGTGCGGCATGAGTTCGACAGCGCCGATGCGCCATTCTTCGCCCCAGGCTCGCAGGGTGCGGCCATCCACTCCAAGGTCGCGCCGGTAAAAGGCGAGCCGGTGGTGCTCAAGCACAAGGTCAATGCCTTCCTAGGCACCGAGCTTGAGCACACGCTGGACCGGCATGGTGTCGAGGCCCTGACCATTGCCGGCAGCATGAGCCACATGTGCATCGACGCCGCTACCCGCGCCGCGGCAGATTTGGGCTATACGGTGACCGTGGCGCACGATGCCTGCGCGACCCTACCACTGGAATTCGACGGCAAGCAGGTGCCGGCGGCGCAGGTGCATGATTCGGCGATGGCGGCGTTGGCGTTTGCCTACGCCAAGGTGGTGAAGACCGAAGAACTGCTGAAAGATTGATCAGCTCGAGAGCTTTGGGGGCTGCTGTGCAGCCCCTAAAGCTGCAAGCTCAAATCACCACATTGCGCACAAACCGCACCGCCACCGCGCCATCGTTACGGTAGGCATACCGGCAATTGCTGGGGAACACGTGGAACTGCCCCACCTGCAAGCGATGCTCGACATCTTCGATGATCAGCGTCAATTGCCCTTCGGCCACATAAATCTGCTCGCTCCAGCCTTCGGCATCAGCCTCGCTGGAATAGCACTCGCCCGGTGCGAGGGTCCACTCCCACAGCTCCACCTCGCGCCGTGCCGCACTGGTGCCAAGCAACACCGCCCTGCTCTGCGGATGTTCGCCAGCCCAGGCCAGCTCTTCGATGCGCCCGGGGTCGCGCAGGTCTGGCGCCTGGATCAGGGTACTGAAGGCCACGCCCAAGGCTTCAGCGATCAAGTCCAGGGTGGTCAAGCTGACATTCTTCTCGCCCGCCTCGATCGCTACCAGCATGCGGCGGCTGACCCCGGAGCGCTCGGCAAGCGCCGTCTGGCTCATTCCGGCAGCGTTGCGCAGGCTGCGCACATTGAGGCTGACATGTTGCAGCACCGATGCCCGGTGCAAAGAATCTTTGTGCACTATATTGCTCACTGGTCAAGATTGCGCAGTATACTGCCCACTTTTGCGGCGATTGTGCGCCGCCCCCCGCCGAGTGTGCAAGACCATGAGCCAGCCCAGCAGCAAGTCGACCTCCACCGTTACCTTTCGCCTGAGCAAGGCCGAACTGGTGCTGGTGTTCATCACCATGTTGTGGGGCGGCACCTTCCTGCTGGTGCACAACGTGATGACCGTCAGCGGCCCGATGTTCTTCGTCGGCCTGCGCTTTGCGGCAGCCGCGCTGTTCGTAGCCGTGGTGTCGGCACGAGCGCTGCCTGGGCTGACCTTTACCGAACTGAAGGCCGGCATGCTGATCGGTGTGTCGATCATGCTCGGCTACGGCTTGCAGACCATGGGCCTGCAAACCATCAGCAGCAGCCAGTCGGCGTTCATCACCGCACTTTACGTGCCGTTCGTGCCGCTGCTGCAGTGGCTGGTGCTGGGCCGGCGGCCTGGCCTGATGCCCAGCATCGGCATTTGCCTGGCGTTCATCGGCCTGATGCTGCTGGCCGGGCCCGAAGGCGGCAGCCTGCACTTCAGCGAAGGCGAACTGGTCACCTTGGTCAGCGCGGTGGCCATTGCAGGCGAAATCATCCTGATCAGCCGCTATGCAGGCCAGGTCGATGTGCGACGGGTCACCGTCGTGCAACTGGCGACTGCTTCACTGCTAGCGTTCCTGATGATCGTGCCGACCCAGGAGCGCATCCCCGACTTCTCCTGGCTGCTGCTGACCAGCGCAGTGGGCCTGGGCGCCATGAGCGCAGTCATTCAGGTGGCAATGAACTGGGCGCAAAAGTCGGTCTCCCCCACCCGCGCGACCCTCATCTATGCCGGTGAACCGGTGTGGGCCGGTATCGTCGGGCGCCTAGCCGGCGAGCGCCTGCCGGGCGTGGCGCTGCTTGGCGGCTTGCTGATCGTGATCGCGGTGGTGGTCAGCGAACTCAAGGTGCGCCGCCCGCGCGAAGTCGATGCCGCACGGGACGTGCAAAATTCAGGCGAGCGCCAGGCAGGGCTGTAAAGCCGCCAACTACGACTATGCTTTGTAAAAAACTGTTATAAAAAAACAGCTTGTCACAGCCTGTTTGTAGGATTCTGCGACAGCTTGCGTGTTGGTGATCATCCACTCGGCACGTATGATCTTTGCAAACTTCTCCAGAATAGGCCGCTATGTCTTTGATAGTGCTACTGCTTCTGCCGTTCGTGGGCAGTTGCCTGGCAGCCGTGCTGCCGCACAACGCACGTAACGCCGAGTCCATTCTTGCCGGGCTCGTAGCCCTGGTCGGTACCGTCCAGGTAGCACTTCTGTACCCTCAGATTGCCCACGGTGGCGTAATTCGCGAAGAATTCCTGTGGCTGCCCAGCCTGGGGTTGAACCTGGTGCTGCGCATGGACGGCTTTGCCTGGCTGTTCTCGTTGCTGGTGCTGGGCATTGGTACGCTGGTGTCGCTGTATGCCCGCTACTACATGTCGCCGCAAGACCCGGTACCGCGTTTCTTCGCCTTCTTCCTGGCCTTCATGGGCGCCATGCTCGGCCTGGTGATCTCCGGCAACCTGATCCAGCTGGTGTTCTTCTGGGAACTCACCAGCCTGTTCTCCTTCCTGCTCATCGGCTACTGGCACCACCGCGCCGACGCCCGCCGCGGCGCCTACATGGCGCTGATGGTCACCGGCGCGGGCGGTTTGTGCCTGTTGGTAGGGGCCCTGCTGCTAGGCCATGTGGTCGGCAGCTACGACCTGGACAAGGTCCTGGCTGCCGGCGACACCATCCGCCAGCATGCGCTGTACCCGGTGCTGCTGCCCCTGATCCTCATCGGCGCCCTGAGCAAGAGCGCACAGTTCCCCTTCCATTTCTGGCTGCCCACGCCATGGCAGCGCCCACCCCGGTATCGGCCTATCTGCACTCCGCCACCATGGTCAAAGCGGGCGTGTTCCTGCTGGCGCGCTTCTGGCCGGTGCTGTCGGGCAGCGATGAGTGGTTCTGGATCGTCGGCGGCGCCGGCGCCCTCACTCTGCTGCTCGGCGCTTTCGCCGCCATGTTCCAGAACGACCTCAAGGGCCTGCTGGCCTATTCGACCATCAGCCACCTGGGCCTCATTACCCTGCTGCTAGGTCTGAACAGCCCGCTGGCGGCCGTTGCCGCCGTGTTCCACATTCTCAACCATGCCACCTTCAAAGCCTCCCTGTTCATGGCCGCCGGTATCATCGACCACGAAAGCGGTACGCGTGACATCCGCCGCCTCAGTGGCCTGATCCGCCTGGTGCCATACACCGCCACCCTGGCCATGGTGGCCAGCGCCTCGATGGCCGGCGTCCCGTTGATGAACGGCTTCCTGTCGAAAGAAATGTTCTTCGCCGAAACCGTATTCATCAGCTCCACCGCCTGGGTCGAAACGACGTTGCCGGTGATCGCCACCCTGGCCGGTACCTTCAGCGTGGCTTATGCCCTGCGCTTCACGGTCGATGTGTTCTTCGGGCCGCCAGCCCAGGACCTGCCCCATACCCCGCACGAGCCGCCACGCTGGATGCGTGCGCCGGTCGAGCTGCTGGTGCTCACCTGCCTGGTAGTGGGCATCTTCCCTGCTCAGTCGGTCGGCCCGCTGCTGGCCGCTGCGGCCCTGCCGGTAGTAGGCGGCACACTGCCGGAATACAGCCTGGCCATCTGGCATGGCTGGAACGCACCGCTGATCATGAGCCTGGTGGCCATGAGCGGCGGCATCGTCCTGTACCTGCTGCTGCGCAAGCAGCTGCGCCTGGGCCGCTTCCCCTACCCACCGCTGATCGAGCGCTTCAACGGCAAGCGCCTGTTCGAGCACGGCCAAGTGCACCTGATGCTGCTGGCACGTCGCATCGAGCGCCTGTTCACCACCCGTCGCCTGCAGTCGCAGCTGTTCATGCTGGTCGTCGCCGCGTTTCTTGCTGGCCTCACGCCCATGCTCTATAGCGGCCTGAGCTGGGGCGACCGGCCGAAGATTCCGGGTTCGGGTGTGTTCGTCGCCCTGTGGCTGATCGCCATTGCCTGCGCCATCGGCGCCGCCTACCAGGCCAAATACCACCGTCTGGCAGCACTGATCATGGTCAGCGTCTGCGGCTTGATGACCTGCATCACCTTCGTCTGGTTCTCCGCGCCCGATCTGGCCCTGACCCAGTTGGTGGTGGAAGTGGTCACCACTGTGCTGATCCTGCTCGGCTTGCGCTGGTTGCCGCGACGGATTGAAGGCGTGTCGCCACTACCGGGCAGCCTGGAGCGCGCGCGCATGCGCCGCCTGCGCGACCTGCTGCTGGCGGTGCTGGTAGGGGGCGGCATGGCCGTGCTGTCCTACGCGATGCTGACCCGGCCGACGCCCAACGATATTTCCTCGTTCTACCTGAGTCGGGCGCTGCCTCAGGGCGGTGGTACCAATGTGGTCAATGTCATGCTGGTCGACTTCCGCGGCTTCGATACCCTCGGTGAAATTACCGTGCTGGTGGCCGTGGCGCTGACCGTGTTCGCCCTGCTGCGGCGCTTCCGCCCACCGAAGGAGAGCATGCAACTGCCGGCGCAGCAGCGCCAGCTGGCGCCCGACGTGGTCACCGACCTGATCAACCCGCGGCACGCCACCGACACCGCACTCGGTTTCATGATGGTGCCGGCGGTACTGGTGCGCCTGCTGCTGCCGATCGCCCTGCTGGTGTCGATGTACTTGTTCATGCGCGGGCACAACCAGCCGGGCGGTGGCTTTGTCGCCGGCCTGGTGATGTCGGTGGCGTTCATCCTGCAGTACATGGTGGCCGGCACCCAGTGGGTCGAAGCACAGATGAGCCTGCGGCCGCTGCGCTGGATGGGCACCGGGCTGCTGTGCGCGACCCTGACTGGAGTCGGTGCCATGTTGCTTGGCTATCCGTTCCTCACCACTCATACCGCCCACCTGCACCTGCCGTTGCTCGGTGACGTGCACGTGGCCAGCGCGCTGTTCTTCGATGTCGGCGTGTACACCGTGGTGGTCGGCTCGACGCTGTTGATCCTCACGGCCCTGGCGCACCAGTCGGTGCGCGCCTACCGCCCGGGCAACCCGGCGAAAACCAGCCAAGCAGGAGCCGCCTGATGGAAGAAGTGATTGCAGTCGCCATCGGCGTGCTGGCCGCCTCGGGGGTGTGGCTGATCCTGCGCCCGCGTACCTACCAGGTAATCATGGGCCTGTGCCTGCTGTCTTACGGGTCAACCTGTTCATTTTCAGCATGGGCAGCCTGTTCATTGGCAAGGAGCCGATCATCAAGGACGGCGTCACTCAGGACCTGCTGCATTACACCGACCCACTGCCGCAGGCGCTGGTGTTAACCGCCATCGTCATCAGTTTCGCCATGACTGCGCTGTTTCTGGTGGTGCTGCTGGCCTCGCGTGGCCTGACTGGTACCGACCACGTGGATGGCCGGGAGCGTGACGAATGAGTGGCATGAGTCAACTGATCGTCGCCCCCATTCTGCTGCCGCTGATTACTGCATCGGTGATGTTGCTGCTGGGTGAAAAGCACAGGCATATCAAGGCCAGGCTGAACCTGCTGTCAACCTTCGCCGGCCTGGTCATCGCGGTCTCTCTGCTGCTGTGGGTGCGGACCCAGGGCCAGGCAGAGTCGATAGGCGTGTACCTGCCGGGTAACTGGCCGGCGCCATTCGGCATCGTGCTGGTGGTGGACCACTTGTCTGCGCTCTTGCTGACCCTGACCGGGGTCATCGGTTTCAGTGCGCTACTGTTTGCCCGTGCCCGCTGGGACGGCGCCGGGGCCAGCTTCCATGCGCTGTTCCAGATCCAGCTGATGGGCCTGTACGGGGCCTTCCTCACCGCCGACCTGTTCAACCTGTTCGTGTTCTTCGAAGTGCTGCTGGCCGCCTCCTATGGCCTGCTGCTGCATGGCTCGGGTCGCGCTCGGGTGCGCGCCGGCCTGCACTACATCGCCATCAACCTGTTCGCCTCATCGTTGTTCCTGATCGGCGCAGCAATGCTGTATGGCGTGACCGGTACCTTGAACATGGCCGATCTGGCACTGAAGATTCCACTGGTACCGGAGGCCGACCGTGGCCTGCTGCATGCCGGCGCGGCAATCCTGGCCATGGCCTTCCTGGTCAAGGCCGGTATCTGGCCGCTGAACTTCTGGCTGGTGCCAGCCTACGCCTCGGCCAGTGCGCCGGTGGCTGCGCTGTTCGCCATCATGACCAAAGTCGGCCTGTACGCCGTGCTGCGCCTGTGGACGCTGCTGTTCTCCGGGCAGGCCGGAGCCTCGGCGCATTTCGGCGGCGAGTGGCTGGTGTACGGCGGCCTGGTCACTCTGGCGGTGGCAGCAGTATCGATCCTTGCCGCACAGCGCCTGGAGCGCATGGCGGCCCTGAGCATACTGGTCTCGGCCGGCACCCTGCTCGGCGCCGTCGGCTTTGCCCAGTCGGCGCTGACCGGCGCGGCGTTGTTCTATCTGGTCAACTCGACCCTCGCGCTGTGCGCACTGTTCCTGCTCGCTGAACTGGTCGAGCGTTCGCGCTCGGCCAATGAAGCACCGCTGGACGAAGAAGAAGACGCCATGCCCCCACCGCTGGAATCGCTGCACCCGCCCAAAGGCATCAACCTCGACGATGAGCAGAAGGCGGTGATCGGCCAGATCATCCCGTGGACCATGGCCTTCCTCGGCCTCAGCTTCATCGCTTGTGCGCTGCTGATCATCGGCATGCCGCCGCTGTCGGGTTTTGTCGCCAAGCTCAACCTTATCAGCGCGCTATTCAACCCACTGGGCCTCGGCGTGCCCGCCGAACAGCCGCTGAGTGTGGCCGGCTGGGGTCTCGTGGCCTTGCTGATCCTCTCCGGTTTGGCCTCGCTGATCGCCTTCGGCCGCGTTGGCATCCAGCGTTTCTGGAAACCCGAAGAACGGCCCTCGCCGGTACTGCGCCGCTATGAGTGCCTGCCAATCGTCATCCTGCTCGGCCTGTGCATCATACTCAGCCTCAAGGCCGAGCCGTTGCTGCGCTACACCCAGGACACAGCTGCCAGCCTGCAGGCCCCGGACGCCTATATCGAAGCCGTGATGGCCGCCCGGCCGATTCCTGGCCCCACCACGCTCGACGTACAGGTGCAGCCATGAACCGACTGTTCCCCGCCCCACTGCTGTCGGTCTCGCTGTTCGGCCTGTGGCTGTTGCTGAACCTCTCGGTAAGCCCTGGCAACCTGCTGCTAGGCGCCGCACTCGGCGTGCTGGCGCCGCTGCTGATGGCGCCCCTGCGTCCGCAGCATGCCCACGTACGCCGGCCACTGGTCATCGCCAGGCTGATCGCCCGGGTCGGCCTGGATGTAATCATCTCCAACCTGCTGGTTGCTCGTGGCGTGCTGCGTGCCGGCAAGCAGCCTCCACGCTCCGCGTTCGTCCACATATCGCTGGCACTGCGCGACGCGCACGGCCTGGCAGCGCTGTCGATGATTACCACGGTGGTACCGGGCACCGTCTGGTCCGAACTGGCGCTGGACCGCAGTGTCTTGCTGCTGCACGTGTTCGACCTGGAGGATGAAGCGGCCTTCATCCAACACTTCAAGGACACCTACGAACGCCCGCTGATGGAGATTTTCCAATGACAGGCCTGCTCGCCAATGCTGTTCTCGCCAGCCTGTTCATCTTCGCCCTGGCCATGGGCCTGGCGCTGATCCGGCTGTTCCGTGGCCCATCCGCCCAGGACCGTGTGCTGGCGCTGGACTACCTGTACATCCTGGCCATGCTGACCATGCTGGTGCTGGGTATCCGCTATGCCAGTGACACCTATTTCGAGGGTGCCCTGCTGATTGCGCTGTTCGGCTTCGTCGGCTCGTTTGCCCTGGCCAAGTTCCTGCTGCGCGGTGAGGTGATCGAATGACTGAAACCCTGGTACTGCCGTTTTGGCTGGAACTGGTCACTGCCGCGCTGCTGCTGACCGGCAGCCTGTTCGCCCTGATCGGTGCGATAGGCCTGGTGCGCCTGAAAGACTACTTCCAACGCATGCACCCGCCCGCACTGGCCTCGACCATTGGCGCCTGGTGCGTGGCACTGGCCTCGATCATCTATTTCTCGTGGCTCAAGGACGCCCCGGTGCTGCATGCCTGGCTGATCCCGATACTGCTGTCGATCACCGTGCCGGTCACCACGCTACTGCTGGCGCGGGCGGCGCTGTTCCGCAAGCGCATGTCGAAAGAGCCGGTCCCTGAAGAGGTCAGCAGCGGCAGCGACCGAGGTAACTGAAGGGTTGCCGCCTCAGCCTTGGCTGAGGCGCTGCAACTCGCGCCGAACCATGGCGGCATATGGCGGCGGGCTGAGGCCATAGAGCTCAGCCGCCACCCAGTTCAACCAGGTGCCTTTCAGCTCCTCGCGCTTGGCCAGCATGCGTTCGGCCTCGGCCACGGCATGTGCTTGGTGCTGCCGATGAAACTCGGACCGCGAGGCAGGACCGGCGTCAGCGTCGGTCATTCACTGGCCTTGAACGTGGTCAGTTCACCCTTGCGCCACTTGGCAACTTTGCCGGTCACCGCTTTGAGCAACTTGCCCAGGCCTTCCTGCACTTGTTGCTGCGCGGCGAACACCAGCATCACGCCATGCCCTTCCCGAAACACGATCCCATCGCCTTCCGGCACCGAAACGAAGGCGTAATCGCCCACGCCATACACATTCAACTTTATTTCGCGAAAGCGCATTTCCAGCTTGCCGCCTTCGCGGCTGGGCAATACGGCAGCGCGGAAGTGGTCGCCGACTTTCAGCTCAAGGCGCTGTTTGTCATCGACCACCAGTGCACTTTCGGTGTCGATTTCGGCCATGTACAGGCCTTCGGGATTCTGTTCGGTGACATAGATGAAGCGACCCTGGAACAGTTGGGCCAATTTACCGCGCAAGTCGCCCAAGGCGAACAACGCATGAGTATCAAGTGTGCTGACTGCCAATGAAGTAATCCTCAACCGGTTACAACCCGCCCTCTCCCAAGCTCGGGGAGGCACGGCCACTTCTTATCGATAGGCGAAAAGAGTAATAAAGCGATATGCGAAATGTCTGTGCTCGCTGACGATGCAGCGTGCAGGAATCTTTACTCTGGTCTGCCAGATTCGCCTTCAACCGAAGGCGTTTGGCTCATCCCCGGTTAGGGAAGTGTGATGCCTGAGATCACTCGCCAGAAAACGCAACCATGGGAGTGAGCCTGCAAGAAAACAAGCCCTGGCATCCATGTGCGCATTACTGTAGAACAAATATGCCCGAAAACACTGAAACACGTCGAGAGGCAATAAACATTTTCAGGCTGCCAACCCCTTCTTCAGCTGCTGCTGCCAGGCAGCCTGGCACTCCAGCGCTTCTTCACGCGTGGCAAACGCGGTGCCACGGCGCTCGCCATTGACCAGCACCACCCAGCAAATGCGCTTACCCAGTGCCTGCAGGGTGGCCGGCACACCCGAACCAATCATCACGGCTACATCGACTCGGCTATTCATCATTCCCTCCGGAATTTAATTAGCACCCTAACGATAAGGCCATGATACGCCTGCCTGCGAAGAGAAAACAGCGCATGCCAGTACAGCAGTGTTTCTTATGGCGCAACAAAAACGGCGGCGACGACAAGCGCAAAAAGCCCCAGGGATCGCTCCGTGGGGCTTTGCACCTGGCGCGGGTTATACCTGGCGCTGGTGGCGGTCGAGCTGCTCGTGGCGCTCCTGGGCTTCGATGCAGTACTTGGTGGTCGGGCTGATCAGCAGGCGCTTCAGGCCGATTGGCTCACCACTGTCATCGCACCAGCCGAAGCTTTCGTCGGTAATGCGGTCCAGGGCCATTTCCAGCTGTGGCAGCAGGCGTTGGTCGCGGTCGATGGCATTTACCAGCCAGCTACGTTCTTCTTCGACCGAAGCCACGTCGGCAGGGTCCGACGGGGTGTCAAGGCCTTCGATGGTGGTGCGGCTGAGCTCGATGCGTTCATGGGTTTCGACTTTCATCGCCTGCAGCAGCTCAGTGAAGAAGGCCAGCTGGTCGGCGTTCATGTAGTCATCGGCCGACATGGCCAGCAACTGTTCCTTGGTCATCGATTTCTCTATGAAAAAATGTGCATTTGGGCGATTCATGTGCCGCCGACGCCTTGGCATCGGCAGCGGAATTCTTCAAGCGCCAACCGGCACTCTTTTACAGGGGGCGGCAGTCTAAGGCGCCACGTCGCGTGGAGCAACTGCAAATGGGTGCGAATTTGCTTCCAGTGCTTACAATCCGCCGGTCGGTGCAGGGATGGCTGGTCTTGGGAGGCTCGCCACAACCTTTTCAGCGCCCATGAGATCGAGCGCCACCCGCCCGGCGCTCGATCTCACAGCGACCAGACCTCTCAAGGCATGCACCTGGAGGCCCAGCCCAAATTCCCAGCTGGCATCAACGATCCTTGAACTGCGCCTCGCGCTTGGCGATGAAGGCGGCCATGCCTTCTTTTTGGTCTTCAGTGGAGAAAGCCGCATGGAAGACCCGGCGTTCAAAGCGCACGCCCTCGCTGAGGGTAACTTCAAACGCTCGGTTAACGCTCTCCTTGACCATCATGCTCACCGGGATCGATTTGCTGGCAATGGTCGCAGCCACCTTAAGCGCCTCTTCCAGCAACTCCGCCTGCGGCACGATTCGCGCCACCAAGCCAGCCCTCTCAGCCTCTTCAGCCCCCATCAGGCGGCCAGTCAGGCACAGTTCCATGGCCTTGGCCTTACCCACGGCACGGGTCAGACGCTGGGTACCGCCCATGCCCGGCAACACGCCAAGGTTGATTTCCGGTTGACCGAACTTGGCGTTGTCGGCGGCGAGGATAAAGTCACACATCATCGCCAACTCGCAGCCGCCGCCCAGCGCGAAGCCGGAGACCGCCGCGATGATCGGCTTGCGCCGGTTGGCAATGCGGTCAGCATCGCTGAACAGGTCGTCGACATAGATCTGCGGGTATTGCAGTTCGGCCATTTCCTTGATGTCGGCGCCAGCGGCAAAGGCCTTGGCCGAACCTGTCAGCACCACGCAACCGATATTCGGGTCACGCTCGAGCTGGTCAAGGGCCTGGTTGATCTCGCCGACAATCTGCGCGTTCAGCGCATTGAGGGCTTGCGGGCGGTTGAGGGTGATCAGGCCGACCTTGCCGTGGATGTCCAACAGGATGGTTTCGAATGCCATGCAGTCTGCTCCTTCAAAGATTGCGCGCAATGACCATGCGCTGAATGTCGCTGGTGCCTTCGTAGATCTGGCAAACCCGAACGTCACGGTAGATCCGCTCCAGCGGGAAGTCGCTCAGATAGCCATAACCGCCCAGGGTCTGCAAGGCATCCGAGCAGACCTTTTCGGCCATTTCCGAGGCAAAAAGCTTGGCCATCGACGCCTCCACCAACGCCGGGCGCCCGGCGTCACGCAGCGCGGCGGCGTGCAGCACCATCTGCCGGGCAACGGCGATTTTCGTCGCCATGTCGGCCAGGCGGAAGGCCACAGCCTGGTGCTCGATCAACGCCTTGCCGAAGCTTTGCCGCTCGTTGGCGTAGTCGCGCGCCACTTCGAACGCGGCCCGGGCCATGCCAACCGCCTGCGAGGCGATACCGATGCGGCCACCTTCAAGGTTGGCCAAGGCTATCTTGTAGCCCTCGCCTTCTGCACCCAGGCGGTTGACCACCGGCACACGCACGTTGTCGAAGACGATCTGGCAGGTGTCGGATGCATGCTGGCCGAGCTTGTCCTCCACCCGCGCCACCTGGTAGCCCGGCGAATCGGTGGGCACGATGAAGGCGCTGATCCCGCGCTTGCCGGCGTCCGGGTCGGTCACGGCAAACACGATCACCACCCCGGCGTTCTGCCCGGAGGTGATGAACTGCTTGCTGCCAGTGAGCACATAGTGGTCACCGTCCAGACGCGCACGGGCCTTCAGGCTGCTGGCATCGGAGCCCGCCTGCGGTTCGGTCAGGGCAAAGGCGCCGAGCATCGCACCGCTGGCCAGCGGGGTGAGAAACCGTGCTTTCTGCTGCTCGGTGCCGAAACGCAGGATCGGCACGCAACCGACCGAGTTGTGCACGCTCATGATGGTCGAGCAGGCCCCATCACCGGCGGCGATCTCTTCCAGGGCCATGGCATAGGCCACATAACCGGTGTCGCTGCCGCCCCACTGCTCCGGCACCAGCATGCCGAACAGGCCCAGCTCGGCCATTTCGTCAATGGCCTCTTTCGGGAACCGATGTTCCTTGTCCCATTGTTCGGCGAACGGTCTCAGGCGCTCCTGGGCGAAGGTACGTACCGCATCGGCTATCTGTTGTTGCTCGTCAGTTACCAGCATGGTTCACCTCAGTACAGGCATTCGACAGCCATGGCCGTGGCCTCGCCACCGCCGATGCAGATGGCGGCCACACCTCGGCGCAGGTTGTTCTGGCGCAAGGCCGACAACAGGGTTACCAGAATGCGAGCGCCAGAAGCGCCAATCGGGTGCCCGAGTGCGCAGGCGCCGCCGTGGATGTTGACCTTTTCGTGGGGCAGGTCGAGGTGCTTCATGGCCGCCAGCGTGACCACCGCAAAGGCCTCGTTGATCTCGAACAAGTCGACTTCTGCCAGGTTCCAACCGGTGCGTTTCAGCAGTTTGTCGATGGCCCCGATCGGCGCGGTCGGGAACAACGCCGGGGCGTCGGCGAAGGCAGCATGGCCATGGATGACTGCCAGGGGCTTGAGGCCGCGCTTGTCAGCTTCGGAGCGGCGCATCAGCACCAGCGCGGCAGCGCCGTCGGAAATCGAACTGGAGTTGGCCGCCGTCACGGTGCCACCTTCACGGAACGCCGGCTTGAGCTGCGGGATCTTGTCCAAGCGCGCCTTGGGCGGCTGCTCGTCATCCTTGATCACGCGTTTTTCCTTGCCCTCGGCGACTTCCACCGGCACGATCTCGGCGGCAAAGCGGCCGCTGCTGATCGCGTCCTGGGCACGGGTCAGCGAGGCGATGGCGAACTGGTCCTGGGCTTCGCGGCTGAAGGCGTTGGCCTGAGCGCAGTCTTCAGCGAAGGTACCCATCAGGCGGCCTTTGTCGTAGGCGTCTTCCAGGCCGTCCATGAACATATGGTCGATGATCTTGCCGTGTCCCATGCGGTAACCACCACGGGCTTTGTCCAGCAGGTACGGGGCATTGGTCATGCTTTCCATGCCCCCCGCTACCACCACGTCTGCAGTGCCGGCCAGCAGCAAGTCATGGGCCATGATCGCGGCTTGCATGCCCGAGCCACACATCTTGTTCAGGGTGGTGCAGGTGGTGTGCTTGTCCAGCCCGGCGCCCAGCGCGGCCTGGCGCGCCGGGGCCTGGCCTTGCCCGGCCGGCAGCACGCAGCCGAACAACACTTGCTCGACACTGGCGGCGTCGATGCCGGCGCGCTCCACGGCGCCGCGAATGGCCGCGCTGCCCAGTTGCGGCGCTGTCAGGCTTTTGAGGTCGCCCTGCAGCCCACCCATGGGCGTGCGCACGGCGCTGACGATAACGATCGGGTCATTGGCGAGGGTCATGTTCGTTCTCCTTACTTGGCAGCCATGCGCAGTGCACCGTCGAGGCGGATCACCTCGCCGTTGAGCATGCTGTTCTCGATGATGTGACGGGCCAGTGCGGCATATTCCTGGGGGCGACCCAGACGCGGCGGGAACGGCACGCCGGCAGCCAGCGAAGCACGCACGTCCTCGGTCATGCCGGCCATCATCGGTGTTTCGAAGATGCCTGGGGCGATGGTCATCACACGGATACCGAAGCGCGCCAGTTCGCGGGCGGCCGGCAAGGTCAGGCTGGCGATGGCGCCCTTGGAGGCCGCGTAGGCGGCCTGGCCGATCTGCCCGTCATAAGCGGCAATGGACGCAGTGTTGATGATCACCCCGCGTTCGCCCCCCTCGTCGGCAGCCCCTTCGGCCATGGCCGCAGCAGCCAGACGCAGCAGGTTGAAGCTGCCGATCAGGTTGACGTTGATGACCTTGGCGAAGCTGCCCAGGCCATGCGGGCCCTGCTTGCCCAACACCTTCTCGGCACCGACGATGCCGGCGCAATTGACCAGCCCATGCAAGCTGCCAAAGGCGTTGACGGCTGCATCGACCGCCGCCTGGGCAGCCTGCTCGTCGCTGATGTCGGCCACCGCGAAGCGGGCGTTGTCGCCCAGCTCGCGAGCCTTGGCCTCGACGGCCTGGGCATTGAGGTCGACCAGCATGACCTTGGCGCCGGCCTCGACCAGCATCTGAGCAGTAGCGGCACCCAGCCCGGAAGCGGCGCCGCTGACGATGAAGTGTTTGTTGGCTATGTGCATGATCGGTTCCTTTCAGGCGCTGGCAGGGGTGGCCTGTTGCGCGTGTTGTTTGGCGACTTCCTGATTACGCAGGATGAAGCGTTGCAGCTTGCCGCTCGGGGTCTTGGGCAGCTCGCTGACGAATTCGATTTCTCTGGGGTAGGCATGCGCGTATAGGCGCTGGCGCACGTGCTGGCGCAAGGTTTCTTCCAGCTCGGCGTTGCCGGCGACGCCGCTGGCCAAGACCACGAAGGCCTTGATCAGCTCGGTGCGCTCCGGGTCCGGTTTGCCGATCACGGCCGCCTCGATCACCGCCGGGTGCTCGATCAACGCACTCTCCACATCGAATGGGCCGACCCGGTAGCCAGAGGTAGTGATCACATCGTCGCTACGGCCGACGAAACTGATGCTGCCATCCTGGTTCAGCTCGACGGTGTCGCCACTGAGGTAGTACTTGCCGACGAACGATTTGGTCGGCAAGCCGTGGTAACCACCGAACCAGCACAGCGGCGACTGCTCGCGATCGACCGCAAGGATGCCCGGCTGGCCGGCAGGTAGTTCGCTACCCTGCTCGTCCAGCACGACAATGCGATGACCGGGGATGGCGAAGCCGGCCGAGCCCAGATGCACCGGGTGCTGCAGGCCATGGTGGTTGCACAGCACCATGCCCAGCTCGGTCTGGCCGTAATGGTCGTGGATGGTGACCCCAAGCTCGTCGGCAAACCAGCGGATCACTTCCGGGTTAAGCGGCTCACCGGCACTGCTGACTACCCGCAGGCGGCCTTTGACGGGCGCCGAAAAAGCACTGCCGGCGGCGATCAACAGGCGGTACGCGGTGGGCGAGCCTGCCAGGTTGGTGATGCCAAGCTTGTCGATGACTCGCGCGCAGCTTTCGACGCTGAACGGGCCATCGTAGAACGTGGTGGCATGGCCCAGCGACAACGGGCCGGTGACCGCGTAGTACAGGCCATAGGCCCACCCCGGGTCGGCCAGGTTCCAGAAGTTGTCTTCGGGGCGCAGGTCGATGGCGTCGCGCATGTAGCCTTGAAACGCGACGATGGCACGCAGAGGCACTTCCAGTGGCTTGGCCGGGCCAGTCGTGCCTGAAGTGAACATGAGCAAGAACGGGTCGTTACCCGCGCGCATGACCGGTTCACAGTCGTCTGCCGCACGCTCAAGGCACTGTTGGAAATCCAGCTCGCCAACGCGAGCCTTGACCGTGATGATCGTCGGGCAGGCATGCACGTCGTCCAGCTTGGCACGGTTTTGGCTGTCGGTGACGACGACACGGGCGTGCGACTGCTCAAGGCGATGCTCGATGGCCTTGGGGCCGAACGCAGTGAACAACGGCTGATACACCGCCCCCAGGCGCCAGGTGGCGAGGATGGTGACAAGCAACTCAGGTGTACGGGGCATTAGACCCGCCACCCGGTCCCCGGCACTCACGCCTTGCGCCTTGAGTACATTGGCAAAACGGGCAGCCTGCACCTTGAGTTGCTCGAAACTGTACCGCTCAGTGTGGCCGTCCCGGTCTTCGTGGATCAGCGCCAGCTTGCCGCCACCGGCATGGCGGTCGCAGCATTCGACACAGGCATTGAGGGCTTCGAGGTTGCCATGCAGTGCCGCAGTAGCGGCCTGCGCAAGGTCGAACGCTCGAGCGGCCTCGGCGTAATCACGCATCGTCGGACTCCTGGTTTCTTGTTTTTGGAGTTGAACCATCGGTCCGACGATGTTCGCGCCGCTCAAGCACGGCGGCAATGGCCAAAGCTGTCAATCTCGATGACCGGTTTGGCCGCCTTGCAGGTCAGCCGTCGCCCCGACTCTCGCCACGCAAGTAGGACTCGGTCAGGCCTGCCTGCAATCGTTCTCTATCGCGTTGCTCCTGATCCTCCAGATCCGCGACCTGCGAACGAAGCTGCTCAGCCGAGAGCGGTGGCTGGATAGCGCGCAGGTTCGCCCTGCGCTGGAGATAGTCGGTTCTGAGCGACTCGAACAAGTTCCGGTGCTGCTCACCAAGAAAAGTCTCCCAGAACGCTTGACTCACCAGGCTTTGAGTGCGCGCCTCGATCGTCTCGTTGGCGAGGACAGCCGCAGCCACATCGTTGATGTGTTGATCGCTCAGCGCGACAGCGTTCGGGTAACGCATCGCCCATGGCTGACCAGGCAAATCAAGACGCTCGCGCAAGCGCACACGGTATGCCAGTGACCAGGCCGAGCGCCCCACCTGCTCACCTTCGACACCCTGGCGCAGGATCGCCTGGCGGGCCTGCTGCTGCACCTGGTCAAGACGGTACAGCTGCCGACCGAACGCCATGAGCTGCGCCCGTTGCGTCAGGTCTTGTGCGTCCGCTTCAGCCTTGGCCAACAAGACCTGTACATTCATGTGGCTGAACCGATCGCTGACCATGTCCGAGCAGGAAACCGGTTGATTGGCCGCTTCAAAAACGCGCAACCGCAGCGCTGGACTGACGTCCATCGCCTGCAGCATGGCCCACACATCACGCACAAGTACTTCCCGACCGCCCCCGGCAACTGCTGAAGCATAATCAGCGGTATGCTCCAACCACGCCAGGATACGAAAAAAACCCGCACTGTCTGGTTCGGCCAGCAGACCGTCCCATAGCACTGCGCGCGCAGCGCGGTCGTTTTCGGCAATATGCTGCAGCCACAGGCTGCGCGCATGAGGCAAGTCGACCTTGCCCATCGACTCTGGCAGATGCCCATGCTCCTCAATGGGATCCAGCGCGTACAAGCGTTGCAGTTGACCCCCCCTCAGTGGGTTGCGATCAACGATAAGCCCCCGGCGCCAGGCATAGGGCATTGCAATCACCGCTTCCGGTGGCGTCGGCAATTGGTTGTCGCGCAGATCACAGTGCACCAGCAGGCCGCACAGTTCGATGCGGCTGGGCCAGGCCCCCAGCCGGCAGTGGCGCAGGTTCAGGTGAGTCAGGGCCGAGAGATGGTTGAAGCGTAGGTCGAGGTCTTCCAGACGGTTGTAGCTCAAGTCTAGATGCAACAAGCCAGGCATAGCCTGCAGAATACCGACTGCTTGGGCATTGAGGCGGATCTGGTTATGTGCCAGGCGCAAACGCTGCAATTGCGGCAGATAAGCAATCCCGAGCGGAATGTTGCGCAGTTGGTTGAAGCTCATGTCCAACTCGGTCAGCGCGGTAAACGGGCACAAGAAACTCACTGGCACCGTATCAACCGCAGACTCCTGCAGGCGCAGGGTGGTAATACGGTGGAAATCGATGGCCGCCGGTAACTCCGGCAAACTGCTGAGCTGCACGCCACTCAGCGACAGGCGCTGGCCGGTCACCATGCCTGCATGGTCGTAAATACAGTCGCCCTGCAAGCGCCAGGCACGCAGAATAGCGTCGGCTGATCGCTGGCGAAGCCGCTGGCGCCTTTCGCTCAGCTCTGCGCTGACCCAGCGGTTGAGGTGGCGGATCAACTGATCTTGGTCGTCCTCAAGCTCTACAATGCGCTCATAGGCGGATTGCTGCCTATTCATCAGCAGTGCCTGTTCCTGATCCAGCTGTGCCTCATCCAGCCCTGGATAAAGCTGGCGCAAGCGCTCACGAACACGTGCCGGCAGTGAGTGGCTGTCGCCCGTACCACGGCCACTGAGCAGATAGCCAACCCGGCCATCAGCCAAGCGTCGCCCAGGGTTGAACCACTGCACCTGGGTTGGCCATTGCAACAGTTCGACAACCTCCTGGTGCGTAGCGGGAAGTCGTGCCAGCAGTCGCTGACGTAGCTGCGTTCCCATATCGTTTTCAGCCATGCCAAGCGCCGTGCGGTGCTCAGGTGCCAAGGCCGCGGCAAGCATGTCGTACAGGTTTGCCGAATCACCAGCGCCGAACGGCAACGCACGGCCCAAGCCATCATAGAGATGGAAGCGCCCGTCTTTGCGCACCACTACCCGACGCATCCGGGGGACGCCAGCGGGGCCCACGGCCTTGAGCAAATGCCCGTCCGGTGCGCTTTCACGCAATTGCAGGTCAAGGGCATTGGCAGACACACCGTTGCTGCTTTCCACTTCCTTCTGAAGCAGCGCGAAAGCCAGTTCGCCGGTTTCGTTGCAGTAGCTGCCGGGCAGGTAAAGCCCTTCGAGTGCACGGTTCAATCTGGCCAGACGCAGCAGCGCGCGGGCCTTGCTTGCTAAATTCAGCGTCACACGCCCACCTGACATTGCCAGGAACCGCTCGCCTTCGCTGAACTGCGCCGCCAGCGACTGCGCATAAGCTTCCGGCAAACCGGCAAAGTCCCGCCTTATCAACGTCAGCAGAGCGTCATCGCCAGCTGGCGAACTGCTCAGGTGGTCGAGAAGAGGCCCCCACAGGGCAGCTTGCTGGCGCAGCAGGACGTCGCTGTTGGTGCTGCCAGCACGAGCCTCACACCAGGCGAGCAATGCACTGTCTTGGGTGACAAGCGAGTAGCTGGCCAGACGAGTGAAAAACGCCTCGATACGGGCATGGGCTTCGAAGCGCCGCAAGGTCTCTCGCAAGTTGACAGGCGCCGGTCGGTTTTCCACCAGCACGCCCCGCAACTCCTCGGCATCCACACCGGCTACCCGCAGCACCTGCGCAGCCCGCTGTGCGTCAATGGAAGGATGCTGCGGCCACAGGGTATCGAGCATCATGGCCACGTCGCTCCAGCGCTGCGGCTGGTCCTGCATCAGGCGCCAGCTACGCTCGCCGTTGTGCAGCACGGCCGGCCCGTACGCCTTTTCGCCACTGGGGTGACACAAGCGGTAAGGGGCTTCAGGCTCGCTGCGCTGTACCTCATAGTAACGCTGGCCCCTGCGCATCCAGCGCCTGCTCTCGTCGCCGTAGAGCCCATCGTCACGTAGGGCGATGGTGCCTGGGGTCGACTCATAGGCCGTAATGTCATCGGAACCCAACAGGCCACGCCGCCCGCCCACGCTCACAGGCTGCAGGCCATCGACGAAGGCGCTGCGCAGAACGCTCACACCCGCCACGGTCAACGCCGTCGCAGCCACCGTTTCAGCTACACCCAGCATATGCTCCAGGGCTTCGTGCTGGTGCCCACGGGCCCAATCCCTGACGCCCTCGAAAACCTCGCCAAGCGTCTGCACCACCAGCTGACCAAGCAATATCGCCCCTACGACAGGGATGAAAAGCCCCGCCAGGTTGAGCAGATCGAGGCCCGCGGCACGCCAGGCAGCCCGACGCGCACGGGCCGCTGCAGCATCGGCGTCCGCGGTGGGTACCAGCAACAGGCGAGCATCGTCCTTGACTCGCTGCACCTGTTGCGCAGCCAGCGCAGCGAACAGGTCCCCGAAGGCTGTAGGGCCCCTCAACGCCAGGTCGGGCTGTGGATCCGAGAGGCGCGCACTCAGCAGACCAGCGAAGCTCGCCCGCTGTCGCAAGCTGATGAGCTGGGTGAAGTAGTCTCGGTAGCCCTTCTCTTGCAACGTTGCAGCCATTGCAGCGTTCATGGCCTCTGTGGAATCGAAACGGCGCAGCGCCTGCACGGGATCACTGGGCAGGTAGAGCACCACCCCTCGGTCCTGGCCAACAGAGTCTCGCAGGCGAATGAACAGCCCGTCAGCCACACGTTGGCCCAACACCTCCAGCAGGCCAGGGTAACCATGCAGGCCTGTGTCAGAATGGGGGCCACCGCCCTCCACCACCTGCAGCAAGGCATGCTGTACCTGCTCGTCGATGTCACCCTTGAGCATCGCGACTTGCGCAGCCAATGCCAGGCCCGAACGTTTGTCCTGGGCAAGGATGCCCTCGGTGGTGGCATTGAACGTCCGCGCCAGCTCGTCCTGGTAAAGCCGACCCACATCCAGCGCACGGCATGCTGCAACCAATTGCTCGGGCGTGCCGGTCAGCAAGTCATCTCGCCCCGGGAGAACCAGCCCGGTGCCCAGGAAAAACGATTCGTCAGGGCCGAAATTACCCATCAGCCTCAGCAAACCATCCCGGCGGGTGGCCGAGTAGTGATAGGTCTGCTGAAGCGTACCGGGGAAGGTACCGATGCGCGGTGAAACCTGCAGCCATTCCAGCCCTGCGAGGGTCATGCCTACTGGCAGTGGCTTCACCAGCACACCCTGCAGATGCTGTTGGGCGAACACCTGCAGGGGTTGCAGGGTCTGCGTGAGCCCACGCAAACGGGCCTGGCTGGCCTGATGTGTGTTGAGGCTGGTGCGCAGGGCGATGATCTGGGCCTGGCTGGCCCGTTTCAACCAGTCAGGTAGCCTGGCGGCAATGAAATCATCAGTTGCTTTCTGATGGCTGGTTTCAAGGTTGGAGGTGCTGGAAATCATGGCAATCCCGGGAGCGAAGAATGAGGCTGGCATGCTCGCCAACCTGCTCTGGGCAAGGCACAAGGAAATGCAGCCATGCCCGTGATTCGCCCCCGGTTACATTCACGGCCGCGCCAGCAGCGCTTCGCGAGTCAAGCGCAGGGCCAATGCATTCAGCGCCACTTCACGGTCCTTGCCTATCTGGTTGGCTTGTTGCACGTACGCGGCACTGCCAAGCGTCTCCTTTCGCTCATCCAGTGCCTGCAGTTGCGTGTCGAACTGTTCCTCCAACGCCGCGAAATCTTCGGCCCGCTGCGCGCGCAGTACTGGCAACCAGAAGTCACGTTGGCTGATGAACAGCGCAAGTTCGTCACTCGCTTCCGCCTCCTGCACAGCTTGGTAGACCCTGTCCAGGTCACTGCGGCTCACCCCGGCAATCGCGCGAAACTGCATGGTCCGTGGCTGCCCGATCAGATCGAGCCGCACCGAGAGCCCGACGCGATAGGCAAGGCTGACTTCCACCTCGTCCACGTCTTCAGCATTCGCCAGTTGCGATCGGGACTGGAAGTCCTGCCGCGCAAACGCTTCCACCCGGTCGAGCCGGAAGAGGCGCCGGGCCAACAGCAGCCGCGCATCACGTGTGGTCAACGGATCACCCCCGTCAGTGGCCTGGAGCACCTGTTGGCGCACCTCCAAAATGACCGAAGCAACTGGCAACACTGTCTACGCAAGTACGCGGATCGGCCGCCAGTTCGAACAGCTCCTCGCGCATGCGTGTGTCCTGGTTGAGCGCCTCGACCATCGCCCAGACACGTCGGCTTAGATCGGAGCGCACCAGACGGTAGTCCGAGCTCCTGGTTAGCTCATCGAGCAGTTGAAAGAACGCATTGCTTCCCGGCTCACGCTGCAGTGCTTGCCATTGGCGGCGTCGATTTTCAATATCCTCCCCCTCCAGGGTAGCCAGCCAGCCAGCCTCACCCTCCCTCACCTCCACCCTGTTGCCGCTTACGCCCACGTGTGCAGGTTGAGCATACAAGCGCTCGGTGACCTGCGCCGACAACGCGTTCCCTTGCACAGCTATTACTCGACGCAGAGGTTCCGGGGCATTGAGCAGGGCCTCTGGCAGGTCGTTGAACTGGTTGTTGCGCAGATCGGCATGCTCCAGCATCCCCAACCACTCCAACCCTGCCGGCACCCGCCGCAAGCCGCAACGAAACAGCCGCAAATCACGTAGACGGGACAACTGATTGAAATCAAGGCTGATTGCACCCAACGGATTCTCGCTCAAATCAAGCGTTCGCAAATCAGGCAGAGCAGCCAAGGCACTGGACTGGTTTGCCGCCACACGGATCCTGTTGCGCCGCAGATGCAAGTGCCGTAAGCCACGCAGCTGGGTTAGATGTTCAGGCAACGCACTCAAGGCATTGTTGCTCAGGTCCAGACGCCGCACGGCAGGGAAGCTGCGTAGAAAACCTGGCGGCAGCGCCTCCAGACGCAACCCCACCAGCAGCAGGTCGATCACATGAGCGAAGTCGGTACCGGCGGGTATGCTTGGCAGCTCCCCCACCGACCACGCGACGATACTCAGGCGCAAGCCGGCCGTCTCACCATTGCCATCGACTACCTCCTCACCCTCCAGCCGCCAGACACGCCGGAAAGCATCGGCAACCTCCTGCCGGGTGTTTCTCGCACGGGCCAGAGACGGCCTCCGTCCAGGTTTGCAAATGCTCATCCAGGCGCTGATATTCCTGCTCCATGCGCAGCAGGCTCGAATAGGCCGAGCCAGCAGAGCGCATGAGCGTCCGCAGGAAGCGCTCGACCTCTTGCTCGTCGAAAGCTGGGTAAAGGCTGCGAATCCGCTGGCGCATGACCTGCCCTGACGGCACTGACGATGTGGCCCGCCCACTGAGCAGGTAACCGACCCGGCCGTCAGCAAGGCGCTGCAAGGACGACGCGAGCGGGCGTGCTTCGCGCCAGCCAAGCAGACGCAGCAACGCCTGCCGTTGCGCTGGCACCCAGCCTTGCATCGACGCCCGGATACGTGCCGGGACATCATCACCCACCCAGCCCTGACGCTGCCGATAGGCTTCAGGAAGGCAAGCGGCCAACACTTCGAAGATGCCTCGTGGCTCGGCGGCTTCCAGCCCACTGCGCAGCCCGTTTTCGTCGTATAGATCGAAGGCGCCTTCTCGCCATACCAGTACCAGGCTGCGCTGACCCCGCGTTTCGGGAAACAGCATCGCCAGCACTCGACCGTTCTCGGACTGGTCACGCTGTATCAGATTGAACGGGAGCTGCGTCAGGCCATGTCGTCGTAGCAACACAAACAGCAGTTCAACTGCATCGGCGTGGTAACTGCCCCTCAGGTGCAGCGCCTCGCGCAGTCGGACCAGACGGGCTTCCTGTAGCAGGCTACGCGCTCGCTCCATCAAGGCCAGTGGCAGCCGCGCTTCGGTGCGCATGCGTGTGCGCATCGTTTCATCGGCCTGTTGCAGCACCTCGAGCGCATAGGCATCAGGGAGTGTCGGAAAGTCTCTTTTCACCAGGCTCAGCGCCTCGTCATCGCCGAGGTACTGGGTGGAGAAGTGCTCCAGCAGCGGCCCTCGCAGGCTAACTTCACGCGCGTGGAGCGAAGCCACCTGCTCATCCAGTGGCAAGCCTGCCAATTGCAGCCTATCGACACACCACTGCCAGAGCTCAGTATCGCTTTCGTTCGGCGTCATCGCCTGGAAGAAACGTTGTGCTGGCGCATCCACCGAAAATCGTTCCAGCGTATCGCGCAAGCAGACTGGCAGACGTCGCCCCTCCACCAACAGGCCACGCAGGTGCGCCTCATCGACATCGGCAACCTTGAGAATCTGCGTAACACGCTCGCTACCCAAATCCCTTGCCGATGGCCATAGACGGCTCAGCAGCTTCGTCTCACCCTGCCATTCCAATGGGCGTTCGAAGGTCAGGCGCCAAGCACGTTCGCCATTGCCTCGCAAGGCCGGCCCATAGGTATCATGGCCGTCCCGATGCAAAAGACGCCAGTTCCCCTGGCGTCCTGCCGCACGCGGTAATAACCCTGCTCGTCACGCCACCAGTGGCCGCTACCATCGCTGTACAACCCGTTATCCTGCTCGATCAGCGGCTCGCTGGGCTTGGCCTGGCGGTAGGGTTGCAGATCGCATCGCCACAAACGTTGCCCGCCCGCTTCGGTGGTGACCGGCTCCAGCACATCGAAAAACGGGCTGCGGGCAAGGGCGACGCCTCCCGCCACCAGCCCCGTGGCGGCAAGGTCGCTGGCCAGTTGCAGCAGGTGGTCAACGGCTTCGTGCTGATGCCCTTGGCTCCAGTCCTTGACGCCCTCATAGACGTGGCCAAGCAGCTGCCGCCCCCAGTCAAGCAGCAAGAGTTCGCCTATTCCTGGCACAAAAAAACTCGCCAGGCCGAGCAGCGCAAGGCCTGCGCTTTCAAGGTCCTTCAGACGCTGGGCAGCCGCGGCGGCATCGGCCTGTGCCGTGGGTACGGCCATAAAGCGTGCGTCGCTCTTGATTCGCCGCACGTGCCAGGCAGCCATGTCACTGATTCCCGCAGCCGAACCTCGTTCCACGGCGGGATCCAGATGGGGCTGCTATCGAGCAGACGCGTCCCGAGCAATGTCATGTACTTCACCCGGTCTTCAAGGGTGATACGGCGCTCGATGCCCTGCCGGTAACCGTCATGTGCAAAAGCCGCGACCAATGCCTGATTGGCCGCCTGCCACCCATCGAAGTAACGCAGTGGCTGCTCAACATCATCAGGCAGGTACAACAATACCCCAACAGTCTGTTCCGGCGACGGAAACGGGCTGCTGGGTTTACCCCACGAAAAGAGCAGTTCAAATGCAAGCGCGCCATCCACCCGGCACCCCAGCACCTTCAGGCCACCGACCACTACGCGCGTGCTACGGGGGTGCGTGATGGGTGTACCCGCTAGCGCTTGGCGCAGCAGGCGCAATTCATCGTCACCCAGCTGGCGCTTCATGGCCGCTATCTCGACCGCCAACGCCAGTTCGCAGCGTTTGTCCGCGACCAGATCGCGCTCGAAGTCACTGGTCAACACCTGCGCCAAATGTCGCTGGTAGGCTGCGCCTACATCCGTTTGCCGGCACAGGCTGACAAGGCCGTCAATGTCACTGCTCAGGGTCGCTTCGCCGCTAGCCCCCTGTTGGGCGGCCTGCACCAGCGCAGTGTCGGAGAAGAACGATTCAGCCTCCTTGAAGTTCTGCATCATTTTTTGCAGCGCAGGTACCCTGACGAAGTAAGAGGTGAACTCCCGCACCGTCCCTTGCACGATTTTCAAGCGCCTGCGCTCTTCTCGCCAAGTCGCCTGGTCAAGGTCGAGCGTCAACCCCATCCGGGCCTGCATGGCCTGTTCGAGCTGCTGCTTGGCGAACGTGTGCAAAGGCTGGAGTTGCCGCGTCACGGCAGCCACGCGGCGCTGGCTCGCATGGTGCGCTGCCACCTTGCTGCGCAGTGTATTGAGTTGCCGTGGCGTGGCATTGCTCAGCCAAGCGGGCAGTTGCTCGGCAATGAACTCCCTATCGGCATTCTGTTCTTTGGGATTGACTTGAGTCTGCGGCATGTCGGTCTCCTTGCGATGGAAAAACCGACAACCTGCCTGCACGCCAGTGTCAGCGGCAGTGGGAACCTCCACCCTTCAACCCGCCGCCCCTTGGGCCTGAATCAGTGCACGGTAGTGCCCAGGGTTGCAACCGAACCACTTGCGAAATGCCTTGTAGAACGAACTGCCATCGGCAAACCCAAGGCGCTCGGCAATTTCCCCCATGGGCGCTTCGACCTGGCTTAACCAGGCGATGGCCAGTTCACGCCGGACACTGTCCTTGAGCACCTGGTAACTCTGCCCCTCCTCCGCCAGCCGACGGCGCAAGGTGGACGGGGACAGGCACAATTGTCGTGCCAGGGCATCGGCATCCGGCCAGCAGGACGGGTCCAATTGCAGCAAGTCGGCGCGGATACGCCGCCCCAGGCTGGCCGGGTCACGGTACTTGACCAGGATGTTGCCGGGCGCCTCGGCCAGAAAGCGCTGCAGGTCCTCAGAGCTGCGGCGCAGCGGCACGTCGAGGCAGTCGGCACTGATGATCATGCGAGTGCGTGGCCGCTCGAACTGCAGGTTCTCGGAAAACATCACCCGGTAATCGTCACAATACGGTGGTTCGGCACAGCGCAGCTCAATGGCCAGAATGGCAATGCGTCGCCCGGCCAGCCAGCAGGCCACTCCATGCACGATCATCCAGAATGTGAAATAGGTGAACGCACGCCGTGGCAGGTCGCGCGGCTCATTGATGACAATTTCCGCCAGGCCCTGCTGACGCACCAGGCTTGGCTGCAGGTCTTCGAGCATCAGCGAAAGAAACGCCAGCGCGGTTTCCAGGCCCTCGCCCAAAGTTGGCTGTGCCATGCTCGCCCGGCACAGGAACGCCAGGCTGCCGCCGCGCAGGCCGCGCGGGTCCATGGCGAAGAATTCGTCATTGCAACGCCGCGCCAGCAAGCGCCAGAGCCGGGCATAGGCCTCGGCACTGACGCGAGCATCCGGGGCTTGCAACTGCCCGGCATCGATACCGGCGCGCGCCAGCAACGCAGCATCCGGCTCGCCTGCCGGGCAGGTCTGCAACAGGGCCTCGCGCACCAGTTGCATGGAAATGGTGTCTTTCTCGCTCATCAGCAGTCCATCAGGTTATGTCGCCATCTTAGGCCGGCTCAGAGGCTGGCCGCCAGGCCCAGGAATGCCTGGATCAAGCGTAACTCACGGCGCCGCTCAAGGCAGCCGACCATGTGCTGGTTGACCAGGCCCTGCCCGGCCAGCGGCCGCGCCACCACTCGGGGGTCGTTGGCCACTTCCGTGGACGACACCACACCAATGCCAAGCTGCGATGCCACCGCCTCGGTAACCGCCTCACGGCTGTCCAGCTCCAGTTGCACACGTGGCTGCACACCGGCAGTGCCGCAGGCCTTGTCGAAGGTGCGTCGGGTAGTCGAACTGGGCTCGCGCAGCACCATGATCTGCTGGTGCAGCTCGGCCAGGGGTAAGTCACCTTCGCCATCGGCCCAGGCATGCCCCGCTGGCAACAGCGCGCATAGTCGCGATTCGCACAGGTTCTGCAGATACAGGCCCTTGCGCGGTTCGATTTCGGTCAACACCGCCACATCGGCATGTTCGGACAACAGCGCAGCCAGCGTCTCCTGTGCGTTGCCCAGGCGCAAGTTGACGGTGATGCCAGGGTAGCGTTCGCGCAACTGCGCCAGCATGGGCATGACCCGGTGCGGACCGTCGGCGGCGACCTCCAGGCGCCCGGTCAGCAACTGGCGGTTGGCCTCGAGCATGGCTTGCGCTTCTTCAGCCAGACCGAACATGGCGCGGGTAATGGCCGCCAGGCGGGTACCCTCTTCGGTCAGTTCCACTCGCCGTGCAGTACGCCGCAGCAAGGTGATCTGGTAATGCTCCTCCAGTGCCTTCACATGCCCGGTCACCGCCGGCTGGCTGATGAACAGACGCTCGGCAGCACGGGTAAAGCTGCCCTCACGGGCCACGGCATCGAAAGCGCGCAACTGGAACAGGTTCATAATTATCGGCCTGACTTATAGCTGGGATAACAACAAACAATTTGATTGATGGCAGCGTGAATTGCAACCTAGGCCCCGTAGTTTCAGCCCACCGCTTGTGAGGAATAACGGAATGAGCAACGCCCCGATTCTGCTGACCCCAGGTCCCCTGACCACATCAATCCGCACCCGCCAAGCCATGCTGGTGGACTGGGGCTCCTGGGACCGCGACTTCAATCAACTGACCGCCAGTGTGTGCGAGCAACTGCTGGCGATCATCGACGGCAGCGCCAGCCACCACTGCGTGCCGCTGCAAGGCAGCGGCACCTTCGCCGTGGAAGCGGCCATCGGCACCCTGGTGCCACGCGATGGCAAGGTGCTGGTGCTGATCAATGGCGCCTATGGCCAGCGCCTGGCGAAGATCTGCAAAGTGCTGGGCCGTCCCTACAGCACCTTCGAAACCGCCGAAGACCAGCCGACCACCGCCGCCGACGTCGACCGCCTGCTGGCCGCCGACCCCGCCGTGACCCACGTTGCGCTGATCCACTGCGAAACCAGCACCGGCATTCTCAACCCGTTGCCCGAAATCGCTCAGGTGATCAAACGCCACGGAAAACGCCTGATCATCGATGCCATGAGTTCGTTCGGCGCGCTGCCGATCGACGCCCGCGAAATTCCCTTCGAGGCGCTGATCGCCGCTTCCGGCAAGTGCTTGGAAGGCGTCCCAGGCATGGGCTTCGTCTTCGCCGAAAAAACCGCTCTGGCCGCTGCCGAAGGCAATGCCCACTCGCTGGCCATGGACCTGCACGACCAGCACGCCTACATGGCCAAGACCGGCCAGTGGCGCTTCACCCCGCCCACCCACGTGGTCGCGGCCCTGCATGAAGCGCTGCAGCAATACAACGAGGAAGGTGGCCTGCCGGCTCGCCACCAGCGCTACGCCGACAACTGCAAGACCCTGCTCGACGGCATGGCTGCCATTGGCCTGCGCAGCTTCCTGCCAGCCGAGATCCAGGCGCCGATCATCGTCACCTTCCACGCACCGAACGATGCCCGCTATCAGTTCAAGGACTTCTATGAGCGGGTCAAGGCCAAGGGTTTCATCCTCTACCCAGGCAAGCTGACCCAAGTCGAAACCTTCCGCGTCGGCTGCATCGGTGTGGTCGGGCGGACGGCATGCAGGCCGCCGTGAATGCCGTAGCCCAAGTGCTGCGGGAAATGGAAGTGCTGGACATCTGACCCTTTGCCCACCCGAATTCAGGAATTAGCGCACATGAACTACAGCAACCCAACCCAGCTGCAAGCCGCCATCCTCGACTGGGCCGGCACCGTGGTCGATTTCGGCTCCTTCGCTCCCACCCAGATCTTCGTCGAAGCCTTCGCCGAATTCGATGTGCAGGTGTCCATCGAAGAAGCCCGTGGCCCGATGGGCATGGGCAAATGGGACCATATCCGCACCCTGTGCGACGTGCCGGAAATTGCCGAGCGCTACCGCAAGGTGTTTGGCCGTACCCCGACCGACGATGACGTCACGGCCATCTACAACCGCTTCATGCCGCTGCAAATCGAGAAGATCGCCGTACATTCGGCACTGATCCCTGGTGCCCTTGAGACCTTGACCGGTCTGCGCCAAGACGGGCTGAAGATCGGCTCATGCTCGGGCTACCCGAAAGTGGTCATGGACAAGGTGGTGGAACTGGCAGCACAGAACGGCTACGTGGCGGACCACGTGGTGGCCACCGACGAAACCCCGAACGGCCGGCCGTGGCCGGCCCAGGCCCTGGCCAACGTGATCGCGCTGGGCATCGACGATGTAGCGGCCTGCGTGAAGGTCGACGACACCGTGCCAGGCATTCTCGAAGGCCGCCGTGCCGGCATGTGGACCGTGGCGCTGGTGTGCTCGGGCAACGCGCTGGGGCTGACCTGGGAAGGTTTCCGGGCACTGAGTGCCGAGAAACTGGAAAGCGAGCGCCAACGCATCCATGCGCTGTTCGCCGGTTCCCGCCCGCACTACCTGATCGACACCATCAATGAACTGCCCGAAGTGATTGCCGACATCAACCGGTGCCTGGCCAAAGGCGAGATGCCGCAAACCTTCTGACCCGTCCATGGGGCCGCTTCGCGGCCCTTTTCAGTCAACCATCTCGCGACTGATCTGGGTTGCTTTTCAGCCTGAATCTGTACATTGAGTTGCCGCCGCAAGTTGCCAAAAATGGGCCATCCCTGTTCTGAGATGCCCAACCCCCGATGAGCACACACACCCGCAACAGCCGTCTCACCGTGCCGCAACTGGTGGCCATGAAAGGCCGACAGAAGATCGTTTCGCTCACCGCTTACTCAAGCTCGATCGCACGGGTGATCGATCCGCTGGTCGACTTCATCCTGGTCGGCGACTCCACCGCCATGGTCGGCTATGGCCGCCCGTCCACACTGGGTATGCGCCTGGACGAAACCATCGCCCATACCCGCGCCGTGGTCGACAGCACCCGCCTGGCCTGCGTGATCGCCGACATGCCGTTCGGCAGTTATCAGGAATCCCACGAGCAGGCGTTTCGCAATTGTGCCCAAGTATTGGCCAGCACCGGCTGCGACGCACTCAAGCTGGAAGCGAACCAGGCGTTGGCCAGCACCGTCGAGTTCCTGGTCGCAAGAGGGATACCGATCATGGCGCACATCGGCCTGATGCCGCAGTTCGTCAATGCCATGGGCGGCTACAAAGCCCAGGGGTTGAGCCCGGACAGCGCTGCAGCGTTACGGGCCGACGCGCAAGCCAACCTGCACGCTGGCGCTTTCAGCCTTTTGCTGGAAGGCGTAGCCGAACCCGTGGCCCGCGCCATCACCCAGGCCACCGACAAACCCACTGTCGGCATTGGCGCTTCCCCCGCCTGCGATGGCCAGGTGCTGGTCACCGAAGACCTGCTAGGGCTCGGTGGCGCGCACGTGCCACGCTTCGTCAAGCAGTATGCCGACCTCGGCCTGGCAATCCGTGAAGCCTGCGCCCGCTACGCTGATGAGGTGCGCGACGGCACCTTCCCTGCCATGCACCATTGTTACGGAGTGTGAAGTTCATCCTCGATGGCCTTGACCAGGCATTGCAGCGCCTGGGCGATATCCTTGCTCCAGTCCACCGTGCAGCACAGCCGCAGATGACTGCGCCAAAGGCCGCACTGGCTGAAAATTTCACCGGGCGCAATGACGATACGCTGCGCCAGCAACCGCTCGAAGACCCGGCGCATATCCACCGGCCGGGTCGCCTGCAGCCACAGGCTGGCCCCGCCCTGCGACTCGGCGATGCGCAGGCAGCCCTGGCCGTGCGCTTCCAGTAGCCGCCTCATCTGCTGTAAACGCTCGCGCAACTTCGGCAGCAAACGCTGCACATGCAACTCGACCCGACGCGAGGTGAAAAGCCGGGCGATGGCCCTTTGGCGGATCGGCGACAAGCGAAAGGCTCGTTCCAGGAACAGCTGCTGAAAGCGTTCGGTCTGCTTGCGACAAAGCAGGTAGCCAAAGGGCGCCTCTGCGCCAATCAGTTTGTCGAAGGTCGAAAACACCAGCAGCCGGTCAGGGTCGGCGAAGTCCCGGTAGCGCGGTGCTCCGGCGTGGAAGCACAACTCGCCGTAGCCATCGTTTTCAAACAGCCACACAGCGTGCTTGGCAAGCCAGCGGCAGACCAGCTGCTTGTCTGACGCAGGCATCAGACCACCCTGGGGTACGTTGGCCGCCGACGACAGCACGGCCAGGCGTATCGGCTGATCGCGCAACAGCCGGTGAACCTGCTGCAAATCGAAACGCCCGTCATCACCCAAGGGCACTTCGATGATGGTCATGCGCGCAGCCTGCAATTGCCTCAGCACTGCCCAGTTGCAGGGCGACTCCACCAATGCCAGCTGGCCTTCGAGGCCCAGGGCGCGTAAGGACACTTCCAGCACACTGCGCAGGTCCGCGCCGATGAACACGTGATCGGCGCTCCAGTACTGCTGTGCCGAGCGGGTGTAGCGGTCGGCCAGTACCGTGCGCAACTCGGGCTCACCGAAGGGCTGATACAGCGGCGCCAAAGAATGCGGGTATTGACGCGCCAGTTCGCGCTCGATCATCAGCAGCGGCTGCTGCAGCGACAGCAACATGGCCGGCGCATCGCTGCCCAAGGCCAACATACCCGGCTGTCGGGCGCTGGCGAATACGGTGTCGAGCAGGTTTTCCGAATGCTGCACACAGATGGCGGTGGGACGGGCTCGGCTGAAGTAGCCCTGCTTTGGCCGAGCATACACCCGCCCTTCGTCTTCGAGCAGCGCATAGGCGTACTGGGTACTCGATACCGAAACATGCAATTGCCGCGCAAGCTGGCGCAGCGACGGCAGACGCTGCTCCACATCGGCAGGTGCGGCCTCGATCCTGTCGAGCAAGTAGCCGTAGACCGCCTGGTAGGTAAAGTTGGGCTTGTCGATTTGGCTGTTTTCCATAACGGCGCCAGGGACGGCATTGAACCCAACCTTGGGCACGTCGGTAAACCCCTACTGGGGTAATTGCACCTGGGGTTTGGTTGCCGCGAAGATCCCCAGCTGGACATGAACAGCGCCGCGATCAATGGCCCGATCACGAAGCCGTTGAGGCCGAACACCGCCAGCCCGCCCAGGGTCGACACCAGGATCAGATAGTCTGGCATGCGTGTGTCCTTGCCCACCAGGATCGGCCGCAGCAGGTTGTCCACCAGGCCGATCACCAGCACACCGAACGCGGTCAGGATCACCCCAGGCAGTATCGCCCCAGTCAGCAGGAAATACGCGGCCACCGGCGCCCAGACGATCCCAGCGCCTACCGCCGGCAGCAGCGACAAGAACGCCATCAGCACCGCCCACACCAATGCACTCGGAATATCCAGCACCCAGAAGATGAAACCGCCCAGCGCGCCCTGGGTAATGGCCACCAGCACGTTGCCTTTCACGGTCGCCCGCACCACACGGTTGAACTTCAGCTGCAAACGACGCTTCTGGTGCTCAGGCAGTGGCACGGCCAGCCGCACCCGACGGGCCACCTCGGGCCCTTCACGCAGGAAGAAGAACAGCAGGTACATCATGATGCCAAAACTGATCACGAACTCGAATGTGCCCTGGCCAAAACTGAACGCCTGGCTAGCCAGTGCCTGGCTACCCTGGGTTGCCCACTTGGTGATCTTGTCGCGCAACCCGTCGAGGTTGCCCATGCCCATGTTGTCCAGGCCATGCTGGGCGAATGCCGGGAGCATGTCCTTGCCGTGCTCGACGTATCCGGCGATGTCCAGTTGCCCGCTTTCGATGCGCTGGTACAGCGTGGCGCCCTCTTGTACCAGCAGCGCACTGGTGATGATCACCGGCAGGATCGCCACCAGCAGGCACACCAGTGTGGTCGCGGCGGCGGCCAGGTTGCGCCGCCGTCCGAAACGGATCAGCAGGTGGCGCTGCAGCGGGGCGAACAGGATGCCAAGGATCACCGCCCAGAAGATGGCGCCGTAGTACGGCAGCAGGATCCAGAAGAAGGCGATGGTCACCAGCGCCAGGAGTACGGCCAGGGCTTTGTTCTGTAGCGCGGTTTCGTTCATCGCAGGTTCTCGCGTGGCTTCTGGGATATTAGTGCTCACCGGCTGGCTAAAAGTGCCGTTACTCCCTTGATGCAAATCAATACGCGTGTTTGCCACTGGCCCTAGCATCCGCGCCTTTTGCCCTGGTGCGCACATGAACCCTACCGCCAAGCCCGAATTGCTGGCCCCCGCCGGCACCCTCAAGACCATGCGCTACGCCTTTGCCTACGGCGCCGACGCGGTCTACGCCGGCCAGCCGCGCTACAGCTTGCGAGTGCGTAACAACGAATTCGACCACGCCAACCTGGCGCTGGGCATCCAGGAGGCACACGCCCTGGGCAAGCGCTTCTACGTGGTGGTCAACATCGCCCCGCACAATGCCAAGCTCAAGACATTCCTCAAGGACCTGGCGCCCGTGATCGAGATGGCGCCAGACGCGCTGATCATGTCCGACCCCGGCCTGATCATGCTGGTGCGCCAGCACTTCCCGCAGATGCCGGTACACCTGTCGGTGCAGGCCAACACAGTCAACTGGGCCAGTGTGCAATTCTGGCAGCAACTGGGCCTGAGCCGGGTGATCCTGTCACGGGAGCTGTCGCTGGAAGAGATCGAAGAAATTCGCCAGCAGGTGCCGGACATGGAGCTGGAGGTGTTCGTCCACGGCGCCCTGTGCATGGCCTACTCCGGCCGCTGCCTGCTGTCGGGCTACCTCAATAAGCGTGACGCCAACCAGGGCACCTGCACCAACGCCTGCCGCTGGAAGTACGACGCCACGCCCGCCACCGAGAACGCCACCGGCGATATCGTGCGCGAAGTGCAGCCCACCCTGGGCCTGGGCGCCCCTACCGAGCAGGTATTCCTGCTGCAGGAAAGCAACCGCCCTGGCACTGAAATGCCGGCGTTCGAAGATGAACACGGCACCTACATCATGAATGCCAAGGACCTGCGCGCCATCCAGCACGTCGAGCGCCTGGCCGGGATGGGCGTGCATTCGTTGAAAATCGAGGGCCGCACCAAATCGCACTTCTACTGTGCCCGCGCAGTGCAGTCGTATCGCCAGGCGATCGACGACGCGGTGGCCGGGCGGCCATTCGACCGCGCCCTGATGGGCAACCTCGAATCGCTCGCACAACGCGGCTACACCGAAGGCTTCCTGCGCCGCCACGTGCACGACGAGTACCAAAACTACCAGCGCGGCAATTCCGTGTCCGAGCGTCAGCAGTTCGTTGGCGAGTTGACCGGCGTGCGCGTCGACGGCCTGGCCGAGGTCAAGGTGAAAAACCGCTTCGCCGTGGGCGACCACCTGGAGTTGATGACCCCGCGCGGCAATTACCACTTCGACCTGCACCGCCTGTGCGACCGCCAGCAGCAGGCCATCGAGGTGGCGCCGGGCGATGGCCATGTGGTGTATCTGCCGATCCCGGAGCAGGTAACCCTCGACTACGGCCTGCTGATGCGCGACCTCGGCGCTGACGAGGCCGCAAGCTGACAGCGCTGTAATGTGCACCTCAGCTGCCTGACAGGCGGCGGCAGCGAACATCGTGGCTCTCCCGCATGAGGCCACGCCATGTTGCGCAACCCCTCCCGCCGTACCTTCGTCAAAGGCCTGGGCGCCGCCAGCACACTGGCGGGCCTGGGGCTGTGGCGCCCGCTGGCCCAGGCCGCCGAAGGCCGTGACCTGGCCGGCCAGCACTTCGAGCTGTTCATCGGCCAGACGCCGGTGAACATCACTGGCCGCCCGCGCACCGCATTGACCATCAACAACAGCCTGCCCGGCCCTCTGCTGCGCTGGCGCGAAGGCGACACCGTGACCCTGCGCGTGCGCAACCGCCTGGCACAGGACACCTCGATCCATTGGCACGGCATCATCCTGCCGGCCAACATGGACGGCGTACCTGGCCTGAGCTTCGCCGGCATCGAGCCCGGCGGCGACTACCGGTACCAGTTCACCCTGCGCCAAAGCGGCACCTACTGGTACCACAGCCATTCGGGGCTGCAGGAACAGGCCGGGGTATACGGGGCGATCGTGATCGAACCACGCGAGCCCGAAGCGCATCGCTACCAGCGCGACCATGTGCTGCTGTTCAGCGACTGGTCCGACCAGGCGCCGGAGCAATTGATGGCCACGCTGAAGAAACAGTCCGACGCGTACAACTACCACAAGCGCACCGTCGGCGACTTCATCGACGACGTTGCCGATAAGGGCTGGAGCCCGACCGTCGCCGAGCGCACGGCCTGGGCACGCATGCGCATGAGCCCCACCGACCTGGCGGATATCAGCGCCGCCACCTACACCTACCTGCTCAACGGCCAGCCGCCGGAGGGCAACTTCACCTGCCTGTTCCAGCCGGGCGAGACCGTGCGTCTACGGCTGATCAACGCTTCGGCCATGACCTATTTCGACTTCCGCATCCCTGGGCTTAAGCTGACGGTGATCGCCGCCGACGGCTTGCCGGTGACGCCGGTGAGCGTGGACGAACTGCGCATTGCCGTGGCCGAGACCTACGACGTGCTGGTGACCGTGGGCGACCAACCTGCCTACACCCTGTTCGCCCAGAGCATGGACCGCACCGGCTTCGCCCGCGGCACCCTGGCTCGCGCCGCCGGGCTACAGGCGCCAGTGCCTGCACCCGACCCGCGCCCGGTCTTGAGCATGGATGACATGGGCCACGGTGGCATGGGCGCCATGGCCAGCATGGACCACAGCAACATGGCCGGCATGGACCACGCCGCCATGTCGGCCATGCAGCAACACCCGGCCAGCGAAACCGACAACCCGCTCGTGGACATGCAGACCATGGCCCCACGCGCCAACCTGGCCGACCCTGGTATCGGCCTGCGCAACAATGGCCGCCGCGTACTCACCTATGCCGACCTGCGCAGCCCCTACCCCGACCCCGACGGCCGCACGCCATCAAGAGACATCGAGCTGCACCTGACCGGCCACATGGAGCGCTTCGCCTGGTCGTTCGACGGCATCAAGTTCAGTGATGCCGAGCCGTTGCGCCTGACCTACGGCGAGCGGTCCCGCATCACCCTGGTCAACGACACCATGATGACCCACCCCATCCACTTGCACGGCATGTGGAGCGACCTGGAAGACGAGCACGGCCAGTTCCTGGTGCGCAAGCACACCCTCGACATCCCGCCCGGCAGCCGCCGTTCCTACCGGGTGACCGCCGATGCGTTGGGCCGCTGGGCCTATCACTGCCACCTGCTCTACCACATGGAGACCGGCATGTTCCGCGAGGTACGCGTCGATGAATGACACCCGCAAAAGCATCATGGCTGGCGTGACGCTGCTGACCTTGCTCGCCAGCGAACGGGCGACGGCCGCTGGCATGGCACACATGAACCACGCCAGCATGGAGCACGGCACCATGAACCATGAAAGCATGGGCCATGGCCAGGCAACCCCCAGCCAGCCTCGCACGCCGCTGCCAGCCATCACCGACGCCGACCGCCGCGCCGCCTTCCCACCTTTGCCCGGGCACCAGGTGCATGACAGGGCGCTGAACTGGGCGGTGGTCGTGGACAACTCGAATACCAGAACTTCGAGAGCAGCAGTGCCCTGAACTGGAATGCCACCGCCTGGGTCGGCGGCGATATCGACCGCCTGTGGCTACGCAGTGAAGGCGAGCGCGAACAGGGCAAGACCCACAAGGCCGAGCTGCAGGCACTGTGGGGCCATGCGGTGAGCCCGTGGTGGGAGCTGGTGGCCGGCGTGCGCCAGGACTTCAAGCCAGCCAGCGGCCAGGCTTGGGCCGCCTTCGGTATCCAGGGCACGCCATTGTACGGCCTGGAGCTGCAAGCCACCGCTTATGCCGGCGAGCGGCAACAGACCGCGCTGCGCCTGGAAGCCGCTTACGCTATGCTGCTGACCAACCGCTGGATACTGGAACCGACCCTGGAAGCCAACCTCTACGGCCGCAATGACGCCGGGCGCGAGCAAGGCGCGGGGCTGGCCGACAGCGAAGTGGGCCTGCGCCTGCGCTACGAAATCACGCGCGGCTTCGCCCCCTACGTCGGGGTCAGTTTCAACCGCCTGCACGGCACGCGTGCCGACCAGGCCCGCGAAGACGGCGAAGACCAAGGCCAGACCCGCCTGGTCGCCGGTATCCGCCTGCGTTTCTAAAGGAGTGCTTCACCATGCTGCGCAAACACCTGCTGACCCTGGGCCTGCTGGCCGTCACCGGCCTGGCCCAGGCCGCCGAGACCATCGACGTCTACCGCGACCCCAACTGCGGCTGCTGCAAGGCCTGGATCAGCCACCTGCGGGACAACGGCTTCACCGTCAACGACCACGTCGAGCCGAACATGAGCGCGGTCAAGCAACGTCTGGGCGTGGCGCCACGGCTGGCGTCGTGCCATACCGGGGTGATCGACGGCAAGTTCGTCGAAGGCCACGTACCGGCCGAGCAGGTACGCCTGCTGACCAAGCGCAGCGACCTCAAGGGCCTGGCCGTGCCGGGCATGCCCATGGGCTCGCCGGGCATGGAAATGGGTGACCACAAGGATGCCTACCAGGTTATCGGTGTGACCCAGGAGGGCCAGGACACCGTTGTAGCCAACTACTGATGCTCAGCCTGTGGGCGCTGTTCCTCAGCGCCTTTGGCGCCGCCACCCTGCTACCGCTGCAATCGGAGGCCGTACTGGTCGGCCTATTGCTGCGCCAGCCCGAGGCCTGGGCGACGCTGCTGCTGGTCGCCACCCTGGGCAATGTGTTGGGTTCGGTAGTCAACTGGCTGCTGGGGCGGGCCATTGAACACCTGCGTGACAAGCGTTGGTTCCCGTTCAGTGCTGCCCAGTTGGAGCGTGCGCAGCAGCGCTACCAGCGCTGGGGGCAATGGTCACTGCTGCTCAGCTGGATGCCGGTGATCGGCGACCCGCTGACGCTGATCGCCGGGATCATGCGTGAGCCGTTCTGGCGCTTTTTGTTGCTGGTGACCCTGGCCAAGGCCGGCCGCTATGCGGTGCTGGCCATGATTACCCTGGGCTGGTTTCACGGCTGGTAACACCTTTCACGTTTCCGGCCCGCGCCTGGCTGCTAAAGTCGCCCATTCCTACATGGCCCTACACGGAGTGCCCACATGCTGCGCGCAACCGCCCTGGCTCTGGCCTGCCTGGCCGGCAGTTCGGCCATCGCCGCCGAGTCGCCCACCTACGGCCCACAACTGCAAGGGTTCAACTACCCACACCCCCTCAAGCATTTCGACTTCAAGTCTCAGGGCCAGGCCCTGCAGATGGGCTACATGGACGTGCCCGCCCAGGGCCAGGCCAACGGCCACAGCGTGGTACTGATGCACGGCAAGAACTTTTGCGCCGCCACCTGGGAAACCACCATCGACGCCCTGAGCAAGGCCGGCTACCGGGTCATCGCCCCCGATCAGGTCGGCTTCTGTACATCGAGCAAACCGGCGCATTACCAGTACAGCTTCCAGCAACTGGCGGACAATACCCATGCCCTGCTCGAACAGCTCGGCGTGAAGCGAACCACCGTGCTCGGCCACTCCACCGGCGGGATGCTCGCCACCCGCTACGCGCTGATGTACCCACAGCAAGTTGAACGCCTTGCCATGGTCAACCCGATCGGCCTGGAAGACTGGAAAGCCCTGGGCGTGCCCTACCGCACCGTGGACCAGTGGTATGCCCGCGAGCTCAAGCTGGATGCCGAGGGGGTGCGCGAATATGAGCGCAAGACCTACTACGCCGGCCGCTGGAAGCCGGAATACGAGCGTTGGGTACAGATGCTGGTGGGCCTGAACAAAGGGCCGGGGCATGAAGCCGTGGCGTGGAATTCGGCGCTGATCTACGACATGATCTTCACCCAGCCGGTGTACCACGAGTTCAGCGACCTGCAGATGCCGACCTTGCTACTGATAGGCGACAAGGACACCACGGCCATCGGCAGCGATATCGCGCCGCCGGAAGTAAAGGCGAAGCTGGGCAAGTATGCAGAGCTGGGGCCACAGGTGGCCAAGCTGATCCCCAAAGGTGAACTGATCACCTTCGAAGGCATGGGGCATGCACCGCAGATCGAGGAGCCGGTGCGGTTCAACCGTACCTTGGTTGAGTGGCTGAACAAGTAAGCCCGTAGTCGGGTGCATGCTTGGGCGCCTTTTCAGGCAAAGCGTTGCAGTTGCATCTCCCGAAGCCGGCTCAGGGTTCGTTGGTACGGAAAGGCCAAGTACCCTTGGGTGTAGAGGGCATCGAGCGGCACCTGTGCTTCCAGGTACAAGGCCACACGGCGGTCGTAGCATTCGTCGACCAGGGCAATGAAGCGGCGTACCGCGTCATCCTTGGGTGACAGTGCCGGCAGTTCACGGTCGCCTGCCACCACCCGCGCCGCGCCATCCTCGGTGCCGCGGGCAATACGCCCCGCCCGCTGCTCACCACCCAGCGCCGGTATGCCGGATAGCAAAATCGCGGGAAATTGATCGCACAAGGCCATGAACTCCATGGCCGCCAAAGGTTGTTCGCACAGATCGGCGAAGCGGCACCAGATAGCCTGCCCACTGCGCCGCACCACTTGAACCTGCCTGGAGCCGATCACCAATGGCCGATCAGTGCCGCTGTCTTCCGGGCTAAGCTGGCAGAACACCCCGCCCAACTGGCTGGCCTGCCCCGCCTCCGCTACCCAGTAGCGCTGCCGCTCTGCACCGGGGTGCAGACGGTGGTCCTGCTCGCCCGTCACCGGCAGTACCTGCATGTGCCGCTGGATGGCGGCAATAGCCGGCAGGAACCGCTCGCGGTTGAAGCCATCGCGGTAGAGCTGCTCGGGTGGCTGGTTGGAAGTGGCGACAATCACCACACCCTGGTCGAACAGAACCTGAAACAGGCGGCCGAGGATGATCGCATCACCGATGTCGTTGACGAACAGTTCATCGAAGCACAGCACACGGATCTGCCCGGCCAAGTCCCGAGCCAGGGCCAGAAGCGGGTCGGCAGTGCCGTTAAGCTGAAACAGGCGCTGATGGACCCAGGCCATGAAGTGGTGGAAGTGCTGGCGCCGGCTGGGTAGGCGCAGACAGCGGTGGAACTGATCCATCAGCCAGGTCTTGCCCCGGCCCACCGGCCCCCAGAGGTAGATACCCTGGGTGGGGCGGCCTTGCTCGACGGCCTGGAAGCAAGCTTGCAGGGCCTCGACGGCGCGGGCCTGGGCGGGGTCGGCGACAAAGCCCTGGGTGTTCAGGGCTTGCTGGTAGCAGGATTGGGGGTCGGTAGCCATGCCGCATTCTACACAGCGGGTGCAGAGCACACATTGTGGGTGCAACTGTTGTGTATGAAACTCCAGAGCTGGCACTGACCGCCCCCACAAGAGAGCGCGTCAGGCGTCGCCGTCCAAGCCCACCTTCAGCAACGCCCCATCCTTGTCATCGGTCAGTACATACAGGTACCCATCCGGCCCCACCCGCACATCGCGAATACGCGCCTTCAAGTCACCCAGCAAACGCTCCTCATGCACCACCTTGTCCCCCTTCAGCTGCAAGCGGATGAGTTCCTGAGTGGCCAACGCACCAATGAACAGGTTGTGGTCCCAGGCCTTGAACGTCGGGCTGTCGTAGAACGCCATGCCGCTGATACCGGGTGACTTTTCCCACACATGGTGCGGGTCGACCATGCCGTCGACGTGCTTGCCCTTGGCCTCGGGGATCGGCAGCAGCGAGTAGTTGATGCCATGGGTCGCAATCGGCCAGCCGTAGTTCTTGCCGGGTTCGGGTATGTTGATTTCGTCGCCGCCACGCGGGCCGTGCTCGTGGGTCCACAGCTTGCCGGTCCAAGGGTTGAGCGCGGCGCCTTGCTGGTTGCGGTGGCCGTACGACCAGATCTCCGGCCGCACATTGCTCTTGCCGACAAAGGGGTTGTCCTTGGGCACTTCGCCGTCCGGCAAGATGCGCACGATCTTGCCTTGCAGCTTGTCCAGGTCTTGGGCAGTGGGGCGCTGGTTGTTCTCGCCCAAGGCAATGAACAGGTAGCCGTTGCGGTCGAATACCAGGCGCGAGCCGAAGTGGTTACCCACCGACAGCTTGGGCTGCTGGCGGAAAACCACCGTGAAGTTCTCCAACCGGGCACGGTCTTCAGACAGCTGGCCACGGCCCACGGCGGTACCGGCCTTGCCATCACTGCCCTCCTCGGCGTACGACAGGTACACGGTGCGGTCCTTGCCGAACTCCGGCGACAGCACTACGTCCAGCAAGCCGCCCTGGCCTTCGGCCCAGACCTTGGGTACGCCACTGATCGGCGGGCCAACCTTGCCCTCGGCATTGACCAGCCGCAGGTTGCCGGTGCGTTCGGTCACCAGCATGTCCTTGCCGCCCGGCAGAAACGCCAGTGCCCAAGGGTTGCGCAGGCCATCGGCAACGGTGCTGACGGTCAAGGTGCCTTCTTCACTGCGAAACTGCTGTTCCGCCGCTGCCTGCGCCAGCAAGGGCAGCAACGCGGCGGCAGTCAGGGTGGCAAGCCAGGGTGCTCGAAGCATGCAGGATTCCTTTCAATCGGGCTTATGGCGCACGCGGATTGTCGCGCGGTGGCCGGGTGGGTTCCAGGTTCGGGGTTTGCTGCTGGCGGCGCAGGTTGTCGCCGTTGCCGATGCCGCGGTTGTCCAGCGTGGGGGTACGCTGGTACGGGTCGGTGGACGGGCCGCGCACCGGTGGCGTGGCCGGCATGCTGCCCTGGCGGCTGTTGGGGTTGGCGCGCTGGATCGGGCTGTTGTAGGGGTTGTTGTTGCCGGCGGCGAGCTGCAAAGGCTGCTGCAGGGCTGCGTGCGCGGGCAGGCACAAAGCCAGGCCGAGGGCCAGGATGGGCAATGTCGGGGTCATGCTTCACCTCCTGTACGAAAATGCCGCGCCTGGTCGGTTTGATAGCCTAAGGCGCGAAGGGTTCGCGGCAAAAGTGTGAATATGGATGGAGATGATTCCTGATGTTTCAGTATGCGCCCATGGGGCTGCATTGCAGCCCATCGCGACGCAAGGACGCTCCTACAGGGGGCACGCGCTCGCTTCTAGCAGCGGCCTAGCATCGCGATGGGCCGCAACGCGGCTCCAAGTTACTGGCCCTTATCCACTTTATGCCGGGCGGCATACAGACACAGCATCTCCATCGCCAGCGTCGCCCCCGCCAGCGCCGTGATATCGGCATGGTCATAAGCCGGCGCCACTTCCACCAGGTCCATGCCCACCAGGTTGATACCGCGCAGCCCACCCAGGATCTCCAGCGCCTGCACCGTGCTCAGCCCGCCACACACCGGCGTACCGGTGCCAGGCGCATAGGCCGGGTCGAGGCAGTCGATGTCGAAGGTCAGGTACACCGGGCGCTCGCCCACCCGCTGACGAATCGCTGCAATCACCGCCTCGGTGCCTTGGCGGTGCACCTGTCGGGCGTCGAGAATGGCAAAGCCCTGGCTGTCGTCATTGGTGGTGCGCAGGCCGATCTGCAACGAGTGAGCCGGGTCCACCAGGCCTTCGCGGGCGGCATGCCAGAACATGGTGCCGTGGTCGATGCGCTTGCCCTCCTCGTCCGGCCAGGTATCACTGTGGGCATCGAAGTGAATCAGCGCCAGCGGGCCATGGCGGCGGGCGTGAGCCTTTAGCAGCGGGTAGCTGATGAAGTGGTCGCCACCGAGGGTGAGCATGGCGCAACCCGCCTGCAGGATATGCTCTGCATGGGCCTCGATGCTGTCCGGCACCGACTGCGGCGTGCCGCTGTCGAAGGGGCAGTCACCAAAGTCGATTACCGCCAGGTGGTCGAAGGGGTCGAACGCCCACGGCCAGTGCCGGGCCCAGGCCTGCTGCACCGAAGCGGCGCGGATCGCCCGTGGGCCGAAACGCGCGCCGGGGCGGTTGCTGGTGGCAGTATCGAACGGCACACCGCTGACCACCACATCCACACCCCGCAAATCGCGGCTGTAGCGGCGGCGAGAGAAACTGGTAATACCGGCGTAGGTACTTTCGGCGGCAGTGCCATACAGGCTGTCGCGGGTCATCGCCTGGTCGTTGCTTGCGGCTTGCTCCACGGTCGGGCTCCTTGGTTGTCATGTCTCATTGGCGGCTGCGGAAAGCCGTCCAAAGGCGGTTACGCTGGCGCAAATCGGCCAAGGCCATGCTGCGGTCGGCGAACAGGCGCTGGCGTACCTCGGCGGGTGGGTAGATGTCCGGGTCGTTGCGCACCGCTTCGTCCACCAGTGGTGTGGCGGCTTGGTTGGCATTGGCGAAGAACAGCGTGTTGGTCAGCGCCGCCACCGACTCGGGCTTGAGCATGAAGGCAATGAACGCTCGCGCGGCCTCGGGGTGCGGGGCGTCTTTTGGAATGACCAGGTTGTCCTGCCACACCAGCGTGCCTTCGCGGGGGATGCGGTAGATCAGCTCGAACGGCTTGCCGGCACGGCGGGCCTGGTCGGCGGCCATTGCCGCATCACCGTTATAGGTCAGCGCCAGGCACACGCTGCCATTGGCCAGGTCGCTGATCTGCCGGCCATTGGCGACATAGCTGATCGACGGCTGCAACTGGCTGAGCAGGTTCTGCGCGGCAGCCAGGTCATCCTTGTTCTGGCTGTAAGGGTCTTTGCCCAGGTAGTTCAGGGCAACCCCTATCACTTCCTGTGGCGAATCGGGCATGGCAATGCCGCAGTCCTTCAGACGGCTGGCGTACTCGGGCTTGAACAGCAGGTCGAGGCTGTCGAGCGGCACATCGCCCAGGCGCTGGCGCACGGCCTCCACATTCACCCCAAGGCCCAGCGTTCCCCAGGTGTACGGCACGGCATGGCGGTTGCCGGGGTCGGCCTCGGCGAGCTTGGCCAGCAGGTCCTTGTCGAGATTGCTGTAGCCGGGCATGGCCTGAGGATCGAGCGGTTGCAGGGCATTGGCCTTGAGCGCCCTGGCCAGCACGGTAGCTGACGGCACCACCACGTCGTAACCGCTACCACCGGTCAGCAGCTTGGTTTCCAGCACTTCAGTGGTGTCGAAGGTGTCGTAGCGCACCTTGTAGCCGGTTTCTCGCTCGAAGCGCTGAAGGGTTTGCGGGGCAACGTAGTCGGCCCAGCTATAGAGGTTCACGACCTTTTCTTGCGCCTGTAACGGCAAGGCCAGGACCAGGGACAACAAGCACAACGATCGACGCATGGCGGACACCTCGGCTAATGGGTGGATGCCGCGAGCATGCCAGCCGGGTTACATTGCAGAAATGGCAAGTTTGCAAAGCTGACATTCACCAGGACCAATGTAATGCTCGGACAATTGCACGACCCCGATCTGCACCTGCTGCGGCTGTTCGTCACTGTAGTCCAGGCCGGTGGCTTCAGCGCCGCGCAAGGCGTGCTGGGCCTGAGCCAGCCCACCATAAGCCAGCGCATGGCACAGCTGGAGGCTCGCCTGGGTTACCGTCTGTGCAGCCGTGGCAAGGGTGGTTTTCGCCTGACGGACAAAGGTGAATTGTTATTGGAGGCGGCGCGTGGCCTGCTGCTGAACATCGAGCAGTTCCGCCAGCAGGCCAACGGCGTTGCTGGGCGGTTGCTGGGCAACGTGCGCATCGGTCTGGCGGAAAACCAGGACAAGGCAGTCAGCCTGAAGCTGGCGGCGGCCATTGCGGCGTTTCGCAAGCGAGAGGAATCGGTGCAATTGGAGCTGATCAGTGCACCGCCAGCGGAGCTTGAGCGGTTGTTGCTGGAGCAGCGGCTGGACTGTGCCATCAGCTACTTTTCCGGCAACCAGGCGGCCTTTGATTACCAGCCATTGTTCGAGGAGAGGCAACGGCTGTATTGCGGCAAAGGGCATGTGCTGTTCGGCGAGTCGGGGGTTGGGCTTGAGCGGCTGCTGGACATGGACCAGGTGCGCCATCCGTACCGTTTTCTCAAAGGCGGTGAGCCGTTCCAGAGCCAGCGCAGCATGGCGGTGGCGGAGCAGATCGAGAGCGTGCTGACGTTCATTCTGTCGGGGCGGCATATCGGCTACCTGCCATGCCACTGCGCGCAGGACTGGGAGGCCGAGGGGTTATTGTGGGCGCTGGACCCAGGGCTGGATTTCGTGGTGCCGTTTACCCTGGCCCGGCACCGGGCACAGGGGGTTGGTGAAGCACAGCAGGCGTTTGCGCAGGACTTGCTGGCAGCATTTGCCTGAACCGGCCCGCGCCCACAGAGGCCAGTTCAGGCTGCAACACTCAGTAAGCCATGCTCCAGGTCAGCGTGTAGGTGCGCCCACGCCCTTGGTAGTCATACAGGTACGCTGGCCCGTAGGTCGGTGAATAGAAGAGCGTCGCACGCTGCCCCCAGACCGTGCTGTACTGCTTGTCCAGCAGGTTCTGGATGCCGGCACTGAAGGTACCGAAACCGGTGTCCTGGCTGCCAAGCAAGTCGAAGGTGGTGTAGCCGTCGATCTCGTGGTCGGCATCGTCCTTCAGGCTGAAAGCATGGTTGGCCTGCAACCGCGCGCTGCGGCCATCGCCCTTCCAGCCGACGAACGCGGTGGCCTTGGACAGCGAAGCATAGCGGGCATCACGCTTGATCCAGCCACCGTCTGCAGCCTCTTCTTCGGAGCGGGTCAGGTGCAAGGTGCCGCCGGTTTCCCAACCGGCCTGGAAGTGCCGGGTCAGCGCACCTTCAAAGCCAAAGTCGCGGCTCTTCTGCTCTTCCACGTTGATGGTCAGCGTTTGCGAATCGACGTTGATGATCTTGTCCGACCAGATGTAGTACAGCGCTGCCTGGGCATCCCAGCCCAGGTCGGCATAGCGCCAGCCCAGCTCCACCTGGCGGCTCTTGATGCCAGCCAGCGGGTTGTCGGCCACGCTCAGGCTCGGCTTGCCGTAGTACTTGGCTGGGTCCGGCAGGTCGAAGCCTTCGCCATAGTTGGTCCACACCTGGTGGCCGTTCTTGAAATCGTAGATGGCACCGACGTTGAACAGGTTCACCTGGTAGTCGTTGCTGCCGCCCGGTACGCCCTTGAAGTCGCTGACATCCACGTCCATCTGCTGGCGACGAGCGCCGCCCGAGAACGTCAGGTTGTCGGTGGCGTGCCAGTCCAGCTGGGCATACACCGACACACCATCGACCCGATAGCTGGGGTAACGCGCCGCCTTGCTGTCCTTTTCCATCTCCAGGCCGCCCGACTCGGACGAAGTCAGGGCATTGAAGGTGGTCTGCTCGGCGTTGAACCGCTCGCGGTCCAGGTCGACGCCGTAGGTCAGCTTCAGCGTGTCCCATTGCTTGGCGAACAGCCCCTTGAGGCTGGTGACCTCGAAGTTCTGCTGCGAGGCAGCAAAGTACACCCCGCGCGAACCGGTGGGCGTGGCACGGTTGTAGTACGGGAACGGGTAGAAGTTGTCGTCTTCCTTGCGGTACGAGGCTTGCAGGTAGAAATCCTGGCCCAGCACGTCGTTGTGGTGGTAATTGGCGTTCAGCAACAAGCGTCGGGTACGCGGCTCCAGGTCCGACGAATAACCGCTGCGCAGCTCGGCGTCTTCCAGGTCTGACGGCGCGTTGTAGTTGAGGTTGGGGAAGTAGATACCCGTGCTGCCGTGGTTGCCCGAGTCGTAGTACTGGGCCAACAGGTCGAGGCTCTGCTGGTCGTTCAACTGCAGGCCCAAGGTACCGAGCACATCGATGGTGCGGTTGTACTGCAGGTCGGTCTGGGTGTTGTCGATGAAGATCTGGTCGCCTGCACCATCGTAAAAGGCTTCGTTCTGCTCACCGGAGATACCCAGCCGGGCATTGACCCGCTCGTTGCCGCCGCTGATCGACTGGGCGAAGCGAGTGGCCAGGTCGTCGCTGTTGTTGAAGCCGCTGCTGGCGCCCAGCTGGGTCTCGAACCGCGCCGGGCCGGGCTCGCCCTTCTTGGTCACGATGTTGATGATGCCGCCGGTGGCGCCACCGCCGTAGATGGCGCTGGCACCCGACAACACTTCGACGCGCTCGACGTTGAACGGCGAAATGCTGTCGAACTGGCGCGACAGGCCGCGCGAGCTGTTCTGGCTGACCCCGTCGATCATCACCAGCACGTTGCGCCCGCGCATGTTCTGGCCGTAGTTGGTGCGCCCTTCCGGCGCCAGGTCGAGGCCCGGCACCAGCTTGCCGATGGCTTCCTTCAGGCTGACACCGCTGTCGATCTGCTCGCGCAACTGCTGCTGCTCGACCACCCAGACGGTGCCGGGGATTTCGCTGATTGCGGTGCTGGTGCGCGAGGCCACGCTGACTTCGATCGGCTTGAGGTTGACCGCCTGCGGCGCGGCCTCGGTTTTACGCAGGGTGACCGTACGGGCATCGCTGAACTGCCAACTCATGCCGCTGCCGGCCAGCAGCTGCTGCAGGGCCTGCTCGACACTGTAGCTGCCCTGCAACGCCGGGCTGGCCTGATCTGCGACATCACCAGTGGTGAACAACAGGTGCAGGCCAGCCTGATCGGCGAAAGTGGTCAGGGCCTGGCCCAACGGTTGGGCTGGCACGTCGAGCTGAACCTGGCGAGCCTGCATCTGGGTCTGTTCGGTGGTCGTCGCGGCCCACACATGCAGCGGACCGACCAGCATGGCCAGGGCACTGCAGGACATCAGGGCGTGGTGAAGAGAACCGCGACGGCGGTGCAAGGGCTTGAGCATCAGAGGCACGTATGAGCTTCCTGACAAGTCGTAAATGAGAATGGGTTGCTGATCAGTCCCACTACGACGATCTGGCTTGCACGAACTTGCAGTGCCAAATGGAAAATATTTTTATTTCTGTAGTGCGACGAGGTCGCTGCAGGCCGATCAATACACCACGGCCAACCACGGCAGGTAGGTAACCTTCAGGCCATATCGCTGCTCAAGCGTCCGCAACAGGGCCTCAGGCTCATCCAGATCAAATACCCCGCTCACCTCCATCGCTGCCAGCTTGCTGTCGGACAGCACAATGCGCCCATGGCGGTATCGCTCAAGCTCCTCCAGTACCTGCCCCAGCGGCTTGCCGTTGAAGATCAGCTTGCCGCGCTGCCAGGCCATTTGCATGCCGGCATCGGCCGCTACCGCCAGTTCGCGTTGACCTACCTTGGCCTCACCGTGCGCCAACACCACGTGGCCATCGCGGCGCACGCTGAAGGTCGCGGCAGTGCCCTGCACCCGCTCACCGGCGGTATCGACCACAAACGGCCGTGAATCAGCAGCGGTCTCGAACAATGCTTCACCGGCATCAAGCACCACACGCCGCTCATGCTCACTGAAAACGACGCTCATGGCACTGGCGCTGTTCAGCGTCACCCGCGTGCCATCAGCCAACGTAATGATCTGCCGCTCGCCGACAGCAGTGTGGTAATCCGCCAGCAGCATCGGCGCCTGCCGCCAACCCGCCACGGCGGCGACCAGCACCACCACGGACGCCGCCACACCCGCCTGCTTAAGCCAACCGCGGCAATGGCGCAGCGCCTGGCCGATGTACTTCGCCACCATGCTCTCGGAAACGCCCAGGCGTTGAGCGATCTGCTTCTGGGTCAGGCCTTCGACGCGGTTGAGCAACAGCGCCCGGCGGGCGTTGTCGGGCAGTTGCAACAGCGCCTGGTCAAGAATCCGCAGGCGCTCGCGGGCCAGCAATGCCGCCTCGGGCGCCGGTGCCGGGCAGGCCACCTCACAGGCGCCGTCACTGTCGTCGTGGCTGGCGGCGATGCGCTTCTCGCGGCGCAAGGCATCGATTGCCAGGTTGCCGGCCACGCGAAAGATGAAACTGCGCGCATGCAACACCGGCACCGCCTGCTCGTCGATGTTCACCAGTTTCAGATAGGTTTCCTGCGCCACGTCGGCGGCGCGCTGGCGGTCGCTCATGCGCCGGGTCAGGAACTGCAACAGGTCGTCGTAGTGCTCCTGGAAAGTCGCCAGCAGGCCCGACACGGGTGACGTCAGCATGGGTTTGGAAACTGCCAGTAAGATGAGTTATCGGACGTTAATGAGAAACAGTATCTTTCATCTGCGAGGATACTTTCAACGCCGACGCGCATTTGCCACACTGACCGTTCGCTCACTTTGGCAAGGTCGCCCTCAATGACTGCCCGCCTGCACCACTGTATCCGCCTGTTTCTCGTCCTGCTGATGGCGTATGGCCTAGGAGCCTGCGCCCTGTTCCAGCCACGCGACCCGGTCAACATCAGCGTGATCGGCATCGAGCCACTGCCCGGCCAGGAGCTGGAGCTGCGCATGGCGGTGAAAATGCGGGTACAGAACCCCAACGAGGCGCCGATCGATTACAACGGTGTCGCCATCAACCTGGAAGTCAACGGCCAGCCGCTAGCGGCCGGGTCAGCGACCAGCAGGGCCATATTGGCCGATATGACGAAGCGGTAATCGTGGTGCCCGTCAGCATCACGGCGTTTTCCTTCCTGCGCCAGGCCTATGGGCTGGGCAAGGTAGAGTCGCTGCAGGGTTTGCCCTACACGCTGCGCGGCAAGCTGGCCGGCGGGCCGCTGGGCACCGTGCGCTTTACCGACGAGGGCAAGCTGGACCTGCCCAAGGGCGCTTACTGGTAAACGCCCGGTGGGGTGTGCTCAGCGGTTGGCGCTGGCCGCGGCCATCAGCTTGTTGACTTCGCTGCGCACCATGCTGGCGTACTCGGGCGGCGTCATGGCGTCCAGTTCGGCGCGTACCCACTCGGCCCACTTGCCCTTGCGCCGTGGCTTTTCGGCAATCAGCCGGGCCGCATCGCCCTTGGCCTTGCCCAGGTTGTTCTGCCACATCTCGAACAGCCGAGCCTTCTCTGCCTCGATCTGCGCCCGTTCCTCGAAGCTCATGTTGGCCAGATTGAAACTCATGAAGGTACCTGCAGGTTTGAAAATGGCCGCTATCTTACACCCAGGCAACGCAACATCGGAAAGCCGCCGCAACTTTCCCGACGTGGCGGTATCCATTGTTCACACCCCCCATCGACGAGGACGAGTTCATGGCCCGGAAAAACGCCACGCTGGCGGACAGCGATCAGATCAAGGACCAGGTATTCAGCGAACTGCAATCGCTGATCGAAGAATCGGAAAAACTGCTGAACGACAGTGCCGCCCTGGTGGGCGAAGAAGCAGAATCCCTGCGGGCGCAGGTCAGCCTCAAACTGAAACAGGCGCGCCAGGCCGCAGGCAATGTGCGGGACAAGGCGCAACCGGTGGTGGACGCCACTCAGGATTATATTGGCGGCCACCCCTGGCAGACCGTGGCCATTTCCGCCGGCCTCGGCCTGGTGATCGGCCTGTTGCTGGGCCGGCGCGACTGAACCCAGGGCCGCCTGCTGCGACTCAGGCGGCTAGTGCCTGCGGTATACCGCTGTGGAAGCGCAGTTCCTGGTCCGGTGACTGGATCAGTTCCATTTCCGCAGCGCGCACCAGTTCCACGCGGCGGGCGATGTCCGCCTCATCGCCGTAGTTGTGCGCCAGTTTCAGGTAGCCCTGGTAGTGGCGCGCTTCACTTTTCAACAAACCGTGGTAGAAGCGGCCCAGTTCTTCATCCAGGTGCGGCACCAGCGCAGCGAAGCGCTCACAGCTGCGCGCCTCGATGAACGCCCCCACCACCAGCGTATCCACCAGTTTCACTGGCTCGTGGGCACGCACCAGGCGGCGCAGCCCCGACGCATAGCGCCCCGCCGACACAGGGCGCAGCGGCACACCACGGCGCTTCATCAGGCGCAGCACCTGCTCATGGTGCACCAGCTCCTCGCGGGCCAGGCGCGACATCATGTTGATCAGATCAAGGTGCGTGTTGTATTTGGCCATCAGGCTCAAGGCCGTGCTGGCGGCCTTGAACTCGCAGTTCTTGTGGTCGATCAGCAGGGTTTCCTGGTCGGCGAGCGCCGCTTCGATCCAGGCATCTGGCGTCGGGCAACCAAGAAAAGCGTCGATTTCGGGGATCAGGGACATAAACGTGCAACCACAGGAACAGGCAGAGGCGGCGATTATACCGACGGCGGCGGGTGGCGCCAGTGACTATGCTTGACGTATATCAAGCGCCAGCGGGGGAAGCGCCGACTATAGTCAGGCATTGGTCGCCACCTTTGAGGGAGTTCACGCCCATGCAAGCCGTCCGCAGCATCCTCGTCGTCCTCGACCCTGAGCACGCCCACAGCCGGGCGCTGACCCGGGCCAAGCTGATCGCTGGCGTCACTGGCGCACGCCTGCACCTGCTGATGTGCGACAAACGGCATGATCACAGTGCACTACTGAGCCTGTTGAGCAGCCAGTTGCATGATGACGGGTACGACAACATCACCCACGAAGAGGCCTGGCGCGACAACCTGCACGACACCATCATCTATGTGCAGCAGGCCGAGGGCTGCGAGTTGGTGATCAAGGAACACCGCCCGGACAACCCGCTGAAGAAGGCCCTGCTCACCCCCAGCGACTGGAAGCTGCTGCGCCAGTGCCCGTGCGCTGTGCTGATGGTCAAGAGCGAACGGCCGTGGACCGGGGGCAAGATTCTGGCTGCAGTGGACGTGGGCAACCAGGACGAGGACCACCGCCGCCTGCATGCCAGCATCATCGACCATGGCTTCGAGATTGCCAAACTGGCCAAGGGCGAGCTGCATGTCATCAGCGCCCACCCGTCGCCAATGCTGTCGGCCTCGGACCCGGCATACCAACTGAGCGATACCATCGAAAAACGTTACCGCGAAGCGTGCAAGGCGTTCCAGGCCGAGTACGGCATCAGTGAAGCGTGCCTACACGTGGCCGAAGGGCCGGCGGATGTGCTGATTCCGCATACCGAGAAGGAGCTTGATGCGGTTGTGACGGTGATCGGTACGGTGTGCCGCACGGGGATTTCCGGGGCGTTGATTGGCAATACTTCCGAGGTGGTGCTGGATGCGCTCGAGGGCGATGTGCTGGTGCTCAAGAGCGAAGAAGCCATCGCCCACCAGGCCGAACTGGCCCGCGGCTGACGCAATTGCCACGATTGGCGCGGTCCCTGTAGGAGCGGCCTTGTGTCGCGAAAGGGCCGCAAGGCGGCCCCAGAAATTTATGCATCAAAGCTGAAATCTGGGGCTGCTTCGCGGCCCTTTCGCGACACAAGGCCGCTCCTACAGGGACCGCGCAGGCCCGCTAGGCCATCGCCTCGCGCACCTTCGGGTCCAGGCCCTCCCCTGCGTTGGCCTCGATCCACTCCGCCAGTTGCCGGCGCATGGCCGGCGTCCAGAAGCTTTGCAAATGCTGCCGCACCCCCTGCACCGCCAGCGCCCGGTTTGGCTCACTGTCGAAGTAATGGGCAATCTGGTTGGCCATCTTGACCAGGTTGTCACTGCTCATCGGCGCACCTCGGCTTTTTCCGCTGTGCGGCGCTCTATCAGCAGCCGCCGCTGTTCATCACTGAAGTCCTGGTAGCGCTTTTGCCATTGTGATGGCTGGAACACTTTCACCACTTCCACAGCCGTCACCTTGTACTCGGGGCAGTTGGTGGCCCAGTCGGAGTTGTCGGTGGTGATCACGTTCGCCCCCGATTCAGGGAAGTGGAACGTGGTGTACACCACGCCCGGCGCCACCCGTGCGCTGACCTTGGCACGCAGCACGGTCTGCCCGGCGCGGCTGCCGATTCCCACCCAGTCACCGTCCTGAATGCCACGGCTTTCGGCGTCGGTTGGGTGGATCTCCAAACGGTCGGCGTCATGCCAGGCGACGTTGCCGGTACGCCGGGTCTGAGCCCCGACGTTGTACTGGCTGAGGATGCGCCCGGTGGTCAGCAGCAGCGGATAGCGGTTGTTGACCTTTTCGTCGGTGGGCACGTAGCCGGTAAGCATGAAGCGGCCCTTGCCACGCACGAACTGGTCGATGTGCATGGTCGGTGTGCCATCGGGTGCAGCATCGTTGCATGGCCATTGCAGGCTGCCATGGCGGTCGATCTCGGCGTAGCTTACCCGGCGGAAGGTCGGCGTCAGGCGAGCGATCTCGTCCATGATCTCGGACGGGTGGCGGTAGTTCATCGGGTAGCCCAGGGCGTTGGCCAGGGCCACGGTGGCTTCCCAGTCGGCCTTGCCGGCCAGCGGCTCCATGACCTTGCGCACCCGCGAAATGCGCCGCTCGGCATTGGTGAAAGTGCCGTCCTTTTCCAGGAATGAACTGCCCGGCAGGAAAACATGGGCGAACTTGGCGGTTTCGTTGAGGAAAATATCCTGCACCACCACGCACTCCATGGCGTGCAAGGCTGCCGTGACGTGCTGGGTGTTAGGGTCGCTCTGGGCGATGTCCTCACCCTGGCAGTACAACGCTTTGAAGCTGCCGTCCAACGCAGCCTCGAACATGTTGGGAATGCGCAGACCAGGGTCGGGCTGCAGGGTCACGCCCCAGGCTCGTTCGAACTCGGCGCGCACGCCCTCGTTGGAGATATGCCGGTAGCCGGGCAGCTCGTGGGGGAACGAACCCATGTCGCACGAACCCTGCACGTTGTTCTGCCCGCGCAACGGGTTCACCCCTACCCCCTCGCGGCCGATATTGCCGGTGGCCATGGCCAGGTTGGCGATGCCCATCACCGCAGTACTACCCTGGCTGTGCTCGGTCACGCCCAAGCCGTAATAGATGGCTGCGTTGCCGCCGGTGGCATACAACCGCGCAGCGGCGCGGATCTGCTCGGCAGGCACACCACAGACCGGGCCGAGCACCTCGGGGGCGTTGTCTGCCAGGCTGACGAAGTCGCGCCAGCGGGCGAAGTCTTCGGTTTCGCAGCGGGCATCGATGAAGCGTTGAGCCAGCAGGCCCTCGGTGACTATCACGTGGGCCAGGGCGTTGAGCATGGCCACGTTGGTGCCTGGGCGCAGTTGCAGATGCAGCTCGGCACGGGCGTGCGGCGAGTCGACCAGGTCGATACGCCGTGGGTCGATCACGATCAGCCGAGCCCCCTGGCGCAAGCGACGCTTGAGTTGCGAACCAAACACCGGGTGAGCATCGGTGGGGTTGGCGCCGATCACCAGCACCACGTCGGCCTGCATCACCGAATCGAAGCTTTGCGTGCCCGCCGATTCACCCAGGGTCTGCTTCAGGCCATAGCCAGTGGGCGAATGGCACACCCGCGCGCAGGTATCGACGTTGTTGTTGCCGAATGCCGTGCGCACCAATTTCTGCACCAGGTAGGCTTCTTCGTTGGTGCAGCGGCTGGAGGTGATGCCGCCAATGGCGTCGCGCCCGTACTTGAGCTGGATGCGGCGGAACTCGCTGGCGGCATAGGTCACCGCCTCGTCCCAGCTCACTTCCTGCCACGGGTCTTCCAGGCGCTTGCGAATCATCGGCTTGGTAATGCGGTCCGGGTGGGTGGCATAACCCCAGGCGAAGCGGCCTTTGACGCAGGCGTGGCCATGGTTGGCGCCGCCGTTCTTGTCCGGGACCATGCGCACCAGCTGGTCGCCCTTCATTTCGGCGCGGAACGAACAGCCAACGCCGCAGTAGGCGCACGTGGTAATGACCGAACGCTCAGGCTGGCCAAGTTGCACCAGGCTCTTTTCCGTCAGGGTCGCAGTCGGGCAGGCCTGCACGCAGGCGCCGCACGACACGCACTCGGAAGTGAGGAAGTCATCACCACCCGCTGCCGCTACCCGCGATTCAAAACCACGCCCGGTAATGGTCAGGGCAAAGGTGCCCTGGATATCCTCGCAGGCGCGCACGCAGCGGCTGCAAACGATGCACTTGCTCGGCTCGTAGTCGAAATACGGGTTGGAAACGTCCTTTTTCTCGGCCAGGTGGTTGGCGCCGTCATAGCCATAGCGCACCTCGCGCAGGCCCACCTGGCCAGCCACGGTCTGCAGCTCGCAGTTACCGTTGGCCGAGCAGGTCAGACAGTCCAGCGGGTGGTCGGAAATGTACAGCTCCATCACGTTGCGGCGCAGGCCGGCCAGGCGCGGGGTTTCGGTACGTACCACCATGCCTTCGCTGACCGGCGTGGTGCAGGACGCCGGGTAGCCGCGCATGCCTTCGATTTCCACCATGCACATGCGGCACGAGCCGAAGGCTTCAAGGCTGTCGGTGGCGCACAGTTTGGGGATGCTGGTGCCGAGCATCGCGGCGGCGCGCATCACCGAGGTGCCGGCGGGCACACTGATGGCGCGGCCGTCGATGCTCAGGCTGACCTGCACGTCGCTGTCACGGGCCGGGGTGCCGAGGTCGCTGTTTTTATCAGAAGCGGGGTCGAAGAAATTGATCACTGCGCGGCCTCCGTGGTGGTCAGCCCAAAATCGGCAGGGAAGTACTTGAGCGCACTGGCCACCGGGTAGGCGGTCATGCCACCCATGGCGCACAGCGAGCCGTACTGCATCGTGTCGCACAGGTCGCGCAGCACCAGCGCCTGGTCGTGGCGTTCAGCGAGGTCGCTGCTGGCGATCAGCCGGTCGACCACTTCCATGCCCCGCGTCGAGCCGATGCGGCATGGGGTGCACTTGCCACAGGACTCCTCGGCGCAGAACTGCAGGGCGAAACGCGCCATGCTGGCCATGTTCAGGGTGTCGTCGGCCACCACTACACCGCCGTGGCCGAGCATCGCGCCCATGGCGGCGAAGGCTTCATAGTCCAGCGGCGTGTCGAAGTGGCTGGGGGGTACCCAGGCACCAAGCGGCCCCCCGACCTGCGCGGCCTTCAGCGGCCGGCCACTGGCCGTGCCACCGCCGTAACCGTCCACCAGTTCGCGCAGGGTCAGGCCGAACGCACGCTCCACCAAGCCACCCTGGCGGATGTTACCGGCCAGCTGGAACGGCATGGTGCCCAGCGAGCGGCCCATGCCGAAATCGCGATAGAACGCCGCGCCCTTGGCCAGAATGATGGGCACCGAAGCCAGGGTAAGCACGTTGTGCACCAGCGTCGGCAAGCCGAACAGGCCTTGCAGCGCGGGCAGTGGGGGCTTGGCGCGGACGATGCCGCGCTTGCCTTCGATGGATTCGAGCAACGCGGTTTCTTCGCCGCAGATATAGGCGCCGGCGCCCACCCGCACTTCCAGGTCGAACGCCAGGCCGCTGCCGGCTACGTCAGTGCCGAGGTACCCCGCATCACGGGCAATGGTGAAGGCCTGGTCAAGCGAGCGGATAGCGTCGGGATATTCCGAGCGTACATAGATGTATCCCTTGTCGGCCCCGACGGCGAGGCCGGCAATGATCATGCCCTCGATCAGCAGGAAGGGGTCGCCCTCCATCAGCATGCGGTCGGCAAAGGTGCCGGAGTCACCCTCGTCAGCGTTGCACACCACGTATTTTTGCCCGGCATCGGCGTCACGCACGGTGCGCCACTTGATGCCAGCCGGGAACGCCGCGCCACCACGGCCACGCAGACCGGAATCGAGTACCGCAGCGACCACGTCGGCACCGTCCAGGGCCACGGCTGCCTCCAGCCCTGCGAAACCGCCGTGGGCGCGGTAGTCATCCAGCGACAACGGGCGG